>NZ_ANBF01000184.1 GCF_000341025.1 Nocardiopsis salina YIM 90010 | reverse complement strand
GGTGACCGGTGGTCGCACACCGAGACGGCCGCGCGTGGGGACTCCGGTTCCGAGTCCTCGACGGACTCGTCCTCTTCGGACGCGTCTTCCACGGATTCGTCTTCGTCGAACTCCTCGTCGCAGACCCCCGAGTCCACCCGCACCACCACTGCTACCGCCACCGAGGTCGGCGCGCGTACCGCCGCGGGCGGTACTGACTCGGGCGGCGGCATGGGCGGTGATGGCGCCGGCGGCCGGGGTTCGGAGTCGGGCAGCAACGATGCCAACTCCCAGTCCGACAACCGCGACTCGAACAACGACTCCAGCAACGACAGCAGTAGCAATCGCAACAACGACAGCAGTAACGAGCGCGGTGTCGACCGCAACAGGCTCGCCCGCGAGGCCGTCGCCGCTGCCTTGCGCGAGGACGGCACGGAACCCCTCGGCAGCCAGGACAACGGCCCCGATTCTGGTCAGGGGTCGCAGCAGGACTCCATGTCCGACCGGCACAGTGAGCTCACTGAGGCCTTGCTGCGAGAGAACGCCGATGGCGTGACCCCTGACTCCAGCGCGCATGCGGACCGGGCTGACCTGATCGACTCGAACGAAGTTGTGTCCGCCGGGGACCCCAGGCTCCCTGAGTCGGTCCGGAACGATCACCCGAGTGAGCACCTGCGGGAAGGAAATGAAAAGTTCGCCCAAATCGTGGAAGCTTATCATCGGGACTCTGCAGAAGGCTTCGGTGCTGACCGTAATGCGCCCGACAAGAAGGACGACTCCACGGAGCGGGAGAAGAATGATGTAAATACTGCATTCAATCAGATAATGAATGCTGCATTCACGGCCAGCCCCTTCGGCGCTTTCAGCAGGTCAGGCGGATCTCCGGGCTCCGGACCGGAGCCGCGCCATCGCACGGTGAAACAGAGTGCAGGCGATGTCCTGGTCAGGGAGCGCACTCAAAAGGACACGGAAGAAGCACTCCAGGGCGACAAAATTCCGGATACTGTCGAGCAGATGTTCGGTTCTCAGGAAAAGAACGCAATCTCTGAGAACTCCTCGGGTGGCCAACGAAGCGACAGAGCCGAATCACCGGAAAATCGGAACACTGATACGAGCCGAGGCGGTAGCGCAGCGGAGGCAGTCGGGCGCGGCGGTGGTGGAGGGAAGCCACCTGTGCCGCCCACCGGTGGTCCGGGCGGCGACAGCGGATCCGGTAGCGGGAGCGGGGACAACAGCTCCAGCAACAATTCCAGCACCAGAGGGCCATCGGACGAGCGCTGGAGCTCGAAGACCTCCGAGGAGCGCAGGAGGGCGGCCGAGCCCTACCTGAAGGATCTTGACCACAGCTCCTGGGACGCAGGGGTCAGGGACTTCATCAACCGCCTCAACGACCCTGAGTTCAAGGGCCTCAGAGACATCTTCTATAAAAGCGACGGCGCCCGCAGGTGCACAGAAGACTCCATTCCGATCGGAGGGAAAGACAGTACGATCCCCAAGCTTGAGAAGGCCCCCGACGGATCGCTCAGCCTCAAGAAGGGTGAGGTGCAGACCAATGCGGTGAAGTACCTGGGCGAAAAAATCATGACGAAGGTGGAAGCGAACCCCAAGGGTTCCATGCGTACGATCATGTCGGCGCTGGACCAGGTCATGAGGAAGCGCAGCTACGCCTACTCAATGTTCAGAGACCTCAACAAAATCGTGCAGGACAAAAAGGAGACCTTCGGAAAGGAGTCGGCGGAGGCGAACAAGTCCAGGGAGTTCCGCAAGCCTTGGGCTGACAAGGCGACGAAGCTGTCGGAGACCGTCGGTGAAATTGCGGGGCACAGAGCTGTCCTGGATCGCTTCGACGGGACCAAGTGGCTCAAGTACGAAGAAACGGTAAAGGTCGAAGGGGTGGGAGAAAGGACCGTTGTCCGGGAGAAGAAGCTTCCCGAGCTGGCCCCGGATACCCCGGACAGCCCTAACCCCATCCCCATCCCTGACACTGCGCCCGGTTCGGGTTCAGGTCAGTTCGATATGATCTACCGAACCAAGGACGGCGGCTATGTCGTCGTTGAAGCGAAGTCCAATCAGAGTACAGAGCTCGGATCCAGGACCATCGGCGAGGGGGCGAACCAGTACAAGGTCAAGCAAGGCACCCGTGAATATTTCGATGAAATCATTAGACTCATGAGAGAAAGGGGTGGGCGCGAATCTGACATCGCTGATGACATTGACCTCAAGCTACTAGAGGGGAAGGTTCATTATGTTGAAGGAAAGGGGAAGCATAGCGAAAAAACCGGATACACGGGCGAGTCTCTGCGTTTCTTTGATCTAAGGAGCTAGTTTTATATGGTTTACGAGATTGAAAATCACGACCTGAGTCATCGAGTTGACGAGGCAGAAAAAAGAAGGCTCGAAGAAAGCTCTGAAAAATGGATAAATATTGTCTTTTCGCACCCGGGTCATGCAATCAAGTCGGCCTCTGTTTTTGAGGTCCGTTCTAAATTCATGACAGCAGCAGATGCTCGCGCTGCTTATATTGAAACTTGGGAATACTGGGTGCTTGCCATGCAGGCATATAATGCAATGTTGCGGCTCGAAGCGGCGACTGAAGGTGACGAGGTTGATCTCTTCATTGGCCGCCAGGGAAAGACGATTCAGGCTCCCAAGAATAGTTCAGATTTGAATGCGCGGACTTGGGTGAATTCCTTCTTCTACTCCATGGTCTGCCGTCATGAGAAAAACCTGAACTACTTGTGCAGCATTCCTGTGGATTCAATTCGTGAGCGCGGTGAATCTGAGGGAACTGAGTACGCTCAGTACGTCTATCATTGGATTTCTGCGTTGCAGGCGGTGGTACTGCATCGGGACGGATTCGATGAGGAGCTCGCTGCGGCGATCGAGCAGTCGGATCCGGAAGTTTCTGGTTTCGGTGACGATGAGTCCGTGGGGAGGCTCGTGTTTCCCGAGATGTTGGTTCTGCTTCGGTTGGTGGAGCGGGACTCGGAGAAGTTCAACGAGGCGCTAGCTGCTGGGGTGGCTGCGTTCGGGGAGTACTGGACCGCGACCGAGTCACGGGCCAACAACATCAATGGAGTTTTCCCGCTTGGGCTGTTGGCGTTCGCGTGCATGGCTTATGACATCGCACAGGTGGATCCGGACTTCGAGCTTGATGTGGTCTCGGGGTACCTACCGAAGCATTTGGTCGAGCACTCGTGGTTCGACGAGTTCCCCATCTGAGGGGTTTTCTGATCTCAGCCTTCGTTCATCGGCACGATTCCGCCCATCCTGGATATGTGTTTGGTCGGAAAAGGGTTACCGGGCGGCTCGAAGAGAATATGCCCGTGTTCGAAGAGTCGCCGCATTCGGTAGACATGTATATGGCCCCTATCTCTATGGACGCGCTCCTGTGCTTCTCGATGGATCCTGAAGTTTCGGAGCGGTTGACGTGGGAGGCGTGGGTTGCGTGGATGCAGGCCTCTGAGGCGTTGTTGGCCATGGGTGCGGCTGAGCCGGGTGAGTCGTTCGAGCGGTTGATGTACCACCAGGTTCGTGCGCTCACCGGCCAGAGTCCTATGTCGACGTACAACGTGTCGGTTTGGTTGGATGCGTTGTTCTTGGCGATGACGTGCCGTGATCGGGATCGGGTCAATGCGTTGGCTCGGATCCCTGTGCCTGTTCTACGTCAGTGGTCGGAGAGCGGGGGATCGGTTCGGGATGAGTTCGTCTGGTCGTGGGCTGAGGCGTTGCAGGACTTCGTACTTCAGCGGCCTTCGTTCGAGGCGAACCTGGCTGAGGCGTTGCGGTTGTGTGAGCCGGAGAGCCTGTGGCTGCTGGATTCTGAGGATGCGGAGAGGCTTGTTGTTCCGCAGATGAAGGTGCTCGGCCGATTGGCCGCACGTGATTCCGAGGGGTTCAACGAGGAGATGTATCGGGGCCTCGTCGGCTTCAAGAGCTTCTTTACTGAAGTCGGTGACGACGAAGATGAGGACGAGGACGAGGGGCCGGACCTCGACGGCACCGTGCCCCGCTCGTTGTTCGCTCTGGCGTGTGTGGCCCATGACCTACACCGGGTGGAGCCTTCGTTCGAGCCCGATCTGAGCTCGACCTACTTCCCGCGCAAGATCCTGGAACGGGCGTGGAAGAACGAGTTCCCCTACCGCGCCCACATCCCGGACCCGGTGGACCCGCAGGCGTTGCTCGACCGGTTCGGTGTGCAGGCTCCGAGCGACGGTCCGGAGCCGGATGCGGTCCCCATGGTCGAGCGCCACGAGGCCACGCCACCACTGCGTCAGCAGGTCCGCAGCCTTGAGATCGAGTCGGTCGATCGGCTGGTGGAGAGCGTGGATGAGGATGTCACGCGTCTTCCGGAGGTCCACCGGCAGCTGCGTGATTGGGCTCTGGCCGGCGTCGCGGACGACCCGTGGGGCGCTGAGCTGCTGACGTGGGTGCCCTGGGCAGCTTGGGCCCAGATCGGCCATGCTTTCCTGAGCTCGAGCCTGACCGATGAGGCGACCGAGGTCGGTGTGCTCGGGGAGGTGCGCACCTTCGGCCCGATCGAGCCGGGTCCCGGCGCGGACATGAAGACGTGGTTGGAGACGTTCTGCTTGGCTCTGACGTGCCGGCTGGACTCGGTGGTGCCGGTCATGGCGCTGCAGCCGATCTCGGATCTCCGCCAGAGGATCGAGGCGCGGGGTGTGGTCGAGGACGAGTTCGTCTACGCGTGGGCCGAGGCGTTGCAGAGCTTCTTCGTGAACCGTTCGGCTGTGGCCGGCAAGGTGGATGAGGCGTTGCGCTTGGCCACGCCTGAGCACGCCGATGCCTGGGGTGCTGAAGAGTTGCGCTGCCTGGCCGTGCCGCCGATGAAGGTGCTGGTGCAACTGGCCGAGCAGGACAGTGATGGTTTCAACGGGGCGATGCGTGAGGCCCTGGAGCTGTTCCGCGAGTACTACACGGCCACCGAGGAACGGCGCTCATCCCCGGAGGGTGTGCTCCCGCTGACCTTGTTCGGGCTGGCGTGCGTGGCCTATGACCTGCGTCAGGAGGTGGGTTTCGTGCCGGACCTGAGTTCCACGTACTTCCCGGAGTGTATTCTGCAGCGTCTGTGGGAGCGTGAGTTCCCGATCTGATCGTGTCGAGAGTGGCTGCCTTGAGTAGACCGGATCCAAGTTGCGCGGGAGCGCAGCCACGTAGGTGGAGAATTTAGTGAAACCCGTGAAATTTGAAATTCCTCGGCATCATGTCAATAAGGGTGTAAACCCGAAGCTCTGGGATAAGAGTTCGGATAATCGCGAATTTTGGACCAGCAGGGTGGCTGACGGCAAGCGGGGTATTTACCGTGGCATGTCTACTTTGTGGTTCGATGTGATTCTCGGCGTTCACGCTGATCCGCATGCGGAATGGTTGGAGACATGGGAAGCTTTCGCCTCGGCCATGCAGCTGCATCATGCTGTCCTCATGCTCTACTATTATCCCCCGGGTGAGGAGCGCGAGTTCATGGTGAATCATGAGGTCCGCAGCTCTTCCACGCTTGGCCCCCACTTTGCATTGAACGCTTCGAACTGGACGCAAGCGTTGTTCTTGGCTGTGGTGTGCCGGGATCATGCGCGGGTGGAGGAGTTGTGTGAGATCCCGGTGGAGGTGTTGCGGGAAGCAGGGGAATCCGATGGTGCGGAGTACAACCCGTTCACCTATCACTGGGTGGGTGCTTTGCAGGCGTTCGTGAAGGGGCGGCCTCAGGAGTTCGGTCGGGAGTTGTTGGCGGCGATGGAGCTGTCGCAGCCGGATCGGGTGGAGTTCGGGGACGCGGATGTACTGAACCAGGTGGTGTTCCCGCCCATGGATGTGCTGTTGCGTCTGACTGAGCGTGACAGCGCTGCGTTCAATGAGTCGTTGGCGAGAGCGCTCGAGTCGTACCGGGAATACCAGACCTCCGACCCTGAGCGAAAAGACGACAAGGAGGGCCTGCTCCCTCTGAGCTTGTTGGCGATCGCGTGCTGGGCTTGGGACCTTGCTGCTTCCGATGATGAGTTCTCGTTCGATGTGGTGTCGGGATATTTGCCCAAGCACCTGCTGGAGGGGTCCTGGCGTGGGGAGTTCGCCATCTGACCCTGCCTCGCCATCGTTGTCCGCCTGCTTGCGCGGCCGCCCGTCCTCCAGTGAGTACCTTGCCCCACCGTCGGGCCCCGTTGTCTCCTGAAGACAGGAATATGGGCAGAGGAGAGTCTATTCGGTTCTTTGATATCAGAGGTTAGCTAAAATGGTTTTTGAAATTGATCGTCACGATCTCAGTCACCGCGTTGGTGATGCAGCAAAAAGGATCATTGGAAAAGGTCCTGGGGAGTGGGTGAGTGTTGTATCCTCTTCCCCGGTTCATTCCCTTAGGGCTGCGACTGCGATCGCGACGCGTTCTCAATATATGACAGCGGCTGACCCTCGAGTCGCTTACGTTGAGACATGGGAGTCCTGGGTGCTGGTCATGCAGGCATATAATGCGATGATCAATCTCGAAGTGGCTCCCGAGGGTGAGGGGATTGAACTGTTCATTGACCGTCAAGATAAGGCGGTCCAGGCTCCAAGAAATAGTTCAGACTTGAATGCGAAGACATGGGTTAATGCCTTCTTTTATTCCATGGTCTGTCGTCATGAGAAGAGCCTGAACTACCTGTGCAGTATCCCGGTGGAGACTATCCGGGAGCGTGGTGAGTCCGAAAGTACTGAGTACGCGCAGTACGTCTATCATTGGATTTCTGCGTTGCAGGCGGTGGTGTTGCACCGGGACGGGTTCGAGGAAGAGCTCGCTGCGGCGGTGGAAAAGTCTGACCCGGAGGTGTCCGGTTTCGGTGATGAGGAGTCTGTAGGGAAGTTGGTTTTCCCTGAGATGTTGGTTCTGCTTCGTTTGGTGGAGCGGGACTCGGCAGCGTTCAACGAGGCGCTGGCAGCTGGTGTGGCGGCCTTCGGTGAGTACTGGACTGCGACGCCGGAGCGCGCAGACGACATCGATGGTGTCTTCCCGCTGGGTCTGCTGGCCTTCGCCTGCATGGCTTATGACATCGCGCAGGTGGATCCGGAGTTCGAGCTCAATGTGGTCTCGGGGTATCTGCCGAAGCACTTGGTCGAGCACTCGTGGTTCGACGAGTTCCCGATCTGATCGAACCCGTGGGGTACCCGCTGTGCGGGAGGGACGGCGGTCCCGCCCCTCCCGAGCACCGGTGTCAGGGGCAGGTGAAGACGAACGGCGGGAGGGCGGGCACGCCTGCGGGGTCGAGGGCGAACTCGGCCCAGACGTGGGTTCCGAGGTCGGCCCAGGGTGCGAGCCGCCGATGTCCCCAGCCTGTGGACAAGTTCTCGACCAGCGCCAGACCGCGCTGGCCTTCGGCCCAGTCCCACTCGTCGTCGGTCCGGTCGGTCGGGATACGTGGGAGGGCCCCGCTGCCACCCCAGTCGCTCAGGCCCACGCGGAGCGTGCGCGGCCCGGGCAGGGACAGCGCACGCAGGACGTCGGCTCCGGGGCGCCCGGAATCGGTGTACTTCACGCAGTTGGCGAAGAGCTCGCTGACGCACAGCTGCACGGTGTCGACCAGGTCGGGGTCGAAGCCGGCGAGGTCGGCGGACAGGTCGGAGCGCACGGTGCGGGCGTGGGCGAGGTCGCCGGGGTAGAGGCGGTGTTCCCAGGTGACGAGTGGGTGCATCGAGTGGGTCATACCGCCACCTCCTGGGCCTTTCGCTGCTGCTGGTTCTTCATACGGAGCCGGGACAGGTGGGGCAGGTGTTGCAGGCGGTCGGGGAGCGGAGAGTGAGGGGCGCCGGGTGGAGGAGTCACGTGGGCGATCGGGGCGGACGGTCCGCTCTGTGGCCGTGCGGAGCCGCGGGAGGCGTGGCCGACCGCGGGTCGGGCGGCGGGCACCGTCGCGGGCGGCTGTGGGTCGTGCGGGCGCGGGACGGGGATCGGCCGTCCGGGGCGGATGCGTACGGGCCGCGTGGGCAGGTCCGGCGGGGATGGGCAGGGCGGTGCGAGGGTGCCGAGGTCGGCTCCCCAGGCGGTGAGACGGTCGGCGGCGGCGCGTTGGCGCCGTTCGGCCTCGTGTTGGGCGCAGGTGCGCTCGTGCGCGGCGTAGTAGGGCCGGACGAGGGCCACCTCGTCGGCGGGGATGTGGGCCGCGGGAGGGCTGAGGAGGGCCGGACGGTCCGAGGGCGCCGAGACTGCGGGCTGCGCGGGAACGCTGAGCGGTTCCGGGGGCTGCTTCGGGGCGAAGGGGCGTACTCGGCGGGAGCGCTGGCGCTTGGCCGGCCACGGTCCGGAGGCGAAGCACCGGAAGCGGGTCAACAGGTGGACCCGGAAGGTCCGCGGGACCCAGGGGACCGGCGCGAGGGAAACACGAGAGACATCGCGCCTGGTCGAGTGCCGTCCGCGGGGTGCTCGGAACAGGCCCGTCAGCAGGATTTGGGCATAGCCGAAAAGAGCAGCGATACACTTGAGCATGCTGGCAAAGTCCTTGTCTAAAGGAGTGTTGGTTGCTGGCCACGGCCCCGGGCGGTGTAAAACCGTCGCGGGGTCACCGCTTGTTCAGTTGTGAAAGATCTCCTCTGTGGGGTCAGGCGGGTCTTGAGCACAGATTAGGCCACGCGGCTGACAGAAGAGCGGGGTTCATGGGCAACCGGAGACGGAAATCTTCCAGCTGCCAGGAATTTTGTTCCGTTCCTGGGTGATTTATCTGGACAATTCGACCCCCGATGGCCCCAGGAAAATTCCGGATCGGGGGAAACGAACCTGGGGGCCAGGTCGCACGGGGCCAGGAGATTCCAGAGGCGTGTGGGGCACGGGCACCCCGGCGGCAGGCACAAGAAACCCCCAGGGGTTCTCCGTCCCAGGACCCCCGGGGGTGGTGTGCCGCTGTGCGGTGCAGCGGAGTGGCGCGCCGGGTCAGCGCTCCTCGCCCTGGTCCCAACGGAACAACCGCACTGCCAATGCGGCGATCAGTGCGGCGGTTCCGGCCACGACCGCGACCGACAGCCACACCGGGTGCGTGGACTCCCCGCTCGACCCCAAACCGATGAGCAGGTCGGCGAAGAAGAACGTGGGAACCACCGACAGGGTGTTCTCCACCGGGTCCGGCAACAGGCTCAACATCGGGAGCAGGCCGCTCAGGAAGAACGCAACGAGCTGCACGAACGTGGACACGTTCCACGCCGTCTCCGCCGTCGGGAGCAGGCCGCCGAGCAGGTAACCGATCGACCCGAACAGCGCCACACCCAGCAACGAGACCCCGAGCAGCGCCGGACCCTGAGCGACGGGCACGAACCCGAGCGCTGCGCCGATCCCGATGAGCAGAACGAGCTGTGCCAGCACCAGGCCGAGGCGCGCAGGCATGTGGGTGAGTATCAGGCGCGCGCGGCCGACGGGGGTGGTGCCGAGCAGTCGGAGCGTGCCGCGGGCGCGCGCGTCGGCGAGCGAGGCGGCGGTGGCCATCAGGGGCGCGGTCGAGACCGTCAGGAAGACGACGATCGCCATGACGGTCTCGTCGAACCCACCGCCGGAGGCCGGAGAGGGCGTGAGGACCGCCATCCCGAAGAAGAGCGCGGACAGGCCCATCGGCAGGATCAGGGAGGTGAAGAAGCCGCGGCGTTCCCGCACGAACTCGCGGGTCTGCAGCCGCAGGAGCTGGGCGGCCGCGCCGGGCGTGGTGGGGCGACCGGGGCCCTGGTGGTTTCCGGTTCCGGTGTTGTGGGGGTCGTTGTTCATGGCGGCGGTGCTGCTGCTGGTGCCGGTGCTGCTGACGATGGCGCTGATCGCTTCGGCGCTCATGCTGCCTCCTCCCCGCCCTCGGCGGCGCGGGTGGTCACGGTACGGAACACGTCGGCGAGCGTGCCGCCGGGCGCGTGCTCCTCGACGAGGCCCTCCGCCGTTCCTTCGGCCGCGATACGGCCGTGGTCGAGCACGCTCATGCGGTCGCACAGGGCAGCCGCTTCCTCCATGGAGTGCGTGGAGAGCAGGACGGTCCCGCCGTCGGCGCGGTAGGCGCGCACGGCCTCCCAAAGGTCCTCGCGGGCGTTGGGGTCCAGGCCGGTGGAGGGTTCGTCCAGGACCAGTAGGCGGGGGCGGGAGACCAGGGCGGTGCCGACGAGCAGGCGCTGGCGTTGGCCGCCGGAGAGGCGGTGCACGCGTACGTCGCGGGAGGAGGTGAGGCCCATGCGTTCTATGACCGCGTCGGGGTCGTCGGGTTCGGGGTGGAAGGAGGCCCAGGCCCGCAGGAGTTCGGCGACGGTCTGGTGGTTGAAGACGGCCGCGTGCTGGGGCTGGACGGCGACGGTGCGGCGGATGTGGTCGCGGTCGGCGCGAGGGTCGACGCCGAGGACGCGGACCGTGCCGGCGGTGGGGGCGCGCAGGCCGACGAGGGTTTCGATGGTGGTGGTCTTGCCCGCGCCGTTGGGGCCGAGGAGTCCGTGGATGCTGCCGTGCTCGACGTGCAGGTCGAGGCGGTCGACGGCGGTGGTGGGCTCGCCCTTGCGCGGGGTGTAGCGCTTGACGAAGCCGCGGATCTCGACGGCGGGGGCGGTGTCCGTGGCGTTGGCGGGCGGGTGTATCGGGTCGTCGCCGGGCGTCCGGTCGGGCGCGGGTGGGTGGTTCGCTGGGGTCATGATTCCACGGTGGCATTGACTTTCCATCTTGGCAAGTGATTGTGGCGGGGGAATCATGTCGCGCCCTGCTCTGCCCCGTCCCGCTGGCCGGCCCTGGCTGTCGGGTCGACGGCCGACCCAGGCACGACGAAGCCCCGGACACCTGGTCATGGGTGCCCGGGGCTTCGGGGATGTCATCGAAGCTGTCGATCCTTGTGCCGCTGTCGCTCCGGCTCTGCCGCTCAGCTCGGCGGCTCAGTTCAGCGGCGCGTGGAGTCCCAAGGGCAGTTCATCGTTGGCGAGCTCGTCGTCCCCGAAATCAAGGGCGTCGAAGGCGAGTTCCGGCTCGCCTCCGGCGTCGATCTCCTGCCAGTAGTAGCCGTCGTCCGTCTTCAGGAGGAGACGGTCGCCGTCGCTGTCGTACCAGTAGCGGTGGACGGGGTTGTCCTCTGCCTCGACCAGCACTTCCTCGTCGCTCACCGTGCCGTCGGCGGTCAGGTCGAACACGGACAGTTCAGGGTGGTCGGTCTCCTCAGCCGATCCGTCCAGCGGGCCGATGAAGGTGCCGTCGCCCCCGCGGATGAAGTTCCACGGCATGATGTCACCGGTCTCGTCGTCGGCCAAGAACTTCAGCCCGGCGTCGTTGGTCCCCTCCGGCTCGGTGTAGACGGTCGGTTCTTCCGCCTCGCTGATCGCGTACGCGTTCTCGGGCTCCGACAGGTTCCTCGTGTTCCGGTTGGCCCACTCCTCCTCGGCCTGTGCGGCCGGCATGGACGACGTGGGTGCTTCCCCGACGAACTCGGGCTGGGCCTCCGGGGTGCTCAGGTCGACGGCCAGAAGGCGGGAGCTGCCCCCTTGGCCCTCGGCTTTTTCCTCGAACCAGAGATGGGACCCATCGGGGCTGAACTGTGGGGATTCGTAGGTGACCTCGCCCTCCTCGAAGGCCGGGCCTTCGGTACCGGGGCCCTCCGGATCCGGGCCTGCTGTCGGGGCGATGGTGGTCACCTGCTCGTACGCGGCCCGCTGCTCGTCGATGGCGCCCAGGAGCAGGCCCCCGTCGGTGGGCGTCACCGTGTGGCCGAAACCGGGGGAGAAGGTGATCTCCTCGCTCCGAGCCGGGTCGAAGCCGCCTGTGTCCTCCTCGGCGGTCAGAACAAGATCCTGCACGCTCACCCGGGTGTCCAGGCTTCCGTCCTCGGGATCGTGGAAGGTCAGGAAGAACTCGTGGTCCGCGTGGTGAAAGAAGACCAGCCCGGAGAGGCCCGGGTCAGGGATCTCATCCGTCTCCGGGATGTTCTCCTGCTCCGGCGGCGCTGGTTCTTCCTCGTTCGAGCAGGCCGAGGCGGCGCCGAGTGCCAGGGCAGCCAGTAGGGCCGGGCCGGTGGGGGTGCGCAACAGGCGGCGGGTCTCTCTCACGGAGGTTCCTCGTGGGGTCGGGGGTATCGGCAGGAGGGCGGGGTCTGTCCCCGGACCGATGATGGACCACCGGGGCGGCGGAGACGCACGCGGGATCGGCACGCAGGCACGATGAAGCCCCGGACACCTGGTCATGGGTGCCCGGGGCTTCGGAGCGTTGGAAACGTTGGAGGTGCGGGAAGGGGAGGCGGCGGAACCGTGGACGTCAGGAGCGGCCCGAGCCGTCGACCTTCAGGTCCGAGACGAAGCTGGTGAACGCTTCGGGGGTGAAGGTGAGGGTTGTGAGGTGGCGGTGTTGGGTGTCGCGCATGTGCACGGCCTGGGAAGTCTCCGCGACCTCGACGCAGTCGCCCCCGTGGTTGCCGCTGTAGCTGGACTTATGCCAGTTGAGTTCCATCGAAGCCTTCCTTCAACTTCTTCAGTAGCCGCTGTGACTCGGCCGGGGACAGTGCCACCTCTTGCAGGTCGCCGAACTGCAACGACAGAGTGCGGATGCCCTCGCGATCATGGACCATCCTGCCAGCAAGGGCTTCCTCCACGTATGCCAGATCCCTCCCATCCCTGAGCGACAACAGGGTGAAAGGTCCAGTCAGGCCTGGGTGCCCTTCCCGCTCTGTCGGAATCACCAGCACTTTGACTAGGCGCTGTTCAATCAGGTTGAGCAGGTGCATGATCTGATCAGCCATGACAGCTTTGCTGCCGATTGTCCGGTGGAGCACTACCTCATCGAGGACAGCGACCATGCGCGGAGGTGCGGGGCTGATCCACACTTCCTGCCGTTCCAGTCGGCCAACAACGAGTCGATGTACAGATTCGCGCGGCTCCCGTGGGTTCCCTGCGGTGAGGGCAGGGCTGTTTCAAAGTCGGGGGAGGTCGGTATCGGCGCTGGTCAC
>NZ_ANBF01000183.1 GCF_000341025.1 Nocardiopsis salina YIM 90010 | reverse complement strand
GATCCCCAGTAGATCTTGCTACCAGAGCCAATATCGGCGCTGAACCCTGCTCTGGCAGCAAGATCCCCGACCGCGGGAGCATGGTGGGCCCGGTCGGGTTCGACCCGGCCGAGCACCAGGTGATGGGCCACGTGCAGGTCAGTCCAAGTGCGTGCACGGTTCTTTCGTGGCCGAAGGCATCGGCACCCAGGCCGAACATGCCCGCATCCCCCACGCCGAAGGGTCCCGGGTCCGCACCCCGGAGCACCCGGATGTGCCGTCGCCGTCGCCGTCGCCGTCGACGCCGGCCCTGACCGGACCGTCGCGGTCGTGGGCGACGGCGCGGTCGGGCTGATGGGGGGCTGTCCGCACGGGAGCTGGGCGCCGGAAGCATCATCGCGATGTCGCGCCACGCGGATCGGCCGGGGCCGGCCCGCTTCTACGGGGCAACGGACATCGTCGAGGTCGAACGGGTCCGGGAACTCACCGGTGGGCTCGGCACGCACAGTGTCATCGGGGCGGTGGGTACCCAGGAGTCGATGATGCAGGCCATCGACTCCACCCGGCCTGGGGGGTCACATCGGGTACGTGGGTGTCTCGCACGACGTGGAACTGCCGGGCGGACCGTTGTTCTTCTCGACCGTGCACCTGCACGGAGGTCCCGCGCCGGTGCGGCGGTTCCTGTCCGACCTCGTCCGGCGCATCTGGGACCGTGAGATCGACCCCGGGAGGGTCTTCGACCTGAGCCTGCTGCTCGAGGAAGCCGCGGAGGGGTACGCGGCGATGGGCGAGCGGCGGTCGATCAAGGTGTTCCTGACGCTGTGAGGTGGTGGGGCGGGGTCGGTGCCCCGTCCCCGCTGCACCTCCCGCTGTTCGAGGGGCCGTTCCTGCACGGTTCCCGGGCCGCCCGCGGGCGGCGGTCGGGGTGAGCCGGGAGTCGGCCCCCACCGGGGTCACCTCATCGCTCTTCGCCCGTGTCGGCCCGGGCCTGCAGCGCACCGGCCGGTAGCCCCAGATCATGTTCCATCGACCGGGCCAAGAGCCCTGACCTGGACGCCGGATCGCGATAACGCACCAGCGAATGGGCGTTGAGGCCGTCCGCCGTGCCGATCAGGTGCCAGGCGGCCGCGTCGCTGTCATCCGCGGTGAATTCCCCGCTGTCCCGACCCCGGTCGATGAGTTCCACGACGAAGTTCTGCCATGAGTCCATTTCCTGACGGACGGCATCGGCGATCGCCGGCACGTGCCGGCCAAGGCTCCACGCATCGAGCCAGACCCCGGTGATGGGGTCCCGATCCGGATCGAACAGGGTTCTGATCAGCGTGCGCAGCGCGTCGATGGGCCGATCGGCCTGCGCGACCTCGGCTTCGAGCTCGAGCAGCTCGGCGTGCACCAGCGCTGCGAAGGTGTCCGCTCGCAGCTCGTCCATGCTCGGTACGTAGTGCGTGACCAGCCCCGGAGTGATTCCGGCGCGGCTTGCGATGCCGCGGATGGTCACGTGGTGCAGGCCCTCGGCCAGGGCGATGTCGCCGGCTGCGGCCTTGATCTCGGCAAACCGCTGCTGCGGTGACTTGCGCACTCGTCTTCCGGTCGTCCTTGACATGGCTCACCCGTTGCTCTAATTTCAACAAAACGCTCTATTGGTCACCTGATCAATAAAGCATAATCGCAGGTGAATCCCCAATCTCTCTTCCGTTCCGGGTGAGGGATCCGCCTGTCCGGTGCCGAGGAACACCACGGCCGGCCACGCTTGCGGCAACCGCAGACGAGAGCCCCCATCGTCGAAAGGCCCGTCCATGTCCACACCGACCTCTCCACAGTCGGAAGCACTCAAAGACATCGCCTCGCAGCCCGAGACCCGAGGCATCGAGCTGATCCCCCACTCCGAGCGGCACGGCAGGCCCCGGGCCCTGTTCTGGGTGTGGGCGGCGCCCAGCGTCAGCTTCCTCAGCCTCACGATGGGGTCGGTGATGATCGCGGTGCTCGGGCTCACATTGGCCCAGGCATTCACCGTCATCGGCGCTTCCGCCTTCGCCTCGGTCTTCACCGGGATCATCGCAGCCGGCGGCCCCGCCGCCGGAACCTCGGGTTCGGTCATCAGCCGAGCGATGTACGGCGTCCTGGGCAACCGTGTGGTCGTCGGACTCTACGGCTGGTTGCTCGCGGCGGTCTACCTCTCCCTGACCTGGTCCGCCGCCTCCGTGAACGGGCTCGGGTTGCTCGAGCGACTGGGGTTCGCCCAGACGAGGGCGCTCGGCGTCGTGGTCGTGCTCCTGGTCTCGGCGCTCACGGTCGTCGTCGCCGTCTACGGACACGCACTGATCATCAAGATCTACCCGTACATCTCGAACGGCCTGGTGCTCGTGTTCGCGGTGGCGGCGTTGTTCATGGCACCCCACTTCGACCTGGGTTACACCCCCGCCGAGCCACTCAGCGGACTGCCCCTGGCGACCGCCATGACAGTGGGCTTCACCATGCTGGCCTCCGGTCCGATCTCCTTCATCAACAGCCCGGACATGGCCCGCTACCTGCCCGAGGAGACCCCGGCATGGCGTACCGCCGCGGCCACGGCTCTGGGAGGCGCACTGCCCAGCGTCGTCTTCACCAGTATCGGAGCGCTGATCGCCACGGGGGCCGGCGTCGACATGGTCAGCAACCCGATGGGGGCCTTCGCGTCAGGGCTGCCGTCGTGGTACTTCCCCATCTTCACCGTCGCGGTGATCGTATCGGCGCTCGCGCTCAACGGGATGACCGCCTACAGCGCCAGCCTCTCCCTCCAGGCGCTGGGCATCCCGATCCGACGCATCCCGTCGGTCCTGATCATCGCGGGTATCGGGACCGTGCTCACCATCGTGTCGGTCGCGGTCTACGACTTCACCACCTCCGTCTCCCTCCTCCTGCAGCTGGTCGTCGTCGCCTCCGCACCGCTCATGGCGGTCTTCACCACCGACGTGATCATGCGCCGGAACAACTACAGCGGTGCCCAGCTCCTGGACGAATCCTCCGCGAGCACCTTCTGGTACCGACGCGGATGGAACTGGGCCGGGCTCCTCAGCCTGCTCCTGGGAGGCCTGGCTTCGTCCCTGTGCATCAGCACCGACGTCTTCGTCGGCCCCTTCTCGGCGGCGACGGGCCTTGACCTGGCGGTCCCTGCAGGCATGCTCGTCGCCTCCGGGGCCTATCTCCTGCTGTCGAGGACCGCCCTGGTCCGGCACAGCGCATGACACTCGACCGGCCGGAAACCCCCGACCTGTACTCGACCACCCCGGAACCAGAAGGAGGCACCTCCGCCATGTCCACCACGATCTATCACCATGCCACCGTGTTCACGTCCGAGAGGGACCACCGAACCGCTGAGGCGTTCGCGGTGACCGACGGAGTCTTCAGCGCCGTGGGCACTCCGGCTGAGGTCCGCGCCGCCGTAGGTGCTCAGCAGGGGAGCTCGCAGAAGGCGGAGGACGCCGGCATCGCCGAGGTCGATCTCGGCGGGGCCTTCGTCGCTCCGGGGATCATCGATTCGCACACACACCTGACGACGTTCGGTGAGTCGATCGGCAAGGTGCAGTTGCGGGACTGCAACGACCTCGACGATCTGCGCGGACGACTGGTCGCCGCCCACCGGGCCGACCCGGGTGCACCCCGCGTACTGGGGGCGGGATGGCTCTTCGACACCGTGGGGGAGGAGCATCCCACCGCAGCCATGCTCGACGAGGTCCTGCCCGACGTGCCGGTCTATCTCGACGCGAACGACCTGCATTCGGTGTGGGTGAACTCGGCCGCGCTCGCAGAACTCGGCATCGATGCGCATTCCCCCGATCCGGTCGGGGGAGAGATCGCCCGCGATGCCGACGGCGAGGCCACCGGCATGCTGTACGAGACGGCGGGGCGGCAGTACGCGGGGGATTTCCTGGAGAAGGCCAGCACGCCGGACGATCACGTCCGCCACCTCGAGAACGCCTTCCGGGCCTACGTGGAATCGGGCGTTACCGGCGCCACGGACATGGCGCTCAACGAGGCTGATGTGGCTGCGATCCGCTCCCTCATCGCCCGCGACGGCCGCCTGCCCTTCCCCATCACCGGCCACGTGATTCTCGAACCCGGAAGCAGCCCCGAGCAGGATCTCGCCGGCATCGAGAACATCGTTGCGCTGCGTGAGAGCGTCGGGGAGAGCGATGACGCTCCGTGGTTCCGGATCGCAGGGGTCAAATTCATCATGGACGGTGTCATCGACGCGCGCACCGCGACCATGCGGGAGCCCTACGCGAACGGGGCGAACTGCAAACCGATCTGGAGCGCGGAACGGATCCGGCCCGTGGCCGCGGCGGCCGATGCGGCGGGTCTGCAGATCGCGATGCACGCGATCGGGGACCGCACGAGTGAGATGGCGCTCGAGGTGCTGGAACACTGCGCCGCAGAGGGGACACAGAGCCCCCGCCGGCACCGCATCGAGCATCTCGAATCGGTGACCGACACGACTGTCGAAAGAATGGCCGCGATCGGGGCGACGGCCTCCATGCAGCCGGTGCACTGCGACCCCGCCATCATGGACAACTGGATGGCCGTACTCGGCGACGAACGCCAGGAACAGGGCTTTCCCTGGCAGAAGTTCCGGGAAGCGGGTGTGCCCATGACCCTGGGCAGCGATGCACCCACAGCACCGCACGAGCCGCTGCCGAACCTCTACATCGCTCTCACCGGCGGCTCTTCACTCGATCCGTCCTTGCCGCCGTACCACCCGGAGCGCGCCTTCGCCCCGGATGAGGCCCTGACCGCGCTGACCGCCGGGGGTGCCTACGCCGGGGAGATGGAGGAAACCAGCGGGCGCATCCGGCCCGGACTGCACGCGAACTTCATCGTGCTCGACGTCGACCCGCTCGAGGCCGACCCCGCCGAACTCCTCGAAAACCCGGTGCACAGCACCTTCGTGCTCGGTGAGGAACTGTACCGGGCGCGATAGCGGCTCCCTCGGTCGGCCGGAGCCCCAGGAACGCAGATGGGGCGCCCCCGGGACGGGCCCGGGGCGGCGCCCCATCACACGGTGGTCGGCGGCTCAGCCGCCGTGCGTCGACGCGCTCTTGTAGTCCGTGTAGGAGTACGGGTTGTCGAGGATCTTCGTCTCGGGGACGTCGGGGTTCATGCCCTTGACCCACTCCTCGTCGCCGAGCTTGCTGCGCAGGTGGTCGATGGTCGACTCCACGTTCCGGCGGATCGTGGCCAGGTCGGTGTCGACCAGGCGGTGCTCGTGCTTGACCACGCGCCCGTCCACCATGACCGTGTGCACGTCACCGCGCTGAGCCTGGAAGACCACGTGGCCGTACGGGTTCAGCATCGGGAACGAGACGGGGGAGTGGTCGTTCTTGATGAGCACCAGGTCGGCCTTGGCGCCGGGGCTGAGCTTGCCCAGGTCGTCGCCGCGGCCGAGCGCGGCGGCGCCACCGCGGGTGGCCCAGTCCACGACCTGGTCAGCGCGCAGCGACGCGTGCGTGACGGTCTCACCGCGCGACTGCGCCTCCAGGTGCTCGCGGGAGCGGTCGGCGCCCAGGGTGGCGCGCATCGCGGAGAACAGATCACCGCTCCACCAGGCGCTGGTGTCCATCGACAGCGACACCGGGATGCCGTGCTCGCGCAGCTTCCACGTGGGCGGGTACCCCTGGCCGGCGCTCTGCTCGCTCTCGGTGGAGACCGAGACGCTGCCGCCGGTCGCGGCGATGCGGTGGTAGGAGTCGGTCGACAGCGACGCAGCGTGCACGTAGACGGTCTCGGGTGTCATGAACCCGTGCTCGTGCATGAGCCGGATGGAGTCGTCGCCGGTCGCGCCCCACACACCCGCGTGTGTGGTCACCGGCAGTCCGAGCTCGCGAGCGGCCTCGAAGGCGGGCTTCTCCGGGAACTCCGGGTCGCCGGTGACGTCGAAGGCGATCTGGATGTCGAGCATGTCCCGGTCGCCGTCGAAGCGGCGGCGCACGAAGTCACGGAAGGCCGGGTCGGTGGCCCACTCGCCCGGCTGAGCCTGGATGTTGCCGTAGGCCAGCACGTGCCGACCCGGGACCGACTCGAGGGCGTCGGCGGCCGCGTCGGCGTGGTCGACGGTCTGGAGCCCGTGCGACCAGTCCACGACCGTGGTGACCCCGGCCTCGAGGGCCTCGACGGCGGCCAGGGCGTTGCCGGCGTGGATGTCCTCGGGACGGAAGAGCTTGCCGCCCTCCATGTAGTACCAGACGAAGTACTGGGTCAGGGTCCAGTCGGCCCCGTACCCGCGCATCGCGGTCTGCCACATGTGGCGGTGGGTGTCGATCATGCCCGGCATGACGATGCCGTCGGTCGCGTCGATGACGGCGGCACCGTCGGGAACGTCCAGGTCGCGCCCGATCTCCACGACGCGGTCGTCGACGACGAGGACGTCGGTCTCGGGGAGGACGGTGCGGGCGTCGTCCATGGGCAGCACCGTGCCGCCGCGCAGGACGACGGGGCGTCCGCGCTCGAACCGGCTGTTCTCGCTCATCCTGGGGGAACTCCTCGGGTGGTTGTGTACAGCGTCGGACTGTTCGTCCATTTGTTGAACATATGCGCTGTTTTTCAACCTCTGTTGCCTGCCAGGCCCCTGTCAACCAGGGTGGCCTCGGGGATCCCGGCCCCCGAGGCACGTGAAACCCCTTGTGGATCGGTGATCCGGGCACGCACGCACACGGCAGCCGAGGGGAAGTTCCCGACCGCCGCCGCGACCTGTGTGGTGATCCTCGCCCGTCCGTCCGCCCGGAACCCCCGGGCACACCCCGCATCAGCGTCCTCCGGTTCCTGCCCGGGCCGCGTTCCCGATGTCCGATCACCGCCGGGGATGCGATAGAGTCGACCGCGTCGGCGGCGCCGGAAACGGTGCCCGCGCGGCCATCACGGGACGTGGCGCAGTTTGGTAGCGCACTTGACTGGGGGTCAAGGGGTCGTGGGTTCAAATCCCGCCGTCCCGACACAGAAAAAGCAGGTCATCCAAGGGTCCACCATCCGGTGGGCCCTTTTTGCGGTCAGGGAGCGCAGTCCGCTGCCCGGAAGCGCAGCAACCGATCCTGCCCGAGGTCGGGGACCCGGCCGTGCCGGCCAAGTCCCACCGGACCTCGGAGTGCTTGCCGACCAAGGGTCGCGCGGCCTCAGGCGAACCTGGGCATGATCTTGTCGTGGACCAGCTGGAGCTGTGTGTTGACGTCCGCAGCCCCGTCCAGGTCCCGACCGGTGAAGGCCTTGACCAGAGAACGGTCGGTGACGGCGAGGATCATGTGGTTGACGCCGCTGGGCACGATGTTGCCGGCGAGTTGGTTGGCGCACTCCTCCGGGGTACCGGACACCGACAGGCGCTCGGCGAGGTCGGGGCTGGTCAGCTCGACACCCCGGGGCAGGTCCCCGGCACCGATGGCTTCGACGATCGGTGCGAGCTCAGCGGGGTTGACGCCGTTGCGGCGCAGCTGTTCTTCGGGCATCGAGGACGCGTAGATCCCCACCATGCTGCGCGCTGCTTCCTTGGCCGCAGCCGAGTCCGGCCCGGTCGCGAAGACCACCCAGGCGCCGATGTCGAGGTCCCGCCAGTCCTTTCCGGCGCGTTCGGCACCGATCCTGATGTTGTCGACCGCGTAGTCGTAGGCTTCAGGGGTGTAGCTCAGCGCGTGGTGGCACCCGTCGGAGTACTGTCCCGCCGCTTGGAAGGACTTCGGCCCGCGCATGGCGCCGAGCTTGAGCGGTACACGGTCCTGCACCGGGCGGGCGAACGTGAACAGCCCGTTGTAGGTGAAGAACTCGCCGTCGTGGGTGATGACGCCCTCGTCGAGGAAGGTACGCAGCACCTGCAGCCCTTCCTTGACCCGGGACAGCGGGCGGTTGCGGGCCCAGTCGATGCCGTACTGCGCCAACAGCCCGAAGTTGCCGCTGGAGAGCACGGCCTCGGCGCGGCCGCCGGACAACTCGTCCAGGGTCGCCACGGCCTGGGCGATCAGGGTCGGTTCGCGCAGCACCACCGAGGACACACTCGGCCCGAAGCGGATGTCACGCGTCTGCCTGGCGGCCGCGGCGAACAGCAGCCACAGGTCCTTGTGCCAGGTCTCGTCCGCGGCGTAGCAGGCGTGGAAGCCGAGTTCGTCGGCGAGCCGGATGGACTCCAGGGAGTCCTCCACCGGGTAGTCGGGCAGCATCACGTAACTGAATTTCATGGCGGTCGCCCTCCTGAGACGTCCGGGTGCCGAGGCGCGTTCTCAACCGTCGAGGCTGCTCATGACGTGCTTCACGCGCGTGTAGTCCTCGAATCCGTACATGGACAGGTCCTTGCCGTGCCCGGAGTTCTTGAAGCCGCCGTGCGGCATCTCGGCCACGAGCGGGATGTGGCAGTTGATCCACACGCAGCCGAAGTCGAGCCGGCGTGAGACCCGGAGCGCGCGCCCGTGGTCGCGGGTCCACAAACTGGAGGCGAGCCCGTACTCGACCCCGTTGGCCCAGGCCACGGCCTGGTCCTCGTCGTCGAACCGCTGCACGGTGATCACCGGTCCGAACACTTCGTTCTGCACGATCTCGTCGTCCTGGCGCAGCCCGCCCACCACCGTGGGTTCGTAGAAGAAACCGGGGTCGCGGGCCCGCCGCCCGCCCGCGAGCACCTCGGCGTGCGAGGGCAGCCGGTCCACGAACCCGGCGATGCGGTCGAACTGGCCGGCGTTGTTGAGCGGCCCGTACGCGACGCCGTCCTCGCTCGGCGGGCCGGTGCTCAGCTGCTGGGCCTGTCCGGTGAGCTCCTCGAGGAACGCGTCGTGCACACCCGGACCGGCCAGGACCCGCGTTGCCGCAGTGCAGTCCTGGCCCGCGTTGAAGTAGCCCGCCTCCGCGATACCCGCCGCGGCCGAGGCGGGATCGGCGTCGTCGAAGACCACCACCGGGGCCTTGCCGCCCAGTTCGAGGTGGACACGTTTGAGATCGCCCCCGGCCGCCTGGGCCACCTCCCGGCCGGCCCGGACACTGCCGGTGATGGAGACCAGCTCCGGTACGGGATGGGCCACCAGGTGCCGTCCCGTGTCGCGATCGCCGCACACCACGTTGAACACACCCGGCGGCAGGTGCTCAGCCATGATCTCTGCGCTCAGCAGGGTGGTCATGGGCGTGGTGTCGGAGGGCTTGAGCACGACGGTGTTGCCCGCCGCGATGGCCGGTGCCCACTTCCACACCGCCATCAGCATGGGGTAGTTCCACGGGGTGATCTGGGCGCACACCCCGAGGGGCTCACGGCGCACCCAGGACGTGAGCCCGGCCATGTACTCACCCGCGGAACGCCCCTCCAGGCAGCGGGCCGCCCCGGCGAAGAACCGGACGGCGTCCAGGATCATCGGGATCTCTTCCTCCGTGGTGAGCCCGATGGGTTTGCCGGTGTTCCGGGACTCGGTGCGCACGATCTCGTCCGCGCGCCGTTCGATGTCCTCGGCGATCCGGAACAGCGCGATCTGGCGCTGGGCCGGTGTGGTGTCGCGCCAGGACTCGAAGGTCTCGGTGGCGGTGCGCATGGCCGCGTCGACGTCTTCCGGCCCCGACAGCGGGGCGCGTGCGAAGACCTCCTCCGTGACCGGGTCGACCAGGTCGTAGGTGCGTCCGTTCGCCGCGGGCCGCTGGGTTCCGCCGACGAAGTTGTAGAGCTGGGGTACGTCCGTCACAGGTGCCTCCGATCGAGCCCTCCGCGGGGCCCGGGTCACTCGTCGATCTCCGCCAGAACCTCTGATCCGGAGACGACTTTCTCCGCGAAGTGCCGGTGCATCCAGTCCAGGTGGTCGGCCCGGGCGTGCATGATCCGCAGGGTGTCCCAGTTCGGGAAGGTCTGCTGCAGGACCCACTGCTCCATCAGCCGCGGATCCACCTCGAAGGCGTCCTCGAAGCGGGTGACGGCGACCTCGCTGGCTCGCACCGGATCGGGCGGGGTGTACTGCTCGGAGTACCGGAACGGCCCCGCCCCGTTGTTCTGTGCGCTCATCGTTCCCCTCCGGGGGAGGTGTAGGCCCGGTCCAGCTGGTACTTGCCGGGGTTCATGATGTTGTTGGGGTCCAGGGACCGTTTGATGTCGAGCATCACGCCGAAGCCCCGCCCCAACTCGTCCGGGACCAGATCGACCTCACCCTCGCGGCAGGACCCGTGGCAGGCACTGATGGAGGCACCGTGGCGCAGGGCCACCGCGGCGATGTCGCGCTTGGCCCCGACCCACATCTCCCAGGCCCGGTCGTCGAGCTGCTGCTCCCAGATGCCGACGTCGATCTCGGTGAGGTAGTCGACGCCGGTGGCGGCGCTGGTGTAACAGAACGTGCCCCAGTCGTCGAAGACGTCGGTCCGCGAACGCAGGTCGGCGATGATGGCGTGCCACTCCCGGGTGACCTGCGGCAGTTTCGTGTAGTTGACGGCTGCGTCCTCGCAGTGCCAACTCATCGGGACCACCTGCCCCGACCTGGTACGTCCGTGCAACGGGGTGGCGTAGCGGTCGTGCCGGGCGGCCCAGTCGCCCTCGGAGATCTCGTCGCCGAGATAGCGGGCCCCGTGATCGCGGGCGATGCGCATCAGGCGGCGGGCCCCGATGCGGACCTCGTCCTCGTGCCCGTAGAGCACGCAGCACGCGAGCGCACGCACGTCGGCCGGCTGCGGGATGTAGGCCTCGTCGTCACGGCGCAGGTAGGCGACCTTCCACTCGTCGAAGAGGACGGCTCCCGAGAAGGTGCCGACGCCCGCGCGGGCGAACGCACCCACGCACGCGTACGCGCTGTCGTAGTCGCTGAAGGCGAAGAACGGTGAGAACTCCGCCTCGGGTTTGGGGTAGAGCTTCAGGGTCGCCCGGGTCGCCACACCGAGCGTGCCCTGGTGGCCCATGAACAGGTGTTTGAGCTGGTAGCCGCTGGAGCTCTTGCTGATCTTGCCGCCGATACCGTCGCCCACGTGCATGATCTCGCCGGTGGGCAGCACATGGTCGAAGCTGAGCACCAGGTCGCGCGTATGCCCGTAGCGGGATCCGATCAGGGACCAGCCGCTGGTCCCGATCCGGCCACCGACCAGGGAGCACGGGTAGGAGGCGGGATCGTCCGGGTAGATCAGGCCGTGGCGGGCCAGCTCCTCGTTGAGCTTGAGCATGCTGATGCCGGTCCCCACGGTGCAGGTGCGGTTCTCCGTGTCGATCTCGTGGATGGCGTTGATGCGCTTGACGTCGATGACGATGCCCCCGCGCAGCGGCACCGCCCCGTCGGTCAGCCCGGTGCCGCCGTCGCGCGGCACCACGGGGACCCGCAGCCGGTTGGCGATCCTGACGACCTCGGCGACCTCCTCGGTGTTCTCGGGGAGCACAGCCAGGTCGGGGAGCCGTTCGGCCCAGCGGTGCACCGGGAAGGGCGCCGGCACTCTGGCCCGGTTGAACCGGTCGGGCCGTCCGGTCAGGACCTGGTCCTCGCGCAGGACCTCGCGCAGAGCATCGGTCACGGTGGTGAGCTCTTCGTCGGTGATGGTCATGAGCCGCCTCCCGTGTCGCCGCAGCCGCACTGCCCGCCGCAGCCGCCCTTGCCCCCGCCGGACGCACGGGTTCCCCGGCTGCCGCCGACGGTGATCCCGAGCGATTCGGCGAGCAGCTCATGGATGTCCACCACGTCGATGTCGCGGGACCGGCCTGCCTCGCTCAGCGGGCGCTCCGACCAGGGACAGGCGCTGACCAGGGTGTCGACCGGGAGTTCGGCGGCCTGGTCCAGGCGTCTGGAGCTGATCGCGGCGGTCAGCTCGGGCTTTTCCACCGGTAGTCCGCCCCCGCCCCCCGAGCAGTAGGACCACTGGGTCACCCGGTCCACGTCGTGGAACTCCAGCCCGGGGATGGAACGCAGGATCTCGCGGGGTTCAGCCCACACACCCTTGCGCTTGTTGAGCCGGCAGGGGTCGTGGTAAGTGATCGTGCGCTCGACCGGCACCGTGGGCGTCAGGCGCCCGTCCCGCAGGAGTTCGGCGAGCAGTTCCACGAGCAGCACGACCTCGATGTCGTACTCGCGTCTTCGCCCCGCTGGACGCGTTGAAGCACCGCGTGATCGACTGCCACCACGCCGCGCTCACCAGGGACAGGTTGCCGACCTGCAGTGACATCGCCGGCATTCGTCCCTTCGTGCTCGAGTGGTTGCGCCACGAGAGC
This sequence comes from Nocardiopsis salina YIM 90010, assembly GCF_000341025.1. Classification (GTDB taxonomy): domain Bacteria; phylum Actinomycetota; class Actinomycetes; order Streptosporangiales; family Streptosporangiaceae; genus Nocardiopsis; species Nocardiopsis salina. Next base: position 19,620 of record NZ_ANBF01000183.1, on the reverse strand, counting down.
GAGTTGGTCGTCGGCGCCGGTGCCATCGTGCGCCCGGGGCTGCTCGCCGACCAGCCGCGCAGGTTGGAGTGGTGGTCGTATCCCGAGCGCGGTTCCGTCCCGGTCTTTCTCGAGGTCGACCTCGACCCGGACAGCCTGGACTTCTACGACTACGCCGGTGCGGAATGGTTCTGTCTACCCGAGCGGACCGGACGGCGGCACATCACCGGTCCGCACGTCGACTTCGGCGGTACCGACCGCTACATCCTGACCTTCACGCTCCCGGTCTTCTCCGAAGGCCGCTTCCTCGGTGTCGTCGGAGCGGACGTGCCCGCGGCGCGCCTGGAGTCCCGCCTCCTGCCGGTCCTGATCGGCATGGACCACGAGGCGGCCCTGTTGAACACCGAGCTCCGGGTCATCGCGTCCAACTCCCCGAGACAGCTCTCGGGCGCCCTGTTCAGCGGGCCGGCAGGGTCCGAGCACACACTCCCCGGCTCTCCTTGGCGCCTGTTCTGCGTCCAGGGCCCCGCACTCAGGACCGCGAGGCCGGCCTCAGCGCCCGAGCCGACATGACCGTGCTTCAGATCCGCGGGCCCCACGCCCGGCCCCGGCGACCTCACTCGTCGGACGCCGCCCATCCGCTGAGTCGGACGATGCGGCACACGAGGATGCGATGGAAGGGCTTGTCGATGTACTGCGGAAACCCGGCCTGGAGCTGATCGCTGAGCTCTTCGAGCAGCGGTCTCCCGGGTGCGCCCACGTGCTCGAGACCCGCCCGTACCCACCAGAGCCTGGACCAGTCGTCGGGGTCCCAGTTCTCGACGAGCAGGGCGGCGCGCGGGTCGGATTCCGGGTTGCGTTCGCGCTGCAGCCGAGACGAGGCCTTCGGCTTGACGCGGTCGATCGGGATCCCCAGGTGCCCGTCCTCGCTCACCGCGTACACCACGGGCTGAGGGTCGGGCCCCCGCTCCGGATGGAGTGTGCAGAGCACCCCGTGCAGGTGCTCGCGCAGCCTCAGCCACGACGCTTCCTCGTTCAGTCTCATGTCACCGGTCTCCTGGTCTGTCACTGATGCGCGAAACATCGCTCGGTGGGCCACGGTTCCGGAGGGCCGCCGCCCTCCGGTCGGGCCGGCCGAGAATCTGTTCGAGAATGTCGCCATGGTCATTCTGCGTGGAGGCCTGCGCCCGACGGGCCGCAACGCCTCGGTCACACCCATGGAGCTGTTCTTCGACCTGGTCTTCGTCTTCGCCCTGATCCAGGTCACCGAGTTCATGGCGGACGACTTGAGCTGGCACGGGGTCCTGCGAGGCCTCCTGATCCTGGGCGTGCTCTGGTGGAGCTGGGTCTGTTTCGCCTGGTTGGGCAACCTCGTCAAGGCCGACGAAGGGACGGGGCGGGCGGCCATGTTCGTGGCGATGGCCACCATGTTCGTCCTGGCGTTGACCATCCCCGAGGCGTTCGACGACGCGCCCGGCGGTCTCTCCGGGTCCGTGCTGATCGCAGTCTGTTACTTCGTCTTCCGCGCACTCCATCTCGTGCTGTTCTGGATCGCCTCGGCAAGCGACCCGGGGCTGCGGGCGCAACTGATGAGGTTCACCCCGTCGATGCTCGCCGCGACCGCACTGCTGCTGTTGGCCGCAGCAGCGGAGGGAGCCACGCAGACCGCTCTGTGGGCTGCGGCGCTGCTGGCCGACTACCTCGGAAATTTCCTGGGCGGGGCGCGCGGCTGGCGCCTCAGGTCGGTGGGGCACTTCGCCGAGCGCCACGCCCTCATCCTCATCATCGCGCTCGGGGAGTCGCTGCTCTCGATCGGCTTCGGTGTCGCGGGGCTCTCGATGTCCTGGCCGATCGTTTTCGGGGCCGTGCTCGGGCTCAGCCTCGCCGGCACCCTGTGGCGGGCCTATTTCGAGGTGAACGCCCCCACCGCCGAACACGCCATCGTCGAGCTGCCGGTCGCCGACCAGCCCCGCGTGGCCCGAGACGCCTACAGCTACCTGCACCTGCCCCTGATCGCCGGCATCCTCCTCACCGCCCTGGGGCTCAAGAAGGCCCTGGAATACGTGGGGGACCCAGGCCACCACTTCTCCGAACCCCTGACCGGGGTGCCCCTGGCCGCGCTGACCGGTGGGGTCGCGCTCTACCTGCTCGCGCAGATCGCCTTCACCCTGCGCTCCGGAGGAAGGTTCAGTATCAAACGTGTGGCCGCGGTCGCCCTGCTGTTCGTCCTCCTGGCCGTGGGCCCGCTGCTGCCGATCCTGGTGACCCTGACCCTGTTGACCCTCGTGACCGCGGGAGTGGTCGAGATCGAGGTCCGCCGAGCCCGAAGGGAAGCGCGCNCCCCGGGGTTAGCCGCGGGCTCATGGATGCCCGGCGGCACGGTCCAGGGACCGGTTCCCGTTCGTGCGGTGAAAGTGTGCGCCTCAACACGTGAGGGGACCGCCGCCTGCGGCCCCCTCACCGGCTTCTCGCGCTGATCTCTCAGTCGCGCACGCCGCCGTACGCAACGCCGGACAGGTCGGCCAGGTCGTGTTTCCACGCCACCAGGTCCTCGGGGGCGAAGCTGCTCAGGTGGCTGTGGCCGCACGCGCGCGCCATGACCTGCATCAGTTCCACGGACGAGGTCAGGAAGCGGGCCAGGCGTTCGGCGGCCTCGTCCACGGGCAGGCGTGAGCGAAGCCTCGGGTCCTGGGTGGCGATGCCCACGGGGCAGAGGTTGGTGTGGCAGGCGCGCATCCCCAGGCAGCCGATGGCCTGCATGGCGGAGTTGGAGACCGCGACGGCATCGGCGCCCAGGGCCAGGGCCTTGGCGAAGTCGGCGGGCAGCCGGAGCCCCCGGCGATGATCAACGTGACGTCCCCGCGCTCGCGCCCGTCCAGGTGGCGCCGCGCGCGTGCGAGCGCGGGGATGGTGGGCACGGAGATGTTGTCGCGGAACAGCAGCGGTGCCGCACCGGTGCCGCCGCCGCGTCCGTCGAGGATCACGTAGTCGACCCCGATCTCGAGGGCGGCGTCGAGGTCGCGTTCGATGTGCTGGGCGGAGAGCTTGAACCCGACGGGCACACCCCCGGTGGCCTCGCGCACCTGTGCGGCGACCTCGCGGAAGTCTGCCGGTGCGGTCAGGTCGGGAAAACGTGCCGGGGAGACCGCGCCCTCGCCCACGGGCAGTTCCCTGACCTCCGCGATGCGGCCTGCGACCTTGTGTCCGGGGAGGTGGCCGCCGGTGCCGGTCTTGGCGGCCTGCCCGCCCTTGAAGTGGAAGGCCTGGCAGCGGGCGACCTTGTCCAGGGAGAACCCGAACCGTGCCGAGGCGAGCTCGTAGAAGTACCGGTTGTTGGCCTGCTTTTCCTCGGGCAGCATCCCGCCCTCACCGGAGCAGATCCCGGTTCCGGCCTGTTCGGCGCCTCTGGCCAGGGCGGTCTTGGCCTCTTCCGACAGGGCGCCGAAGCTCATGTCGGACACCAGCAGGGGGATGTCCAGGCGCAGCGGGCGTTCGGAGCCGGGGCCGATGACCACGTCGGTGCCCACGGGCGCCTCGTCCAGCAGGGGCTGGGTGGCCAGTTGCGCAGTGACGAACTGCAGGTCCTGCCAGGAGGGCAGTTCACGGGCGGGAACCCCCATGGCGGCGACGGGACCGTGGTGCCCGGTCTTGTCCAGGCCGTCGGCCGCCAGGCGCCGGATCTCATCGTTATGGGGCTCGTCGGGGGTGCCCTTGAAATCCGCGTAGACGCCTTGGTAGGCGGAGCGGCGGTAGGGCTGGGCGTTCTCCTGCTCCCATGCGGCGACCTCGTCCTCGTCCACCCACACTGAGCCGTCGGCGAGCCAGGCGATGAACTTGTGCAGGTCGGCGCCCTTGTGCGCGGGGTTGGTGTTGCGGCCGGTGCGTAGGTCGTAGGAGGACCCGTGCAGGCCGCACACCAGGCGTTTCCCATGGACCTGGGCATCCGAGAGCAGGGCGCCGCGGTGTTGGCAGCGCCCGTATATGACGGAGAAGCTCTCTGTTCCGGGCTCGCGCAGCAACACGAGGTCCACGTTCGCGACCACCGCGTGGTGGGGCTCGCCTTCGGCCAGGTCGTTCCATCGGGCGATCTCGGTGCTGCCCATGGTGGTCCTCCTCATCGATTTCCCCGCTGCGGGGTTCGCGCGTCAGCTGGGTGGGTCCGGTTGCTGTGCGGTGCTGCCGGGGCCCGAAGAGTCCTGAGTCAACTGTCCTCGAAGGCGGGAGAAGAGACGCTCCAGCATGACCAGCTCTTCCTCCGTGACGATTCCGTCGAACAGGTTCTGGACCGTGGCGGCGTGGTGTTCACCGGCTTCCCGGAACCGCTCCAAACCGATGGCGGTGAGCACGACCTCGTGGACCCGCTTGTCCTCGGCCGAGGTCTGCCGCAGGACCAGCCCGCGCTTCTCCATCGACTTGACCTGGTAGGTGAGCCGGCTGGGGGAGAAGACCATCCGGTCGGCGAGGTGTCCCATGCGCATACGACAGGTCGGGGCTTCCGACAGCAGAAGCAGCACGTTGAACTCGGCCAGGGTCATCCCGGCGGTCGCTCGCATGTCCTCTTCCAGCCGTGTCTCCAGGAGCAGGGTCGTCTCGATGTAGGTGCGCCATGCCCGTGGGAAGGTCTCACTTCTCTCGATCCCCATACGTCGATCCTACACTCCTTCAAAAATGAAGTTACGCACGCAGCAGGGTTGACAGGTGCCGCTCCACGAAGCAAGGATGAGTGCATCAAATTTGAAAGACAAGCGCTGAGGCGGTAGACCGATCACGCCTTCGCTGGCGCTGCTTCCCGGCGGTGCACGGGGATCCGTGGCCGGTCCTGGGCATGCCGAAGTCGTTCCCTCCGGTGTCGTCCGTGGTGTGCGCCGAGGTCGAGCTTCAGTATTGTTTCAAAGTTGAATGAACATCGCCGGCCACTTCATGAGGAGGTCCCCATGCCGGCCATCACCGCCGACACCCTGACCCTGCCCCGCTTGGCGGGGCTGCCGGAGCACGACACACGCTGGCGTGAGGCCACGCAGGTGGTCACCGCCGGAAAGTTCCTGGAGGGCGAGGGGTTCGAGGTTCGGCGCCCCTTCCCCGGACCGGGCCTCTCCCTCGCCGACCCCTTCCTCCTGCTGGACCACCTGGGCGCCGTCGAGTACGCGCCGGGCGAGGCCAAGGGGGCTCCGTGGCATCCGCACCGGGGCTTCGAGACGGTCACCTACATCCTCGACGGCGCTTTCGAGCACACCGACTCCACAGGTGGGGGCGGTCTCATCCAGGATGGTTCAACCCAGTGGATGACGGCCGGATCCGGGGTGATGCACTCCGAGCTGCCGCCGCAGGACTTCGTCGCCACCGGAGGGCTCTTCCACGGGGTCCAGCTGTGGGTCAACCTGCCCCGGGCCTCGAAGTGGACGCCGCCGCGCTACCAGGACATCGGTTCCCGGGATCTCACCCTCCTGTCCAGCGATGACGGGGGCTCGCTGGTCCGTGTGATCGCCGGTGAGCTCGACGGCCACCAGGGGCCCGGGTCGACCTGGACACCCATCAACTACGCCCACGCCACCGTAGCCCCGGGCGCCCGTCTCGCGCTGCGCTGGCCCGAGCACTTCAACGCACTCGTCTACGTCCTCTCCGGGCGCGGAACCGTCGGCAACCAGGGTCGTCCCCTCGAGGAGGGCCAGTTGGCGGTGCTCGGTGCGGGCGAAGCGCTGACCCTGCGTGCGGCCGCAACCCAGCCCCAGGCCTCGGGGCAGGGGTGGGAGGTCCTGCTCATCGGCGGTATGCCGCTCAGGGAGTCGGTGGCCCGGCACGGCCCCTTCGTGATGAACACCAAGGCCGAGATCATCCAAGCGGCCGAAGACTTCCAGAAGGGGCGCCTGATCCGGGAGACGCCGGGCCACATGGGCGATGCCTCCGGCCGTGCAGCCAAGGGCGGATCCACCCCGCCCCGGGGGTGAGTGAGGCCGCTGGTACAAGGCGGCCGAGGCTCCACCTTCTTCCGCGCGACCACTTCCGAAACCTGCCACCGCCAGCGGCCTCGTGCCTTGCGCACGGGGCAACCGAGAAACACACCGGACCGAAAGGATGTGTCTGAGATGACGACATCGTACAAGCGTCTGGACCGGGATCAGGCGGCCGTCCTGCTCGTCGACCACCAAGCAGGACTGCTTTCCCTGGTTCGTGACGCGCATCCCGACGCGTTCAAGAACAACGTCCTGGCGCTGGCGGACATCGCTGCCTACTTCGAACTACCGACCGTGCTGTCCACGAGCTTCGAGGACGGTCCCAACGGACCCATCGTTCCCGAGATCCGGGAAAAGCTGCCCGAGGCGGCCTTCGTCCCGCGCCCGGGACAGATCAACGCCTGGGACAACGAGGACTTCGTTCAGGCGGTCGAGGCCACCGGACGCAGGCAGCTCATCATCGCGGGGGTCGTGACCGAGGTGTGCGTGGCCTTCCCGGCGCTCTCGGCCATCGAGGCCGGCTACGAGGTCTTCGTCGTGACCGACGCCTCCGGCACGCTCAACGAGGTCACCCGACACGCCGCCTGGGACCGGATGTCATCGGCCGGGGCCCAGCTGACCAGCTGGTTCGCTGCGGCCGGTGAACTGCACCGGGACTGGCGCAACGACGTCGAGGGGCTGGGGGCTCTCTTCGCCGACCACCTCCCCGACTACAAGAACCTGATGACCAGCTACGCGGCACACTCCACCAAGGAGTGAGTCTTGAGCTGGTGGTGCGGGCCCGGCCGGATCTGCCGAGGGCTGGGCCCGGAGCATCCGTCGAGTCCGAGCGCCGACCGATCGGGGAATGGACCGGAACCCACGTTCGGTGTCGAATGAACCACACGCCGAACGCGGCCGCCGTGCACGTGGTGTGCCGGACTGCAACGTCCACCTCAGGGGGAACCATGTACGAACAGGAACGGGCCGGGGCGCAGCGCGTGATGCCGGAGAGGGTCGGCTGCGCGGATCTCGTCGACGCGATGACCCGGATCCACGGGCACCGCGCCGACATCCTCGACCTCGTGAGCCCGACCCCGGACAGGCCGCTGTTCGGGCCCGCAGCGACCATCGAGTATCTGCCGTACCGGGACGACCTCGAGGAAGGCAACGCTCTCGGGTTCGCCGGGTGGTTCTACCGCGCGGTCGGCGACGAACCTGCCGGAAAGGTCCTGGTGATGTCGAGCGGCGGGTACCCGGACGCTTCGCACGGAGGCGCCACGAAACTGTCCCGGGTCGGCAACAACGGCTTGGCCGGGATCCTCGCCGACGGCCGGATCCGCGATTTCGGTGAGCTCGCCGATGGCCCTCACGCCACCTGGTGCACGGGCGAGGCCACCCGCTGGGGAGGTGACACAGTAGCGCCCTACGCGGCCGGTGTGCCGGTGCAGGTACGCGGGGTCACGGTGGTCCCCGGGGACCACGTCTTCGTGGACCGCTCCGGCGCTGTCGTCATCCCAGAGGCCTCCGTGGACCGTGTTCTGGAGGAGGCGGGGCGCATTCGTAGCGCAGATCAGGGGTTCCTGCCTGTTGTCCGGGGCGAGGATCCCGAGCAACTGCGCCGTGGCAGCGTGCGGAGTACCGAACACTGAGGACCGGCGCCGAGCATCCGTCGCCGGGTCGGAGACCGCCCGGACGCGCCCACGGGTGCGTGCCCACACGATCAGGAGGGACACCGAAATGACCAACCAGGAGGCTCGCCCGAGCCCTCAGGTGTGCGCGGACGGCGGCCTGCCGGGGCCGTGGGCCGAACGCGAGGGGCTGGCGCCGGTCGAGATCATCAGTTCGCGAGCCGTGCCGTTGGGCGGACCGCGGGCGATGAACGTGCGCCGTACCCTTCCGCAGCGGCAGCGTTCGCTGATCGGGGCGTGGTGCTTCGTCGACCACTACGGTCCGGACGAGGTCGCGGCCACCGGCGGGATGGACGTGGCGCCGCACCCGCACACCGGGCTGCAGACGGTCAGCTGGCTGTTCGAGGGGGCCATCGCCCACGTCGACTCGGGCGGCAACAGCGCTGACGTGCTGCCTGGCGAGATGAACCTGATGACGGCGGGAGCCGGCATCTGCCACTCCGAGACCTCCTCGCCCCACACCGGACGGCTCCACGGGGTGCAGCTCTGGGTCGCCCTGCCCGAGGAGGCCCGCCACGGCGCCGGCCGCAAGTTCGAACACCACGTCCCCGAACCCGTGGCCTTCGCCGGGGGTTCCGCGCTGGTCTTCCTCGGCTCGCTGTTGGGTTCGCGCTCGCCGGTGAGCATGTACACCCCGCTGGTGGGTGCCGAACTCCGCCTCGAAGCCGGCGCCGAACTCGCCCTCGAGGTCGACGAGGGGTTCGAACACGGTCTCCTCGTGGACACGGGTGAGGCCGTCACGCTCGAAGGAGTGCACGTGCCCGAGGACGCCGTGGGCTACACCGGGGTGGGCTCGGAGGTCCTGCGCATCGTCAACGGCGGTGACGGGCAGGCCCGGCTCATGCTCCTGGGCGGTGCCCCCTTCGACGAGGAGGTCATCATGTGGTGGAACTTCCTGGGCCGCTCGACCGAGGAGATCAGGCAGTTCCGTCAGGAGTGGGAGGAACACGGCGAGCGGTTCGGCCGCGTCGAAGGCTACGTGGGCCACGGCGGCCCGGGCAGGAACCGCGACGGGCTGGACCGGCTCCCGGCCCCCGAGCTGCCGCAGGTGCGCATGCGTCCCAGGAAGAACCCGCCGCCGCACGCCCAGTTCGAGGGGTGACCGGCTCTCCCGGACATCTCGCCGACAGGGCCGTCGCCCCCGACCGTTCCGGTGCGACAGCGGATCGTCCCCCGAGGGCGCAGCAGGCCGGCCCCGAGCGTCCGGGTGTGGTGTTCGTGAGTGAGCAGGGCACGGGCGCGCCGGGCCGGTCTTCAGCCGGGTCCGGTGAGGCCGTGCCGGCCCCTGTAGGCCGCGGGCTCCGGCTCGCTCCAACCGTCCGTGAGCCCTGCCCCGGGCCGCAGGACCTCCACCCCGAGCGGGCGGCACACGTCGATCGGGTCCCGGGCGTCCGGCCCCCACAGCGAAACCGACAGGTCGCCGCCGGGACAGGTCGACAGCGCGCACAACAGGTCCTGTTCGGCGAAGAACTCGAAGAAGTCGCCCGGCCGGGCGGGGGAGGCCTTCATGAAGTACCGGTCCTGGTCGTTGAGGCCGGTGCACTGGAAGACGTTGAGAACGTCGTGCACGTCGAACTCGGTCAGCCCGTACGGCAGCACCGCGCGGGTCAGGTTCGAATGGCAGTGCCGGTCGGAGTCCTCACCCGTGAGCATCCGGTTCACGTACGGGTCGCACCGGGTCCCGAGCAGGTCGTGCACCCGGCCGCCGTCCTCGTCCTCGCCGTACCACTCCAGGGTGTCGCCCGTGACCGTCACCAGGGGGCGCAGGTACGGCAGGGTCGACCACAACCGGTCGTGCCGGCTCACGTGCGCGCTCTGCAACTGCCGGGTCCGCGAGGCCCACAGCCGCTCGCGAGGGTTGTGCCGGTTCCAGATGTTGAGGTCCCCGACCTGGGCCCCTTCGGGGGTGGAGATCCGGCACAGGTGCCCGGCGGGGACCTCCCACGCCCGGCCGGAGCGGATCGGCAGGACGAAGCCTTCGACGAGCTCGCGGTCCTCGGTGTCTTCGGCCAGGCGGTCGTAGAAGGCGGTGTCGACATCGAGGGGGCTGCCCTCGCCGGACCGGTAGGCGGCCTCGGGTGAACCCAACGTGCTCCTCGCTTCCGAACGGGGGAGTGCGGATCGTTCCCCGCTTACCCGTGGGCGCGCGCTGTAACCCCGGGCCGGAGCTCAGGCACGTTCGGCGCCGTCGCGCGGGGCTCTGCCGATGACGCCGAGGTGGGTGTGGGTGAAGGGGCCGAGCTTGAGCCCGTAGCCCAGGGCGCGGTCGACGGCGACGTGGAATGCCCAGCAGGCGGCGAGCAGCAGGGGCCAGACGGTGTCGACACCGCCGAGCTGCAGACCCGCCCAGGCCGTGACCAGGGCGGCCGGTGCGGTGTGGTTGTGCACGACGTTGTAGAAGAGCGCTCCCACCCGCTGGTTGGCCAGGTAACCCAGCGCTGAGAGGTCGAAGGCGAGGAAGGCGGCCAACAGCAGCCACCACGGCTGCCCCCACACGATCATCGCCATGACGATGCCTGCGGCGATCAGAGAGTTCTCGGCGCGCTGCCAGCCGATCGCCCGGTGCTGCGGGACCTCTGCGGCCATGACGGCTCCTTGCTCTCGATCGGGTTGCCCGGAGTCAGAAGGAGGTCCGCCGGTCCCCGATGGCGTGGACGACCTCGTCGCAATGACTCCAGGAGGTAGTGCCCGCAGTCGAGCAGTTCGACGCGCCCCTGCGGGCCTTTCCTCCGGCGCGTTCCCTTCTGCCGTGCGGCGTGTGTGCCATTGCACTGCCTGGTCCTGGGGTGAATCTTTGCTGGGTTATATAACCCGGTGATATTGTCGCGGGGTGGTTGAGAGAACTCCGTCGTCCGGCGAGGTACTGACAGCACTGCTCGAGCGCGTGTACGTGCTCAATCGCCTCGCCTCCACGCGCACCCCGGGCGGCCACTCGCCCTCGTACTACCGCGTCCTCGGGCTCTTGACCGACCACGGGTCCCAGAGGGTCGGCGACCTCGCCGCCGCCGCTCACATGAGCCAGCCGGGGATGACCAAGACGATCAATCTCCTCGTCGAACAGGGTTTCGCCACCCGTTCGCACGATCCCGACGACTCGCGGGTCACGCTCGTGACCGTCACCGACGCGGGACGCGAACAGATCCGCAACCGTGCCGAGGAGATCGTCGAGCGTCTGCTCGTGGACGTCGCCCCGCTCAGCGAGGCCGAACGCCGCACCCTCCAAGAGACCGTCCGCATCCTGGAAAGCCGTATACCGGGGGCGTCGACGCCCCCCGAGAGAGATCACGGATGAGTATCGAGACCGACGAGGAGTTATCGGCCCTGAAGAAGGAGGCCCCGGGCGGGCGCTGGTGGAACCAGCCCCGGACCGTCTGGGCGGTGGCCTTCGCCGCGACCGTCTCCTTCATGGGCATCGGCCTGGTGGACCCGATCCTCCCGGCCATCTCGGAGGAACTGCACGCCACACCCACCGAGACGTCGCTGCTGTTCACCTCCTACCTGTTCATCACCGCCGTAGCGATGTTCTTCAGCAGCTGGGTCTCCGGCCGCCTGGGCGCGCGCAACACCCTGCTGCTGAGCCTGGCCGTGGTGGTGGCCTTCTCGCTGGCCTCCGGCCTGGCCCCGACCGTGGCGTGGATCATCGCCTTCCGCGCGCTGTGGGGGTTGGGCAATGCCCTGTTCATCTCCACGGCGTTGTCCACGATCATCAGCGAGTCGCGCGACGCCGACGGCGCGATCATCCTCTACGAGGCCGCCATCGGCGTCGGCATGGCAGTCGGACCGCTGGCGGGCGGCCTGCTCGGAACCCTGTCCTGGCGCGCGCCGTTCATCGGCACCTCCGTCCTCATGGCAGGCGCGTTCGTGGCGATCCTGCTCCTGTTGCGCAAGCACGCCGCGGAGAAGGTGCACACCCCTCTCTTCGCGGCCTTCACGGGACTGACGCGGCTGCCGCTGCTGTCCTTCGCCCTCGTGGCGCTCTTCTACAACATGGCGTTCTTCGTGGTGCTGGCCTGGTCGCCGTACCCGCTCGGGTTCAACGCGATGGGCATCGGACTGACCTTCTTCGGTTGGGGCCTCGGACTGGCGCTCACCTCGGTCATCGCCGCACCGGCCCTGACCGCGAGGTTCAAGCGCACCACCGTCATCGCCCACGGACTGGTGAGCCTTCTGGTCGTGCTGGTGCTGGCCGCTCTGCTGGTGGACTTCGCGCCCGTCCTGGTGGTCCTCATCATCGCGGCCGGCCTGATCCTCGGCGTGATGAACACGGTCCTGACCGAGTCGTCCATGGCCGCCACCGACCTGCCGCGCCCGGTCGCGTCCTCGGCCTACTCGGGTATCCGCTTCCTCGGCGGCGCCGTTGCCCCACCCGTGGCCTCGGCCGCCGGTGCCGCGCTCGGTGCCTCCGCGCCCTACCTCTACGGGGCCGGTGCCCTGGCCGTGGCCCTGGTCGTCTTCTTCGTGCTGCACCGCCGGCTCACTGTGGTCGACGGAGCGCACCAGGACAGCGCCCTGGAGGAGGCCGAGGCCCTCATCGGCAACGCCGACTGACTGCGGGCCCCGTGCGGGGACGCAGATCGAAGCACAGCCGCGGGCCGCGGCCGGTCGCGGGGAGCGTAGGTGCGCCACCTGCGGCTCAATAGCCCTGGGCCATGGAGACGTGGGGGCCCGGGGTGACCGTCTCCGAGCGGTTCGGCGTTGCGGACACGGAGGGCGGTGCGGTGCGGCTCCGCCACTCAGCGACGGCGTTGCCTCCGACGAGCGCGGCGGGGCCGTCGATGTCCACGCGCACGCGAGAGCCGCGCCGCAGCGGCGTGGGCCCGTGGGCCCGGGCCCGCAGGCGGCCGTTGTTGCTGAGGACGGCGCTGTCCGCCCGGCCGAGTGGTTGCAGCAACACGGCCGCGTCGTGACCGTAGAAGTGGACGTCGGTGACGACGGCGTTGGCCTGCTCTCCCGCGTTCTCGGAGGCCGGCCGCACCCGCACCTGTTCCGGCCGGAGCATTGCCACCGGCGGGTGGGGGTCGGCCCCCGCGGCCCCGCCCTCGGCACCGTCGGTGCGGTCCAGCTCCAGGCCACAGCACCGGAGCGCCCCTGAGGAGGAGGCGTCCAACACGATCACGTCACCGAGCAGGAGCGCGACGTCGAGATCGGCCGGACGCGCGTAGACCTCTCTCGGCTCTCCGACCTGCGCGATCCTCCCGCCGCGCATCACCGCGACCAGGTCGGCCATGCTCATCGCCTCGGCCTGGTCGTGGGTCACCAGCATCGCGGTCGTCCCCGAGACCCTGAGAACCCGCACGACGTCCTCGCGCAGCTCGGTGCGCAGTCCGGCGTCCAGCGAGCTGAACGGTTCGTCGAGCAGCACGAACCGGGGCCGAGGGGCCAGGGCCCTGGCCAGGGCCACCCGCTGCTGCTGGCCTCCGGAGAGCTCCTGGGGCATCCGTCGGCCGAAACCGCTCAGCCCCACCAGGTCGAGCATCTCCTCGACACGTTCGCGTGAGCCTCGCCCGGAGCCCAGGCCGAAGGCCACGTTGCCGGCGACGGACAAGTGCGGGAAGAGGGCCCCTTCCTGAGGCAGGATGCCGACCCCGCGCCGTTCCGGCCGTACGTGGTCACGCGAGCTCGCCACGACGCGGCCGTCCATCCGCACCCGGCCGTCCAGCGGTTGGTGGAAACCGGCGATGGTGCGCAGCAGGGTCGTCTTGCCGCATCCGGACGGCCCCAGGACCGCGGCGATGGATCCGCTGGGCACGGTGAGGTCCACACCGTCGAGCACGAGTGGACCGCCGAAACCCGCACGGATCCCTCGGAGCTCCACCTCTGCCATCACTGCTCACCTTCCTCGCCCTGTTCGAGGGTGTGTGCCCACCGGCACGGCCAACCGCGCGGCGGTCCTGCGTTCCTTCTCGGTCCGTTCGATCACGGCGAAGCCCAGGACCAGGGCGGGGATCATCGCGATCACGATGAGCGCCAGGGCGTAGGGTGCCGCCGCGCCGTAGAGCATGCGGTTGGTCAGCGCCCACATCTCGGTGGCGAGGGTGTTGGCGCCGGTCGGTCGCAGGAGCAGAGTCGCGGGCAGTTCCTTCGCCGCCGTGAGGAAGANCCAGCCCCCCCCCCGCCGCGATACCCGGCGTGGCGAGCGGCAGCGTCACCCTCGCATGGGTGGCGGCGCTGCCCTTGCCGAGCGAACGCGAGACCTCCTCCAGGCGCGGGGGCGCCGCCGCCACCCCTGCTCGGACCCCCGCGATCGCCAGGGGCAGGAAAAGCACGCCGTAGGCGAGGATCAGCAGCGGGGTCTCCTGATACCACCCCGGGACCAGTCGGATGCCACCGAAGACGAAGGCCAGCCCGATCGTGATGCCGGGCAGGGCGTAGCCGATGTAGCCGATCGACTCCAGGAAGCGCGCGAACCGCCCGTCGTGTCGAGCGGCCAGGATCGCCACGGGGAAGGCCAGAGCCACCGCGGTCAGGGCACCCATCGCGGAGAACGAGAGGGTGTTCCAGAGGGCCTCGACCAACCGGTCCGGGCTGAAGCCGCGGGAGTTCCCGGCGACGAACCAGCCCGCCACGGTGGCGACCGGAACCCCGAGGGCTGCCACCAGGAGGGCGATCGAGGCGACGAANCGGCGGGCGTCCCGCCACACCCTTGCCCACGCGCACCTGACCGAAATGGGCCGCCCTGCCGCGTGCCCGCCGTTCCGCGATCATGACGGCCGCCGCCACCAGCACGAGCACGCACCCGAAGATCGCCGCGGGGGTGCGGTCGAACCCCGACCGGTAGCTCACGAAGATGTTGAGTGTGAGGGTCTCGTAGCGCATCAGCGAGGGGGCGGCGAAGTCGGCCAGCACGTAGAGCGTCACCAGCAACCCCCCGGCCAGCACGGCGGGGCGCACTCCCCGCACGGTCACCAGGAAGAACGTGCGCACGGCGCTCTTTCCCAGCGACCTGGCGACCTCCTCGGTGGCCAGGTCGCCGCCGCGCAGTGCCGCCATCACCGGCAGCATGACGTAGGGGTAGGTGCCGAGCGTCAGTACCAGGAACGCTCCGGCGAAGCCCGCGAGATCCGGCCGGATCGAGATCCAGGCCGGGGCGGTGACCAGGGTCGGGGTCGCCAGCGGCAGTGCGAACAGCACGCCCATGGTGCGGCGGCACGGCAGATCGCTGCGGGCTGTCAGCCAGGCGCACGCGACGCCGATCACCAGGCACGCGACGGTCACCGAGCCGGCGAGCAGTCCCGTGCGCCACAACAGCTCGGCGGTCCGCTGCGAGGCCACGTGGTCCACCGCGACCCCGAAGCCCCGTTCGAACGCACGCAGCACCAGGTAGGACAGCGGCACCAGAACGAAGGCGGCGACCGCGACCGACGCCGCTGACAGGACCGGTGCCCGCCGCAGGAGTGACGTCCTCACGGCGGTGACCCGCCCGGGCCGTGTCGCCCGGGGCGGGTCGTCGTGTTCGGTGTGCTCAGGCATGGCCCGTCACAGCAGGCCGGCGTTCTGCAGCATGTCCAGGGTCCCCTCCATCGAGGCGACCTCCCCCAGTTCCATCGCGGGGGGACTGAGCTCGCTGAGGGGCACGAGGTCGTGCTGGGTCGATTCGACGCCCTCGCGGATCGGGTACTCCGCGGTGTCGTCGGCGAAGTGCTGCTGCGCGGTCTCCGAGACCATGAAGGAGACGAGTTCGTTCGCCTCGTCCTGCATGTCGCTGCTGTCGATCACCGAGATTCCGGCGATGACCACCAGGCCGAGCGGGTCGCCGCCCGTGATGTGGTGCGGTTCCCAGTGGACGTTCTCCTCACCGAACTCCTCGGTCTGAACGATGTGGTAATAGTGATTGACCATGCCGATATCGACGGTTCCGTTCTCCACGCCCTCGATGATGGCCCGGTTGTTGTCGAACGGCTCGGGGTCGTTCGCGGCGAACTCCTCGAGCCACTCCTCGGTCCAGTCGTCTCCCTGGATCGTCCGCAGGCCGCTGACGAAGGATTGGAACGAGGAATTGCTCGGGGCAAAACCCACCTCTTCCTGCCAGCGTTCGTCGGTCAGGTCGTCGATGCCCTCGGGGAGTTCGTCGGGGGAGAGGTTGTCGGGGTCGTGGGCGATCACGCGTGCCCGGGCCGAGGTGGCGACCCAGGAACCGTCGTCGGCCTGGTACTCCTCGGGTACCTGTGAGAGCACGTCGTCGGAGAGGGCGGCGATGTGCCCGGCCTCGGCGAGGGCGTTGATGCCGCCGACCTCCAGGGTGAAGTTGACGTCGGCCGGCGTGGCCTCGCCCTCCTCGAGGATCTGGGCGGTCATCTCCGCGCTGTCGCCGTAGCGGACGTCGAGCTCGATGCCGGTCTCTTCCTCGAACTGCTCGAAGAGAGGCTCGACGTTCTCTTCCTCCCGTCCGGAATAGATGGTGAGAACGTCCTCGTCCGTCTCGCCGGTGTCGTCTTCGAAAGCCCCGCATGATGTGAGGGCAAGGGTGAGGGCCAGGGCCGAAGAAAAACCGCAGGTCACCCGTTTCTTATTTCCTCTGGTCGGATTGGACCCCACCGCGACTCCTCATTCTTGTTTCGCTTGGAGGGGTTCCATCGTAGTGTCGGCCGTGCCAGCTGTAAATCCTGGTCTTCCCTGATCTAGGGGATTTGTTTCAGCGTCGCAGTAGCGTGCATAACCGCGGTCACTGGCGATTCCTGGTCCATGTTAGATTCGGTCCTTAACGGCTGTTATTTATTCTTCGGTGTGGAATTCCGTGCCGCCTCGGGGTGGTTCAGAGCGTGGCGCCGGCGATCTCCCACGCGGCGCCGACGGCCAGGAGCAGACACACACCCGCACCCGCGTAGTAGACCCGGTGCGGCCTGACCGCACGCAGCAGTCGCCGTCCCACCAGGACCGCGAGTGTGCCCACCGTCAGCAGCGCCCCCAGGGCACCCGCGTAGACCTCGACCGGCGCCTCGAAACGGGCCGCCAGGGAGATGGTGAGCAGTTGCGACGGGTCGCCGAATTCGGCGAACAGAAGCACCGCGAACGACGTCGCGACCGCCCGGAGTCCGGTGGCCGGCCCCGCCCTCGCGGCGACGGTCTCCTCGGCCTCGGTCAGTTCCTCCTCCTCGGCGTCGGCCTCCCGCTGGTGTTCGCGAGCCTCCCGGAACAGCATGACCGCGCCGATAAGGAACAGGCAGGCCGCGACGGCGGTGACCGGGGTGCGGGGCAGCAGGGTCACCGCTGTCCCCAGGGCGACCGCGATCGCGGTCTGTACCGCGAACGCCGCCGCGACACCGATCCATACCGGCAACGGCCTGTAACGAGTGGCCAGGACCAGCGTGGCCAGAAAGGTGGTGTCGGGCAGTTCGGCAAGGAGGACGGTGCCGAAGGTCAGGACGAGCGCCGGCAGATCCATCGGTTCAGGGCCCCGTTCCCACGGCGTTCGGTCAGGTCCCCGGCGGTGGTCCGGGCGGTGATGAGTGGTGGTCGAGTTCGGCGGCGTAGACACGCTCGGCGAACTCGTTCAACGCCTCGGCGCACGCCTCGGCGGCTTCGCGCGCCTGCACCCCGCGCGGCGCGTCGAGTGTGTCACGGGCGCTGATCTTGTCCAGCCAGGCACGCAGCTTGGCCAGATCCTCCTCGTTCTCCTCGAGCTCGGCGTAGGTGAACTTCTCGGCCTTGGTCTCCTTCTCGAGCTCGGCGTGGAAGTCCTCGCAGCGCCCGAGCAGCTCGGCGTACTCGGCGTTGCGGGCGGCGTTGAACCCCGCGACGATCTGTTCGGAGCCGACGAGTGTGTCCGCCCGCAGGAGCTGGCCGGAACCGCCCATCTCCTCGACCTCGGCCCGCAACTTGCGCATCGCCCGTTCCGCCGACGCCGACTCCGGCAGCGCCGCGACGGAGTTGGCCAGGTAGATCGCGCCGGCGGCCTTGAGCCGCCGCCACACCATGGCCCGCAGACGGGACGGCTCACTGGGTACCCGGTATATCAGCAGCAACCAGGTGGCTCTTGTGCTCAGGGGGTGCCCTCCTCTCCGGACAGCCGCGCCGGCGAACCTTCCCCGGCGGCGTCGGCGTCCATCGCCGCCCGCTCGGCACCGATGGTGGTGCCGTCGCCGTGGCCGGGACGGACGACGGTGTCGTCGGGCAGTGCGAAGAGCCGGGCGCGGATGGCGGCCTCGAGCGTGGGCAGGTCGGAGTAGGAGCGTCCGGTCGCGCCGGGCCCGCCCCGGAAGAGGGTGTCCCCGGTGAAGACGCAGCCGAGGTCCGGAGCGTACAAACACACCCCGCCCGGGGCGTGGCCGGGGGTGTGCAGCACCCTCAGCCGGGTGCCCGCGACGGTGATCTCCTGCCCGTCGCTCAGGTCCTCGTCCCACTCGGTGCCGGTGTGGGTCAGCTCCCACAGGGGCCGGTCGGCGGGGTGCAGCAGGATCGGCGCGCCGACGGCCTCTCGCAACGCGGGCGCCACCCTCACGTGGTCGTCGTGGGCGTGGGTGCACACGACGGCGGTGACCTTCCGCCCGCCCACCACCGCGCGGATCCCGTCGACGTCGTGGGGCGCGTCGATGACGACGCATTCCGCGTCGTCGCCCACCACCCAGACGTTGTTGGCGACCTCGTGGGTCTGCCCGTCCAGCGAGAACGTACCGCTGATGACGGTGTGGTCGATGCGGGCGGCCATCAGAGCACCACCACCGAACGCAGCACGCCGCCGTGGTGCATCTTCTCGAAGGCGGCATCGACGTCGGCGATCCCGATCTCCTCGGTCACGAACGCGTCCAGGTCCAGCCGGCCCTGCTGGTACAGGTCGACCAGCATCGGGAAGTCCCGGGACGGCAGACAGTCGCCGTACCAGCTGGACTTCAGCGCGCCCCCGCGGCCGAAGACGTCGATCAGGGGCAGGTCCGGCACGGTCATGTCCGGGGTGGGCACCCCGACCAGGACGGCCGTTCCCGCCAGGTCGCGGGCGTAGAAGGCCTGTTTCCACGTCTCCGGTCTCCCCACCGCCTCGACCACCAGGTCGGCGCCCTCGGCACCCTCGTAGGTCCCGGAGCAGATCCGCTTGATCTCCTCAACCGGGTCGGACCGGGAGGAGTCCACGGTGTGGGTTGCACCCAACGCCCGGGCCGCCTCCAGTTTCTCGGCGTCGATGTCCACCGCGATGACCGGCGAGGACCCGGCCAGGGCCGCGCCCGCGATCGCGGCGACGCCGACGCCGCCGCAACCGATCACCGCTGTCGAGCGGCCCCGGGTCGCCCCGCCGGTGTTGATCGCGGCGCCGAGGCCCGCCATCACGCCGCAGCCGAGCAGGCCCACAGCGGCCGGACGGGCCTGCGGGTCGACCTTGGTGCACTGTCCGGCGGCCACCAGGGTCTTCTCGGCGAACGCTCCGATCCCCAGTGCCGGGGACAGCTCGGTACCGGCGTCGGGGCCCTCGGCCAGGGTCATCTTCTGCGCGGCGTTGTGTGTGTTGAAGCAGTACTGCAGGTCACCGCGCTCGCACGCCCGGCACTGACCGCAGACGGCCCGCCAGTTCAGCACCACGAAGTCCCCCGGCGCGACAGCGGTGACGTCCGGTCCCACGGCCTCCACGACCCCGGCGGCCTCGTGGCCCAGCAGGAACGGGAACTCGTCGTTGATCCCGCCCTCCCGGTAGTGCAGGTCGGTGTGGCACACCCCGCAGGCCTGCACGGCCACCACCGCCTCGCCCGGTCCCGGATCCGGGACGCTGATCGTCACCAGCTCCACCGGAGCGCCCTTGCTACGTGCGACGACTCCCTCAACCTGTTGCATGTGCGGTCCTCACCTGGTTCGGTCCGGCCCGGTCTCGGCCGGTTCTGTCACGGATGGTTCGGTCACGGGGGTGGTGGTCGTCCCGTTCGTGTCCGCACCGTCGGCCGGCTCCGGAGGCCGGCCGGTGCCCGCCCTGGGCCGGCGCGGATCGGGCCGCGGGACCAGCTCGCCGGTCCGCGGCCGGTCGGGGTCGTTGGCCGCCTCCACCGCAGCCGTGACCAGCTCGTGGTCGGGCGAGAGGTGGCAGACAGGGTCGGTGCGGG
>NZ_ANBF01000182.1:48260-68052 GCF_000341025.1 Nocardiopsis salina YIM 90010 | reverse complement strand
CACCCAGCCGGTCCCTCGGAACATCCGGAAGACCGGCGAGGACCGCCAGATCCACGCCAGGGGGTGCTCGCGCACGTTGACCGGGGTCAGCCCGTGTCCCCGGACCACGTCGTGAGCGGTCGGGCACGGCAGCGCCTCGCCGTCGGGCACGACGGTGAACTGTCGGCGGGCCCACCCGTCCATGCACGGCTTGGGGTAGTGGCTGTAGTAGTCGGGGAGCACGTAGATGATCTCCATCCGATCCCCGAGGCGTTCCCGGGCCGCCCGTACGGCGGCCTCGGCCCCGGCCAGTTGTTCCCTGGTCGGCAGCAGTTCGCTCCGGTTGAGCCCGGCCCAGCCGTAGTACTGGGTGTTGGCGAGTTCGATGCGGTCGGCGCCGGCCTCGTCGGCCATCTCGAGGATGCCGTCGATCCGGTCGATGTTCTGCCGGTGGAGCACGACGTTGAGGGTGAGCGGCCAGCCCAGCTTCTTCACCAGTGCCGCGACCTCCAGCTTGTGCCGGAACGACCTGGTGCCGGCGATCCGGTCCGAGAGGTGCTCCTCGTCAGCCTGGATGCTGACCTGGACGTGGTCGAGGCCGGCGGCGCGCAGCTGCTGGGCGCGACGTTCGGACAGGCCCAGTCCGCTGGTGATCAGGTTGGTGTACAGGCCCAGCTCGTTCGCGCACGTGACCAGGTCGGCGATGTCGGGGCGCCGCATCGGTTCACCGCCGGAGAGGTGGAGCTGCAGCACACCCAGGTCGGCGGCCTCGGTGAAGACCCGCTTCCACTCCTCGGTGCTCAGCTCGTCGCGGTAGCGCTCCATCTCCAGCGGGTTGGAGCAGTAGGGGCAGTGCAGCGGGCAGGCGTAGGTGAGTTCGGCCAGGAGCCCGAAGGGCTGTTCGACCGCCTCGTCCGGTGCACCGGGGTGAGAGGCAGCGGTGTCAGTCATCGTTCACCTCGATCCCGCGGCGGGCGATGAGGTCGTCGAGGAAGTCGCGGGCCTCGTCCGCGGCGATCTCGCCGTACCGGTCGCGCAACTCGGATCGGATCTCTGCGATGGTGCGCTGTCCGTCGCACAGCTTCACGATCTCGGTGCCCGTGGGGTTGAGGATGAGGATCGCCTCCGGTGAGAGCAGCACGTACCGGCCGCGTGCGGCGTCGAAACGCATCCGGACCCCCTTCGCCAGACGGGGCCGGGCGGCGTCGCGCCTTGCTGTCACCCCGGCGTCGCCGGACTCGGGCGCGGCCATCTCAGTTCCCGCCACAGGCCTGGTCGATGGCATCGAGCATGCTCCAGAGGACGTCGCACTTGAAGGAGAGCGCCGCGATCGCGGCCGCCTGGCTCTCGGGCGTGACGCAGTGCTCGCGTACCACCTCCAGGCCGTGTTCGGAGTCGCGGGGAGCCTGCTCGATCCGCGTCCGGAAGTAGGCCAGTCCCGCGGGGTCGATCCAGGTGTAGTGGCGCTCGAACGCGGCGAGCCGTTCGGCCATCAGGTTGGGTGCGAACAGTTCGGTCAACGAGGAGGCCACCGCCTCGACCCAGGGCCGGGTGCGGGCGAAGGTGACGTAGGCGTCGACGGCGAAGCGCACCCCCGGCAGCAGGTGCCGTTCGTCGGTGATCTCCTCACGGGACAGGCCCACGGCCTCACCGAGCCGCAGCCAGGACTCGATGCCGCCGCCCCCGTCGGTGGTGCCGTCGTGGTCGGCGATCCGCTGTACCCAGCGGCGTCGGACCTCGCGGTCGGGGCAGTTGCTGAGGATCGCTGCGTCCTTGCGCGGGATGTTCGCCTGGTAGTGGAATCGGTTGGCCACCCAGCCCCGGATCTCCTCCCTGCTGGACTCGCCGTCGTTCATCCGGCGGTGGAGCGGGTGCTGGTGGTGGTAGCGCTCGGCGTGGGCGCGCAGCGCTTGTTCCAGGGCGTCGGGTGAGAGGGTCTCGGGTGCCAGAGCATCGGATGTCGGTACCGCGGTCATCTCGCTCCTCAGATCTCCAGCTCCAGCCCGTCCTCGGCGACTTCCATGCCGTGGCGGGCGAGGGTCTCCCGCTCCGGTGAGTCCTCGAGCAGGATGGGGTTGGTGTTGTTGATGTGGATGTAGATCTTGCGGTCGACGGGCAGCGGTGAGAGCCGCTCGAGGCTTCCGTCCCGGCCGCCGATGGGCACGTGGCCCATGTCGCGCGAGGTCTTGGAGGCAAGGCCCAGGCCGGGCATCTCGTCGTCGCGCCAGCAGGTGCCGTCGACCAGCAGCGCCGACGCTCCGTCCGTCTCCTCGAGGAGCTCGTCGGTGAGGTGCTGGACACCGGGCAGGTAGACCACGCTCCTCGCGTTGCGGTTGTCGGTGATGCGGTAACCCACGACCCGGCCGTGGCCCGAGGCGCCGGGGAACCGCATCGCCTTCTCTGTGGGCACGTCGAAGGCGTGGTAGGTCAGCCCGTCCCCGAGAGGCACCTCCGCGCCGGGGATCACCGGCTGCCACGTGACCGGGCAGTAGGCCTCCAGCGTCGGCCACACCCCCGTACCGCTCGTCAGGGTCTTGTACACCGACTCGGTGGCGTGCACCTGCAGGCCCCGGCCCTCCCGCATCAGCAGCAGGCCGAGGGTGTGGTCGAGCTCGGCGTCGGTGAGCAGCACCGCCTGCAGCCGCACCACCCGGCCGTCGTCGGGGTGCAGAGCCGGGAACGCCTCGATCTGCGACCGGATGTCCGGTGAGGCGTTGAGCAGGTACCACTGACTCCGGTCGGCACTCACCGCGATCGAGGACTGCGAACGCGGCACGCAGGGCCGCGACCCGGACCGCACAGCACGGCACGGAGGGCAGGTGCAGTTCCACTGGGGGAACCCGCCTCCGGCGGCCGAACCCAGCACCCGCACCCACACGCGCCGATCACCCCTTCCGGGAGAGTTCGCATCCGAGGACCCAGCGTCCGAACGAGAGGGCCGAGGGGCCGGCGCCGGGCCGAAGAGCCCGGCGCCCGCCCCTACTGGTGGTCAGTCCTCCCACACCGCCACGGCCACGTAGGCGGTCGCTTCGGCGGAGACCCTGACCTCCGTGACGGTGGGGGACTCCCACGTCTTCACTTGCTCCATGGTGTTCTCCTTTCTCGCCGGGTCGTCGTGTCGGGCCGACCCGGTCGTGCCCTGGATCGGTCGGACGGAGCGAAGGCTCAGTCGGGTAGGGCGAAGGCGATCAACGCGCTGCCGTGGCCCGCGCCGAGCATTCCGGGGATGATGCCCTCGAGCCATCCGCCCCAGCCGACCGGCACGACGATGTACTGCTTGCCGTCGACGGTGTAGGTGGAGGGGCTGCTGTGGTGGCCGCTGCCGCACTGGAACTCCCACAACTTCTCGCCGGTCTCGGCGTGCAGCGCGAGGAACTCACCCGTCGGCGTGCCAGCGAACACGAGGTCGCCCGCGGTGGCCAGCACCGAGGCCGCCATCGGATGGTCGAGGCGGTGGCGCCACTTCTCCTCACCGTGGGAGTCGAAGGCGCTGATCGAGCCGGCCATGTCGTCGATGTCCACCTGGACGGCGGCACCCCAGTAGGGCATGCCTTCCTTGAACTCCCGGCGTCTCCGCGTGGCGGTGGCGCCCACATCCGCGACCGGCACGTAGAACATGTCGTGCTCGGGGTGGTAGGCCGCGTGCGTCCACTCCTTCGCTCCGGCCGGGCCGGGGTAGAAGTGGACCGGGTCGCCCTCCTTGTCGGGGTACTTGCGCGGTGTCACCTTGCCGTCGCGGGTGATGACACCCCAGTCGATCCGGTCGACGAAGGGGCTGACGTGCTGGAGCTCGCCGTTGGTGCGGTCCAGGACGAAGAAGTACCCGTTCTTGTCGAAGTGGCCCAGCAACTTCTTGCCGTCCCGCTCGAAGAGGGTCATCTCCATCGTGGAGTCGTAGTCCCACAGGTCGTGCGGGGTGAACTGGTAGTGCCACCGGATCTCGCCGGTGTCGACGTCCAGGGCCACGACGCTGTCGGTGTAGAGGTTGTCGCCCGGGCGCACGTCGCCGTCGAAGTCGGGGGCCGGGTTGCCCGTACCGGCGTAGTAGAGGTTCAGCTCCGGGTCGTAGGTGCCCGTGCACCAGTGGTTGCCGCCCCCGCGCGCCCAGGCCTCGTCGTCGGGCCAGGTGTCGCCGCCGGGCTCGCCCGGCTTGGGCACCATGTAGGTGCGCCAGCGGTGCTCGCCGGTCTCCAGGTCCCAGCAGTCGACGTGGCCGCGGACCCCGAACTCGCCGCCGGCGCTGCCGGTGATGAGGGTGTCCTTGATGACCGTGGGGGCCAGCGAGGCGCTCTCCCCGGCACGTACGTCACCGATCGTCTTCTGGAAGATCTTGTCGCCGTTGGTGGCGTCGAGGCAGACCAGCTGGGCGTTGGGGGTGACGAAGTAGACCCGTCCATTGGCGACCGCGCAGCCGCGGTTGACGTTGCCGCAGCACAGCGAGACGTCGAAGGGCACCGCGTGCTTGTAGCGCCAGAGTTCCTTGCCGGTCGCGGCGTCCAGGCACCAGAACCAGCCGTCCCAGCCGGTGACGTACATGATGCCGTCGACGACCAGGGGACAGGCCTCGAAGGCGTAGGTGGAGGCACCGGCGATGTGGCCCGACATCCCCGCCTGGAAGATCCACGCGGGCCCGATCCTGCGCACGTTCTCGGTGTTGATCTGGTCCAGCAGGCTGTACCGCTGGCCGTCATAGGCACCGAAGTAGGTCATCCAGTTGTCGGGCTCCGACCGTGCTGTGCGCAGGCGCTCGTAGTCGACGTTGCTCGTCCTCGGTGCGGTGCCCTTGACCGCGCTCAGCGCTCCGTGGTCGATCGCCTCACCGGCGTCGATGTACTCGGCCGTCATGAGTTGTCCCCCTTGGTCGGACGCGGCTGGGGCGGCCGGTCGAGGCGCGCCTCCGGAGGGACCTCGCCCTGCACGACGATCGCTGCGGTGAGACCGCGCCCTTCGTCGTTGCCGCCCGGGGAGCTGTACCAGTAGTAACCCGGGCCGTCGAGGTTGATCCTGGCCCGGCCCTTGGAGTGGTTCAGCAGCCAGAGGAACTTCTGGTCGCCGTTGCTGGGCAGCAGGCAGGCGTGGGTGTTCTTGTCGTCGTTGATGACGGTCAGCTCGAGGTCGCCGCCGCGGGGCAGGACCAGGATCGCGGGATCCCAGCTGATCGAGTCCTCTTTGATCCGGACGGTGGCTTCCATCGTTCCGTCCTCGCGCACCGTCGCTTCCGCGATGGAACCGGTGCCGAGCACCTGCCCGATGGTCGCTGCGTTCTGGGTGTCCAATCCGAGCCCGCGGACCAGGTCCTCAGGCACGTCAGCCATCGTCATCGGACATCACCTCCTCGTGGAGATTGCGCCAGTGAAGCCTGGAGTGGATCGCCACGTTATGCACCGGTGGGTCCGTCCGGTAGCCCTCGCCGCCCGGCCCCGGAAGGGCACCGTTCGCAGCCCGGGCGGGACCGCTCACAGTGACGCCGGTCACGTCGGAAGGGGTGACGTCTGTGACTGGCACATGCGTGACGGCCGTTATCCCCCCGCGGTGACCGTCGGCAGGTCCAAGCACATGACCTTGTCCCACGCGGCCACGAAATCGCGGACGAACCGGTCCTCGGCGTCGTCGGCCGCGTAGACCTCAGCCAGCGCGCGCAGTTCCGAGTGGGAGCCGAAGACCAGGTCCACCCTGCTCCCGACCCACTCGAGTGCACCGGTACGCCGGTCGCGCCCCTCGTAGACCGTCACCCCGCGGTGGTCGTGCCGGGGAGCCCACTCGGTGTCCGGATCGAGCAGGTGGGCGAAGAAGTCGTTGGTCAGCGCACCCGGCCTCGTGGTGAACGCGCCCAGGGCCGACCGGCCCCGGGTCGCGCCGAGCACCCGGAATCCGCCCAGCAGGACCGTCATCTCCGGCGCGCTCAGGGTGAGCTGCCGGGCCCGGTCGACGAGCAGGCGTTCGGCCGGAGCGCGGGCCTGTTCGCCGACGTGGTCGCGGAACCCGTCGGCGGCCGGTTCGAGCACGGCGAACCAGTCGGGGTCGGTCCACTCCTGCGCCGCGTCGGTACGCCCCGGCCGGAAGGGCACCTCGACGTCGTGGCCGGCCAGGCCCGCGGCGTGCTCGAGCGCGGCACAGCCTCCGAGCACGATCAGATCCGCCAGGGAGACGCGCTTGCCGTCCTCACGGGAGCTGTTGAACGCCACCCGGATCTGCTCCAGCGCCCCCAGCACCTCTCCGAGCGCGTCGGGGTCGTTGACCTCCCAGCTGCGCTGCGGTTCGAGGCGGATGCGTGCGCCGTTGGCCCCGCCGCGCCCGTCACTGGCGCGGTAGGTCGAGGCCGACGCCCAGGCCGTCAGGACCAAGCGCTCGGGCGAGATCCCCGAACCGAGGATCCGACCCTTCAGATCACCGATGTCCCCGGCCCCGACGAGCTCGTGGTCGACCTCGGGAACCGGGTCCTGCCAGATCAGCCGCTCGGCGGGCACCAGCGGCCCCCGGTAGCGGTGGATCGGCCCCATGTCGATGTGGGTGAGCTTGAACCACGCCCGCGCGAACGCGTCCGCGAACCGGTCCGGGTATGCGAGGAAGGACCGGGCGATCTGCTCGTACCCCGGATCCTCGGCCAGGGCGAGGTCGGTGGTGAGCATCGTGGGGTGATGGGTGACCGAGGGGTCGAACGGGTCCGGAACCGTGCCGGCCCCCGCGCCGTTGCTCGGCACCCACTGCCACTGCCCAGCGGGACTGAGCTCGACGTCCCAGTCGTGGGCGAACAGCGTCTCGAGGAAGGTGTGGTCCCACTCGGTGGGGGCGGCCGTCCAGATCCCCTCCAACCCGCTCCCCACGGCGTCCGCGCCCTTGCCCTGGCCGTGCGAGGATGCCCAACCCAGCCCTTGGGCCTCGAGCGGGGCCGCCTCGGGCTCGGGCCCGAGCGCCCGGGCGGGGTCGGCCCTGCCGTGGGTCTTTCCGAAGGTGTGCCCGCCGGCGATCAGCGCCACCGTCTCTTCGTCGTTCATCCCCATCCGTCCGAACGTCTGGCGGATGTCGCGGGCCGAAGCCAGCGGGTCGGGCTGGGTGGAGGGGCCCTGGGGATCGACGTAGATCAGCCCCATCTCGCTGGCCGCCAGCGGCTCCTGGAGGTCGCGCACACCGCTGTGGCGCTCGTCGGTGAACCAGGTGTCCTCGGGCCCCCAGTAGGTCTCGTCGGGTTCCCAAGCGTCCTCGCGTCCGCCGGCGAACCCGAAGGTCCGCAGACCCATCGACTCCAGCGCGCGGTTGCCCGCGAAGATCATCAGGTCCGACCAGGAGAGCCTGCGTCCGTACTTACGCTTGACCGGCCACAGCAGCCGGCGGGCCTTGTCCAGGTTGCGGTTGTCCGGCCAACTGTTCAGCGGGGCGAAGCGCTGCAGGCCCGCGTTCGGGCCGCCCCGGCCGTCCCGGGCGCGGTAGGTGCCGGCGCAGTGCCAGGCCATCCGCAGCACGAGCGGTCCGTAGTGGCCGTAGTCGGCCGGCCACCACTCCTGCGACGTGGTCAGCACCCGGTCGATGTCGCGGGCCACCTCGTCCAGGTCGAGGGTCTCGAACTCGGCGGCGTAGTCGAACCCGTCCTCCCACGGGCCCGCGTCCCGGCGGGGCCGATCGAGGGCGCGCAGGTCGAGCCGGCCGGGCCACCAGCGGTAGGGATCCGTGCCCGACGCCCCGCGCGCCACCGAGTGCCGGGGTCGTCCGCTCCGTCGGCGTGCACCGAGGGCCTGGTCATAGGTCTTGTCGACGTAGGCGTCCGGGTTCTGGGGCATGCCGTTCCTCCACCATCGGACCTCAGATGCCCAGGGCTTGCCGTACCGCGCGGGTGTTGCGCCGGGAGACGGGCACCATCGTGTTCTCGGGGTCGTCCATCACCAGGAACAGCTCGCCCTTGTCCCGGCGCTCGACCTCGCGGATCCGGTTCAGGTTCACCACGTACCGGCGGTGCACCCGCAGGAAACCCGTATACGCCAGGTCGTGGTCGAGCTTGTCCAGGCTGGACGAGGCGGCTTGCATCCTGCCCTGGTCGGTGGTCAACCAGACGTCGCTGCCCTCCGCCTCGGCCAACGTCACCTCGGGATGGCGCAGCAGCACCATCCGGTTCTCCCGCATGCCGACCACACGGCGCGGCTGCGGCGGCTCCTGGCCGGCCGGGGGACGGGGCGCGGGGTCGGTGGCCGGCACCTGCTCACCGTCGGAGGCGGTGAAGGAGATCAGGTGCCCGACCAGGCTGCCGCACTGGAAGACCGGGCGGATCCCGATCGGCGAGGGTTCGTCGGCCAGGTGCGTGCAGATCTGTGTGGAACCGACCCAGTCGGAGTCGCGCCCGGCGCGTTGGGTCGCGTACCGGGCGGCGCGGATGAGCTCGGGCAACTGCGGGTTCCAGCGCACCACGGGGTCGACGGCGGGGGAGTCGGCGGGGACCCCCAGAAGTGCCGCCACCCTGTCGTCGGCGATCACCACCTTGCCCGCGGTGTCGACCGCGGCCAGCGGTGCCCTCGACAGGCCCCGGCCGTGGTTGAAGGCGGCGAGCAGTTCGGCGCCGCCGTCGCGGGCGCGCATCCGCAGCCTTCTCTGCGTGTGGGTGGCGGCGTTGCCCAGCCAGGTCGCCGCCGAGGCCGGCAGGTCACCGCGCCTGCAGGAGATGTTCAGAACGGCGATCGGGTCCTTGGTGACCGCGTCGCGTACCGCCGCACCCGCGCAGGACCAGTCGTGGAAGGCCTGGCACCAATGCTCCTCGCGCCGCACCACCACGACACTCTGCGCCGCCAGCGCGGTGCCCATGCCGTTGGTGCCCACGGCCCTCTCGGACCAGCAGTACCAGGGCGCGAGACCGACGCCGGCGGCGACCGCACGGGTCTGCTTGTCGCCCCACTCGGCGAGGAGCCTGCCGTTGGCGTCGGCGACCGTGACGATCCCGCCCAGCCCGGCCACCTCGTGCGCCATGGAAGCGGCACGGAATCCGAGTTCGGTGAAGACGACGTCGTGTTCCAGGGAATGGGCGACCTCGCTCACCGCGACCGGGGCCTCGGAGAGATAGGGGTCGACGTTGTACTGGTCGCGGCTGCGCTGCCAGGAGATCGCCACCTCGGGACGAACCCCGCGGATCTCGTTCTCGCCCTGTACGAACTGCTCCCACGCTCCGTACAGCGAGATCTCGTGCTCGGTGGGGCGCCGTGGAGTAGGGGACGTGTGGGGGCCGCGCGTAGCGGTCATGTGGGGGCCGCCTCTGCTCCGCTCGCTGGAGAGCCGGCCGACCCTTCGCGCGGGTGGACCGGCCCGCGTTCATCGACACTCGGAGGTGTTGCCAATCACCGACTTCAAGGGTGACATACGCCACGCCGTGAAACCAGAGCCCCTCGGACGGCTACCCGAACCCTGGGTCGGCGACGTCCTCCGCCGCCCGGAGTACGCGCAGGACGTTGCCGCCCGCGAGTTTGGCCAGATCCGCGTCGGACCAGCCGCGCCCGGCCAGGGCTGCGAAGAGCCGTGGGTAGCCCGACACGTCCTCCAACCCTTCGGGCATCGGGTCGTCCCCCATGTAGTCGCCTCCGATGCCGATGTGGTCGATGCCGGCGACCTCGCGGACGTGTTCGACGTGCTCGACGACGTGCGCCAGGGTGGCCACCGGTGGGGGCGACCGCTCGGCGAGCCGGGCCATCAGTGCGTCGTAGGCCGCCTCGCCCTTGGCCACCCCCTGGCGCCGGGCCTCCCGCCTGGCCTCGGCATGCCACCGGGCGACCGCGGGGGAGACGAACGCGGGCAGGAACGTCACCATGCACACCCCCTCACCGGCCGCCAGGGTCTCCAACACGTCGTCGGGCACGTTGCGCACGTGGTCGCAGACCGCGCGGGCGGAGGAATGGCTGAAGATCGCGGGTGCAGCGGTGACCCGCAGCGCGTGCCGCATCACGTCCGGCGAGACGTGGGAGAGGTCGACCAGCATGCCGAGCCGGTTCATCTCGCGCACGACCTGCTCGCCGAAGCCCGAGAGCCCGCCCAGGACCGGTTCGTCGGTCGCCGCGTCGGCCCAACCGACGTTCCTGTTGTGGGTCAGGGTCAGATAGCGAACCCCGAGCAGGCGCATCGTCCGCAGCACCGCG
Source organism: Nocardiopsis salina YIM 90010 (assembly GCF_000341025.1). Lineage (GTDB taxonomy): Bacteria > Actinomycetota > Actinomycetes > Streptosporangiales > Streptosporangiaceae > Nocardiopsis > Nocardiopsis salina. The sequence goes on along the minus strand of NZ_ANBF01000182.1, from coordinate 57,967 downwards.
AGCGAGTCGTCGATGCAGTGCCCGCCCTCCATCCCGAGCAGGGACGCGACGCGTCCGCCGGAGTTCTCGACCTCCTCGGCGGTGGTCGCCAGCACCAACCGGTCGGGGTGGCGGGCGATCAGGCGCCGGACCAGGTCGATCTGGTGCAGCGTGGCGGCCACCGCCGCCGGACCCTGATAGAGCATCGGAGAGACGTAGACCGACCAGAACTGCCCGAACACACCGCCGGCCTCCAGACGGGTCAGGTCGGTGTGCAGGTCCGGCACCACCGTGGTCAGGTCGACGCGGTCCAGGTCGCCGTACTGCTGCCGGATCGCCCAGGGGAGATCGTTGTGGCCGTCGACCAGCATCGTCATGCCGACGAGCCTCACCGTCCGAGCCGCCTGCGGCAACCCCCCTTCACCTCATCGCACGACCCCGAACCGGCGGGCACCGCAANCCCCCCGCCGCTGGCCGGGACGGTCAGAGCAGGCGCCGGGCACCCCGTGACGGCAGGGCCGTGAACACCTCCGGCGCACCGAACCCGCGCTCTGCGAAGGCCGCACGCACCGCGTTCCCGCACGCGTCCACCCGGTCGGCGTCCACGAGCGCGATCACACATCCCCCGAACCCGCCGCCGGTGATCCGCGCGCCCAGCGCGCCCGCCGACAGCGCCGCCTCCACCGCGGTGTCCACCTCCGCCACGCTGACCTCGTAGTCGTTGCGCAGGGACACGTGCGAGGCTGTCAACAACGGCCCCACCTCGCGCGCACGCCCCGCGCGCAACAACTCCACCACCTGCAGGACCCGGTCGTTCTCGGAGACCACGTGCCGCACCCGCGCACGCGTGCGCTCGTCCGGCAGCCGTCCCAGCGCCGCAGCGAGCGTGTCCGCCCCGATGTCGCGCAGGGCCGCCACCCCCAGCAGGCGGGCGGCCTCCTCACACGAGGCACGGCGCTCGGCGTAAGCGCCCTCCACCAGTCGGCGCGGCGCCCGGGTGTCCACCACCAGCAGCGACAACCCCCACGCGGCCAGGTCGAAGGGCTCACTGGTGGTCTCGAACGACCGGCAGTCCAGGAACAGCGCCCGGCCGCGTTCGGCCAGCATCACTGCCGACTGGTCCATGATCCCGCACGGCATCCCCACGAAGTCGTTCTCCGCGCGCTGGGCCAAGCGCGCCACCTCCGCCGGTGAGGGCTCGAAGCCCTGGAGGCCGGTGGCGGACAGCACGGTCGCGCAGCACAGCGCCGCCGACGTGGACAAACCGCTGCCCGCCGGGATCGTGCTGTCCACGAGCAGATCCATGCCGCCGACCGCGTGCCCTTCCTTCAACAGCGCCCACACCGCGCCCGCCTGGTACAGGGCACCGTCGGCAACCGTGTCCGGCGCCAACCCCTCCAGGGAGAACTCGTGCCCCCCGGGGAACTGCAGCGACCGCACCCTCACCCGCCCGTCACCGCGCCGCGCGGCCGCCGCGGTCAGGCGGTGCGGCAGCGCGACCGGCAGCGCGAACCCGTCGTTGTAGTCGGTGTGCTCGCCGATGAGGTTGATGCGCCCCGGCGCGGCCCACACCCCGTCGGGGGAGCGGCCGAACGCCTCCCGGAACTGCTGCGCCGGATCGGTCACGGTGTGGCCCCCTCTTCCTGTCGTCCGCGCACGAAACCCCACGCGTCGGCCACGATCGTGTCCAGCCCGCGCGAGGGCCGCCACCCCAGTTCCTCGCGGGCCCGGTCGTTGGCGGCCACCAGCACCGCGGGGTCACCCGGGCGCCGCGGCCCGTCGGCCACCGGAACGGGGTGCCCGGTGATCCTACGGACAGCCGCCAGCACCTCGCGCACCGAGTACCCGCCTCCGCTGCCCAGGTTCAGGACCCGGTGCCGGCCCGGTCGGCACCGCTCCAGCGCCCGCACGTGCGCGTCGGCCAGGTCCCGCACGTGCAGGTAGTCGCGCACCGCCGTGCCGTCCGGCGTCGGATAGTCCGTGCCGTGCACCGACGCGTGCTCCACCTCCCCGGACGCCACCTTCAACAGGTTCGGGATCAGGTGCGTCTCCGGGTCGTGCCGCTCCCCGAGACCTCCGTGCGCCCCCGCCACGTTGAAGTACCGCAGACTCACCGCCCCCAGACCGTGGGCACACGCCCACCCGGTGAGCAGGTGGTCCACGGCCAGCTTGCCCGCACCGTAGGGGTTGGTCGGCGCGGCCGGATCGCTCTCGCGCAGCGGCGCGTGCGAGGGCGGATTCCCGTACACCGCCGCGGTCGAGGAGAACACCAGGCGCTCGACCCCGTGCTCGCGCATCGCCTCCACCAGGGCCAGCGTCCCGGCCACGTTCGTGTACCAGTACGGGCCCGGGTCCTGCACCGACTCACCCACCAGGGACCTGCCGGCGAAGTGCAGCACGGCGTCGAACGAAGCGTCCAGAACCCGCCCCGCCTCGTGCACGTCCCCCTCGACGAAGGACGCCCCCTCGGGAACGGCGTCGCGGTGCCCGGCCGAGAGCACGTCCAGGACCGTGACCTCGTGCCCGGCCTCCAGCAACAGCGCGGCGACCACACTGCCGACGTATCCGGCACCACCGGTGACCAGCAGCTTCACAGGTCCACCCCCCTCAGGCGGCGGGCGACGTCCTCGGGAGCGACGTCGTTGATGAACACACCCATCCCCGACTCCGTCCCGGCCAGGTACTTCAGCTTCTTCTGCGCCCGGCGCACCGAGAAGACCTCCAACCGCAGCCGCGACAACCCGCGGGCCTCCGCATCGTGCACCGGCGCCTGGTGCCAGGCCGAGACGTAAGGCAACGGCGCACCGAACAGCCGGTCCAACCGGCCCAGCAGATCCGTGTACAGCTCCGCGAACGCGTCGCGCTCCACGACGGCCAGCGACGGAAGGTCCGGCACCGACCGGTGCGGATACACGTGCACCTCCACCGGCCAGCGCGCCGCCTCCGGCACGAACGCCGTCCAGTGTTCGTTCTCCACCACCACCCGCGACCCCTTGCGCTCGGCCGACAGCACGTCCTCGAACAGGTCCCCGCCGGTCTCCTCCCGGTGCGCACGCGCCGACCCCAGCACCGTCGAGGTCCGCGGCGTCACGAACGGCAGCGCGTAGATCTGCCCGTGCGGATGGTGCAGCGTCACCCCGATCTCCGGACCCCGGTTCTCGAAGCAGTACACCTGCTCGATCCCGGGCCGCTCGGCCAACGCGGCGCTCCGGTCGGCCCAGGCGTCGACGATCGTGCGCACCCGCCCCGCGCCCAACCGTGCCAGGGAGGTGTCGTGGTCGGAGCTGAAGCACAGCACCTCGCACCGGCCCCCGTCACCGCTCAGCGACGGGAACCGGTTCTCGAAGGCGACCACGTCGTAGTCGGGCGAGGGGACCTCGGTCTGCCGTCCGCCCGTGGAGGGGCACAGCGGGCACTGGTCGCTCGGCGGCAGATGGGTGCGTCCCTGGCGGTGGGCGGCCACCACCACCTGCTCGCGCGTCAGCGGGTCCGTGCGCAGCTCCGAACCGGGTGCGCGTTCGGGCAAGTGGCGCGGGTCCTCGTGGATGGTGCGCGGTGGGGCCCCGGACTCGTCGTAGTAGATGATCTGCCGGCCGTCGGCCAGGCGTGCGGTGGTCTTCCTCATCCGGTCTCCGGGGGGACGTCGGCGACCACGAGGCGGCCCACGTGGTCCTCCAGGGTGTGGCGGGCCTCCGGGACGATCCCGTCGTCGGTGACGAGCACGTCGCAGAGGTCCAGGGGGGCGATGGTGCTGAGCCCGACGGTGCCCCACTTGCTGGAATCGGCGGCGACCACGAGGGTCCCGGCCGCCTCCACCAGGGCACGGTCGGTGTCGGACTCCATGAGGTTGGGTGTGGTGAACCCGGCCCGCTCGGCCATACCGTGCACGCCCAGGACCAGGGTGTCCAGGTTGATGCCGCGCACCGACGCCAGCGCGAGCGGGCCCACCAGCGCGTCGGAGGGGGTGCGGAACCCGCCGGTCAGCGCCACCGCCTGGTCGGAGCGTTCCGACCGGTGGAAGACCTCGGCCACGTGCAACGAGTTGGTGACCACGGTCAGCCCCGGCTTCTCGCGCAGGTACTCGGCGACCAGCGCCGTCGTGGTTCCGGCCGACAGCCCCACCGCGCTGTGCGGCTCGACCAGCTCGGCCACGGCGCGGGCGATCGTGTGCTTCTGCGCGGCCTGGCGCGTGGACTTGGCGGCGAACCCGGGCTCCTCGGTGCGCGCCCCCTCGGGTGCGACGGCGCCGCCGTGCACCTTGCGCAGATCACCGCGGCCGGCGAGGGCGTCGAGGTCGCGCCGCACGGTCATGTCGGAGACCGCGAGCTCCTCGACCAGGTCGGTGACGCGCACGCTCCCGTCGCGCCGGAGCCGTTCCAGGATCCGCCCCTGGCGTTGTGCGGCCAGCATCCCGCCCCCGTCCGTTGAGTTCTGTTGGATTCTGTTGGAGAGCAGTCTGCCCCCGCTGCGGTTGCGGTGTCAACGGACGGCAGATGTGGGGGATTATGTGTGGATCTGTTGTCAACTGTTGACATCGGCGTTCGCTCTGTCGACGATGTGTGTGTTTGTGTCCCCGTTCACATCCGGCTCGGAGGAGGCTCCATGCACCACAGCGACCGGGACCCGCCCGCTCTGCGCAGACGCACACTTCTGCGGGCCCTGGCCGGGGCCGGTGCCCTCGGCGCCCTGCCCGCCCTCGGCGGCTGCGGGACCGACCTCCGCAACGACCCCCGCCGCGTCACCATGGCCTTCAACCGGGTGGAGGACATGGAACTGGCCGGCATGGACGACCTCCTCGACGTCTTCCACGCCGCCACCGACTACACCGTCGAGGTCGACAACTTCGAACCGAACTCCTACCAGGAGTCCATCAACAACTACCTCCAGGGCACCCCCGACGACGTCGTCGCCTGGTTCGGCGGCTACCGCCTGCGCTTCTTCGCCGAACGCGGCCTCATCAGCGACCTCTCCCACCTGTGGGACGGCCCCCTCGCCGACTCCTTCAGCCAGGCGCACAAGGAACTGTGCACCGGTGGCGACGGCAAGCAGTATCTCGTGCCCTACTACTCGTATCCGTGGGCGTTCTACTACCGCCCGAGTCTGTTCGCCGAGAACGGCTACGAGCCGCCCGCGACCCGCGCCGAACTCCTCGACCTGTGCGAACGCATGCGCGGCGACGGTCTCGAACCCATCGGTTACGGCAACCGCGAAGGATGGCCCGCCATGGGCACCTTCGACCACCTGAACCTGCGTATCAACGGCCCCGAGTTCCACACCGACCTCGCCAACGGCGACGCAGCCTGGGACGGCCCCGAGGTGCGCGAGGTCTTCTCCGCCTGGGCCGAACTCCTGCCCCACCACCAGCCCGACCCGCTCGGCCGCAGCTTCGACGAGGCCCAGGCCGCCCTGATGCGCAAGGAGTGCGGCATGCTCCTGGCCGGCCTCTTCGTCGCCCAGGCCTTACCCGAGGACGAGGCGGACGACCTCGACTTCTTCGTCTTCCCCGAGTACGACCCCGCCGTCGGCACCGGCGCCGTCGAAGCCCCCACCGACGGTTTCATGCTCAGCGCCAACCCCCGCAACCCCGAGGGCGCCGAGGCCCTGCTGACCCACATCGGCGGCCTCGAGGCGCAGGAACTCTACGCCGACAGCGACCCCCAGGCGCTGCCCGCCCACGTCGACACCGACACCGCGCGCTTCAACGATCTGGAACGCAAGGCCCTGGAACTCATCGACGGCGCCGAGAGCGTCACCCAGTTCCTGGACCGCGACACCCGCCCCGACTTCGCCGCGGTGGTGGCCATCCCCGCCTTCCAGCGCTTCCTGCGGCAACCGGACGACATCAGGGAGATCACCTCGGACCTGGAGCGCCAGAAACGATCCGTCTTCGGCTGAAGGAGGCCGCCGTGGCCCCGCACGGCACGTCCCCACCGTCCCCGTCCCGACCACCCTCCGCACCCGCCGCGAAGCGCCGGCGGCCGCGCCCGCGCACCGGCGGTACCCTGCGCAACAGCCGCGGCGACCGCATCACCGTCGCGCTCATGCTCGGTGTGCCGGCCGCCCTCGTGCTCGGCCTGGTCTGGCTGCCCGCGCTGGCCACCGTCGTGCTGTCCTTCACCCGCTGGGACGGCATCGGCGGTCTGGAGACCGTCGAGTGGATCGGCGTCCAGAACTACGTGGACGCCTTCACCATCTACCCGCCCTTCGGCCCGGCGCTGAGCAACAACCTCATCTGGCTGGTCGTGCTCTTCACCGTGCCCACGGTGCTCGGCATGTTCCTAGCCGTGCTCCTGGACCGGCAGCTGCGCGGGGGAGCGCTCTACCAGAGCATCTTCTACATGCCGGTGGTGTTGTCCCTGGCCCTGATCGGGTTCATCTGGCAGCTCATCTACTCCCGCGACCAGGGGCTGCTCAATGCTTTCCTGGCCTTCGCGGCCGACGCCCCGCCCGTCGACTGGTTCGGCGACCCGGATCTGAACCTGTACGCGGTGCTCGTCGCTGCCGGGTGGCGCCACACCGGCTACATCATGCTCCTGTACCTGGCCGGGCTGAAGGCGGTCGACCCCACCCTGCGCGAGGCCGCCGCCATCGACGGGGCAGGGCCCGTGCGCACTTTCACCAGCGTCGTCTTCCCGGCGCTGCTGCCCATCAACCTGGTGGTCATCGTGGTCACCGTCATCGACGCCCTGCGCGCCTTCGACATCGTGTGGGTCATCAACCGCGGCCGCAACGGGCTCGAACTCATCTCCGCCCTGGTCACCCAGAACGTCATCGGCGAGGCGAGCCGCGTCGGGTTCGGTTCGGCCCTGGCCGTGATCATGCTGCTGATCTCGGTGGTCTTCATCGTCGTCTACGTCTCCACCATGCTGAGAGGGGCCAGCCGGTGAACACCACGACGACCGCACCGGCCGAGCTCGGGACCGCGGCGGGGGCCGAGCAGACCGACACCCCGCGGCGGCGTCTGCGCCCCGGCCGCGTCGTCCTGCACGTCTTCCTCATCACCACGGCTCTGGCCTGGTTCTTCCCGGTCCTGTGGGCCGTGGTGAACTCCTTCCGCGACTACGAACACACTGCCGTTCACGGCTACCTGTCGCCGGGCGGGTTCACCCTGGACAACTATGCCCAGGCCTGGACCCAGGGCGAGATGCCGCAGTACTTCTTGAACTCGCTGATCATCACCGTGCCCGCGGTGCTGCTCACCCTGTTCCTGTCCTCGTGCGCGGCGTTCGTGCTCTCCCACCACTCGCGCCGGTTCAACCTGGTGATGCTCGCGGTCTTCCTGGCCGCGAACCTGCTGCCGCCCCAGGCGCTCCTGGTGCCGCTGTTCCGGCTCTACACCTCGATTCCGCTGCCGTACTGGATCAGCTCCTCGGGCTCGCTCTACGACAGCCACCTGGGCATCGTGCTCATCCACGTCGCCTTCCAGATCGGGTTCTGCACCTTCGTGCTGAGCAACTTCATGAAGGCGCTCCCGACCTCCCTGCTGGAGGCCGCCCGCGTGGACGGCGCGACCGTCTTCCAGCAGTACTGGAGGGTGGTGCTGCCGCTGTGCCGGCCCAGCCTCGCCGCCCTGGCCACACTGCTCGTGACCTGGGTGTACAACGACTTCTTTTGGTCGTTGGCGCTGCTGTCCAGCGGCGACAAACTCCCCATCACCACCGCCCTGCAGAACCTCCAGGGCTCCTTCTTCATCGACCACAACCTGCTCTCGGCCGGGTCGGTCCTGGTCGCCCTGCCCACCCTCGTCATCTTCTTCCTGCTACAACGCCACTTCGTCGCCGGACTCACCCTGGGAGCCAGCAAAGAATGACCGACCAGCGCACCATCACCCTCCGGGCCGCCGGAACCGCCCTGATCCTGCGCGTGCCCGACCAGGGTCTGCCGCACGTGCTGCACTGGGGCGCCGACGTGCCCGACACCGCAGGACTGGCCCTGGCCGCCGCACCGGCCGCCGCCAACAACGACGTCGATGTGCCCACCTACCTCTCCCTGCTCCCCACCCAGGGCGAGGGCTGGCGCGGCCGTCCGAGCCTGGCCGGGCACCACGAAGGACGCGTCACCCACCCCGCATGGCAGGCGGTCCAGGTCGACGTGCACCCCCTCGACGGTGCCGACCCGGGTGTGGGCGGGCTGGTCACCGTCACCGCCGAGGGCGGCGGTCTGCGCCTGGCCACCGAACTGCGAATGGAGGCCCAGGGGCTGGTCCGCCTGCGCCACACCGTCACCAACCTCGACCCCGACCCCTGGACCCTCGACACCCTCACCGCGACCCTGCCCCTGCCCAAGGAGGCCGAGGAGGTCCTCGACCTCACCGGCCGGTGGGTGCGCGAGCGCGCCCCGCAGCGCTCGCCCCTGGGCATGGGCACCCGCATGCGCGCCTCCCGCCGCGGACGCACCGGGCACGAGGCCCCGCTCGTGCTCACCGCCGGAACCCCCGGGTTCGGGTTCCGCGACGGCGAGGTGTGGGGCGTGCACACCGCCTGGAGCGGCGACCACCTCCACCTGGCCGAACGCCTGCCCGAAGGCGCCGGGCAGGCCGACGCCGCACTCTCCGGCGGCGCGCTCGTGCACCCCGGGGAGGTCCGCCTGGCCCGGGGCGAGCACCACACCACCCCGTGGGTGTTCATGTCCTGGTCCGACCGGGGGATGGACGGCATGTCCGCGCGCTTCCACCGGTGGCTGCGCGCCCGCCCCCACCACCCGCGCTCGCCGCGCCCGGTCGTCCTCAACACCTGGGAGGCGGTCTACTTCGACCACGACCTGGACCGTCTCACCGAGCTCGCCGCCACCGCCGCCCGCATCGGCGTGGAACGCTTCGTGCTCGACGACGGCTGGTTCCGCGGCCGCCGCGACGACACCGCCGGCCTGGGCGACTGGACCGTCGACGACGAGGTCTGGCCCGACGGCCTCCACCCGCTCTTCGACCACGTGCGGTCCCTGGGCATGGAGGTCGGGTTCTGGGTGGAACCGGAGATGGTCAACCCCGACTCCGACCTCGCCCGCGCCCACCCCGACTGGTTCCTGGCCCCCGACGGCCGCCACGCACCGCCCAGCCGCCACCAGCAGGTGCTGGACCTGGGCCGCCCCGAGGCGTTCGAGCACGTGTTCACGCACCTGGACGCGCTGGTCACCGAGTACCGGCCGCACTACCTCAAGTGGGACCACAACCGCGACCTCCTGGAGGCCGTGCACGCCCCCACCGGTGCGGCCGGGGTCTACCGGCAGACCCTGGCCGTGTACGAGCTGCTCGACCGGCTGCGCGAGCGCCACCCGGGCCTGGAGATCGAGTCGTGCTCCTCCGGCGGCGGCCGCGTCGACCTGGGTGTGCTCGAGCGCACCGACCGCGTGTGGGCCTCCGACAACAACGACCCGCTGGAACGCCTGCCCCTGCAGCGCTGGACCGAACTGCTCCTGCCGCCCGAGCTGATCGGCAGCCACGTCGGAGCGCCCGAGTCGCACACGACCGGGCGGGTCACCGCGCTGCCCACCCGGCTGCTCGCCGCCCTGTTCGCGCACACCGGTATCGAATGGGACGTCACCTCCTGCGACGGGGGCGAACTCGCCGCGCTGGCCGCCTGGATCCGTCTGTACAAGGAACTGCGGCCCCTGCTGCACACCGGCGACGTCGTGCACGCCGACCCGCCCGACCCTGCCGAGCAGCTGGACGGGGTCGTGGCCGCCGACGGGTCCCGGGCCGTGTTCCGGTACGCCCGCCTGGAGTCCTCGGC
>NZ_ANBF01000182.1:0-48255 GCF_000341025.1 Nocardiopsis salina YIM 90010 | reverse complement strand
CCGGGCCCGCCGCTACCGGGTGACCTGGCGCGAGGAGACCGGGCGGCCCTCGACGATGCAGCAGCAGATGCCGGCCTGGCTCGCTGCCGAGAGTGCCGAGGCCTCCGGGGCCGTGCTCGCTCGCGCGGGCCTGCAGCTTCCGGGACTCAACCCTGCACAGGCCATGCTGCTGGACCTGGAGGAGATCCGATGAGCACCGGCACGAGCCCCGACCCCGACCTGCAGTCCTTCGCTCCCTCCGCCGGCGCCCGGCCCCCGCGCGCCCGGCTGGAGTCCGACGCCCCGGCCCTGGACCTGGACGGCACGTGGCGGTTCCGGTACTGGCACGAGGTGCCGGACGACCACGACGGGTTCGCCGATCCGGGCCTGGACGACTCGGGGTGGGACGAGCTGCCGGTGCCCTCCCACTGGCAGCTGCACGGGTACGGAGCGCCCGCCTACACCAACGTGCACTACCCCTTCCCCCTGGATCCGCCGTTCGTGCCCGACGAGAACCCGACCGGCGAGTACCGGCGCACGTTCGAGCTGCCCGCCGACTGGCCCGACGGCGCGGCGGTGCTGCGCTTCGACGGGGCGGACTCCTTCGTGCGGGTCTGGCTCAACGGCACCGAGCTGGGTTTTTCCACCGGCAGCCGCCTGGTCGCGGAGTTCGACGCCGGCCACCTGCTGCGGCCGGGGCGCAACGTGCTGGCGGTGCGGGTGCACCAGTGGTCGGCCGGGTCCTACCTGGAGGACCAGGACATGTGGTGGCTGTCGGGGCTCTTCCGTGGCGTCACCCTGCAGCACCGCCCCGCCGAATGCATCGAGGACCTCACCGTCGTCGCCGGTTACGACCACACCACCGGCACCGGAACGCTGCGCGTGGACACCCCCGGTTCCGCGCCGGTCCGTATCGACCTTCCGGAGCTGGGGCTGCACGGGGCGGCCACCGGGACCGTGCACGAGGTCGGCCCGGTCGAGCCCTGGAGCGCCGAGTCGCCCCGCCTGTACACCGCCGAGGCGGTCTCCGCGGGTGAGCGGGTGCGGTTGCGGATCGGCTTCCGCGCCGTCGCCGTCGAGGACGGTGTGCTCATGGCCAACGGCCGCCCCCTGCTGTTGCGGGGCGTCAACCGGCACGAGTGGCACCCCGACCACGGGCGCGCGGTGCCGCCGGAGACCATGCGCGCGGACGTGCTGGCGATGAAACGGCACAACGTCGACGCAGTGCGCACCAGCCACTACCCGCCCCACCCGTACTTCCTGGGCCTGTGCGACGAGCTCGGGTTGTGGGTGGTCGACGAGTGCGATCTGGAGACCCACGGGTTCGAGGCCGTGGACTGGCGGGCCAACCCCTCCGGCGACCCCCGGTGGCGTGAGGCCTACCTGGACCGGATCCGGCGCACGGTGGCGCGCGACCGCAACCACCCGTCGGTGGTGATGTGGTCGCTGGGCAACGAGGCCGGGCGCGGGCAGAACCTGCGGGCGATGGCCGACTGGGTGCACGAACACGACCCGACCCGGCCGGTGCACTACGAGGGCGACCGGGACAGTTCCTACGTGGACGTGTACTCGCGCATGTACGCGCCCCACGCCGAGGTCGAGGAGATCGGCAGGGGCGAGGAACCGGCGACCGACGACCCGTCGGCCGACGCCCACCGGCGCGGGTTGCCGTTCGTGTTGTGCGAGTACGCGCACGCGATGGGCGCGGGGCCGGGCGGGCTGGCCGAGTACCAGCGGTTGTTCGAGCGGTACCCGCGCCTGGCCGGCGGGTTCGTGTGGGAGTGGTTCGACCACGGGATCCGCCGCCGGGAGGCCGACGGCACCGAGTGGTTCGCCTACGGGGGCGACTTCGGTGAGGTGCTGCACGACGGCAACTTCGTCGCCGACGGGTTGGTGCTGCCCGGCCGCACCCCGAGTCCCGGGCTCGCGGCGCTGGCCGCGACCTTCGCGCCGGTGCGGGTCGAGGTCGATGCCGCGGCCGGGGTGGTGCGATTGGAGAACCTGCGGGCGTTCGCCGACACCGGCGACCTGGCCGTGCGCTGGGAGGCGGCCGAGGAGGGCGTGGTGCTGGAGCGCGGCACGCTCCCGGCCCCGGTGCTCGCGCCGGGGGAACGCTCCGACGTGGACCTGCCCGAGGTGCGCGGGGCTGCGGCCGGCCAGGTGTGGATGACGGTCTCGGTACGCCTGGCCCGCGACCTGCCCTGGGCCGCAGAGGGGCACGAGGTCGCGTGGGGTCAGGGGCTCCTGACCGAGGCAGAACCGGGGCCGGAACCGGCGGCGCACCACCCGGTCACCGAGGGCGGGCGTGTGCGCCTGGGGCCCGGAGGCTTCGACGCCCGCACCGGGCGGTTGCTGAAGGTGGCCGGGCTCGAGGCCGGCAGCGCCCGGCTGGGGGTGTGGCGTGCGCCCACCGACAACGACGAGGGCAACCACGGGGTCCCGGTGGCGCCGTTCTGGAGGGCGGTGGGCCTGGACCGGATGGTCGAGCGCCGCCGTTCCGTCCAGGCCGGCCACGAGAGCCTGCACGTGCGCACCCGCTTGGCGCCGGCCGCGCGCGACCTGGGGCTGGAGGTCTCCTACCGCTGGAGCGCGGCCGGTTCAACGCTGTGGCTGGATCTGGAGGCCCGCGCGGTGGGGGAGTGGCCGTGCCCGTTGCCGCGCGTGGGCCTGGACCTGGTGCTGCCCGGCGGCCTGGACACGGTGGAGTGGTTCGGGCTCGGTCCGGGTGAGGCGTTCCGGGACATGGATCAGGGGGTGCGGGTCGGGCGTTTCACCGAGACCGTGGCGGGACTGCAGACCCCCTACTTGCGGCCGCAGGAGAACGGGCTCCGGCTCGGGACCCGGTGGGTGGAACTGCGCGGTGCCGACGGTGCGGGGTTGCGGATCCGGGACGGTGCAGGGACCGGACCGGGGTTCGCGTTCACCGCACGCCGATGGGACGAGCACGCGCTGGACGCCGCCCGCCACCCGCACGAGCTGGCCGCCGAGGACCTGCTGCATCTGCGCTTGGACGCCGAACACCACGGCACCGGGTCGGCCTCCTGTGGCCCGGGGGTGCTGGGTGAACACCAGCTCACGCCGGGGACCCACCGCCTGCGGGTGGGTTTCTCGAGCCTGCCGGGCTGACCCCGGCCCCGGGCTGACGCGTGGGTGGGGCCCCGGGGGAGTGAGGTGGTCACCCCGGGGCCCCGCCGACCGGCCGGATCGCTGACAGCCGGCCCGCCCTGGGTCACCAACTGGACTTGGTGACCCCGGGCAGCTCTCCGCGGTGGGCCATCTCGCGGAACCGGATCCGGGAGAGGCCGAACTTGCGCAGGTGCGCACGCGGGCGCCCGTCGACGGCGTCGCGGTTGCGCACACGGGTGGCGCTGGCGTCGCGGGGCTGGCGGTTCAGCTCGGCCACGGCCGCGGCGCGTTCCTCGGGCGCGGTCTCGGGGTTCTTGATGGTGCGTTTGAGTTCTGCCCGGCGCTGCGCGTAGTGGGCGACTGTGCGTTTGCGCTGTTCGTTGCGGGCGATCTTGCTCTTCTTGGCCATCAGACCTTCTCCCCTCGGGCTCGGATTTCGGCGACGACCCGCTCGATGCCGCGGGCGTCGATGGTCTTCATGCCTTTGGTGCTCACCCGGAGCTTGACGTGGCGGTCCTCGGTGGGCAGCCAGTAGCGCTTGGTCTGGATGTTCGGGTTGAACCGGCGGCGGGTGCGCCGGTTCGAGTGGGAGACGTTGTTGCCGAACGCCGGTTTCTTACCGGTGACCTGGCAGACGCGGGACACGGGGAATCTCCAATTCGTTGAGCGGCCGGTCGGGCTGGTCGTGGTCAGTTCTGCTTGGTGGAGGACGGATAGGGCAGTAGCGCCATCTCGCGGGCGTTCTTGACCGCGGCGGCGATGAGGCGCTGCTGGCGGGCGGTGACGCGGGTGACGCGGCGACTGCGGATCTTGCCCTTCTCGGAGATGAACTTCCTGAGCAGGGCGGTGTCCTTGTAGTCGACGTGGTCGGCCTCGCCCAGCGGGTTGGCGAGGGTGCGCTTGCGGGCGGGTTTGGTGCGGCGTCGGTCGGCGGCCAAGGGTCAGCTCTCCGTGAAGGTCGCGAAGGGGTCGTTGTTGAAGTCCTGGCCGGTCTCGTCGTCGGTGACCAGGCAGGAGTCGAGGAGTTCCACCAGGGCGAGGGCGTCCATGCCCACTCCGGTGAAGGCGAGATGCTGGCGGCGGTCGCCGTGCACGGGGTTCCAGTCGCGATGGGCGGCGTCGCGGCGGCCGGAGGCGACCAGGTCCATGGCGGCCTCGGGGAGCGCGTCCAGCCAGGGCCCGCCGTTCTCGACCATGAGCAGGTCCTGGTGGGACTCCCAGAGCATGAGGTTGTCCGGCTTGCTGGCGAGCCAGAAGCGCCCGCGGCCGCGCAGGGTGCGGGAGGCCAGCTCCTCCAGGGCCTCGGCCAAGCGTTCGGGGTGCAGGGGCCTGTCGCGGTCCCAGACCACCGTGCTGACCCCGTGCTCGTCGGCGTGGCCGGTGTAGCGGGCCCAGGCGGGGTTGAGCCGGGCGTGGGCGGCCTCGGTGTCGAACTCGGCGCCGAACCATCCCTCGGCGGCCTCGGCGGTGGGTGCGGCTTCGGCGGCGGGGTTGAGCTGAGTGAGCAGGGAGCGGGCGTGGGGCGTGGGCTCGCCGCGCAGGGCGATGCGGCCGGGATACTCGAGCTGGCGGGTCAGGACCTCGGTGACGGTGCGGTGGTCGTCCTGGGCGATGTCCAGGCCGCGGTCGGAGAGTTCGTCGTGGGTGCCCAGGTCGGCGGTCAGGCGGGAGGCGTCCACGGCGGTGATCACGGCGGTGAGGCGGAGTTCGTCCTGTGCGGCGATCGACTCGGCGATGAGCTGGGGTTCGACGCTGTTCCATGCCTCGACCACGCACAGGTCGTGGCGGCCTGTGGCCGCGGTGCGCAGGAGGAAGGGGATCAGGTCCTCGCGCAGGGTGCAGGAGGCGCAGGCGTGGTCCAGGTGGACGGGGTCGCGTTGCTGGTTGCCGCCGGTGTCCTGGGTGAGGCGGTGGACGGTGCCCTGCCCGATGTGGGCGAGGTCGTGGTGGACGGCGAGGGTCCGGGGCCGCGACGACAACAGGGCCTGCACGGTCTCGTGCCGTGCGAGCCCGTGCAGACCGGTGACGAGGGCGATGCGCATGGCGCGCTCCTTCCCGAGGGAGAGACCCCTCCAGAAATGAAAATGAAAACCGTTTTCTAAGTCTAACCATGCCGACCCCGTGCTCGGAACACCGCCCCGGTGTGAGGTGCGTGCGCACGGACAGGGCCGCTCACGAGCGCCTACGGGTTCGCAGTGCTGGTCTGCCGCATCGCGTTCGAACAGCTGCGCCGGGGCGGGCCCCTGCTCGCCGAGGCCGCCGCCTTCGCCGTCACCGTCCTCGCCCTGAAACGGTGCTCCCAGGCGCGGGCTGAGAGACGTTCGACAGCGGCACCGTCCCGGCACGGGTGAACTACCGCCGACCGACCGTGACCCCGGTCGGCGGTGGGGACACCGTCAAGCCTCAGCGCCCGCCCCCTGCGCCGCCGGGGGCGCGCCGGAGCCCCGCGCGGACCGGCCGTAGGTCAGTCGGCGCAACAGCGTCTCGGCCGGACCGCGCACGCCGGCCCGGTCCATCGCCGAGGCCGCGGCCACGGTCGCCGACCACGTCGCCACCGCCAACAGCATCGCCGACCAGCTCGACAGGGACGTCCCCAGACCCAGACCCCACGCGGCCAGCAGCGGTGGGAGGACCAGCGACTGCGCCAGGTAGCCGCTCAGCGACCGCCGGCCCAGGGCCACCACCGCCCGCACAGGGAAGGCGTCCCGGCGGCCGCGCACCGAGATCAGGTGGGCGATCAGGCCGAACAGAGCGGCGTAACCGACACCCGCGAAAATGCCCGTGTAGAAATGCAGCCCGTTGACCAGCGCCACGGTCCGGGGGCCGAACACACCCAGGTGCTGCAGGGCCAGGCCCGCCCCGACCGCCCACCCGGCGGCGATACCCCACACCGCGACCCGGCGCAGCAGCGGCAGGTGGCGGTAGGGCTCCTCCAACACCCGGTGCCGCGCGGCCAGCAGACCGATGAGGAAGGCCGTGGGCAGGGCCAAAGTCAGCACCCCCTGCGTCGTGGTGAGGAACCAGGCCGGAACGCGGAACAGCGCCGAGAGCAGGTAGTCCGGCTCTGCGATGCTCAACCGCTGCAGCGTCTCGGCGCCGGGGGCCGAAGCGGCCGGGTCGGCCGGCGCGAGACGGGCCATGAGCGCCGATGCCGCGACCGACAGCGCGCCCACACCCAGCAGCACCCCCGTCCAGATACGCAGCGTGCGGTCACGGCGGCCGAAGAACAGAGGAACCATGAGCAGCGCCATGAGCCCGTAGGCGCCCAGGATGTCGCCCTGCCACAGCAGCACCCCGTGCACGGCGCCGAACACCAACATCCACAGGTGGCGGCGCCGCAGGTACCGGCGCGCCTGCTCCGGGGAGGTGCCGCGCTCCACCTGACGGGCGTACATCTGCCCGATGCCGTAGGCGAACAGGAAGGCGAACATCGTGTGGGTGCGCGCGTCCACCACGATCAGGGTCAGGGCCTGGGCGACCCGGTCGGCGACCGAACCCCCGTCCGGATGCAGCATCATGCCCACGGGCACGTCGTAGATGAACCAGGGAACGTGCGCCAGAGCGATGAGCAGCAACATCATGCCGCGAGCGAGGTCGGGGGCGAGTACGCGTTCGGTCACCGGTGTGGCGCGCACCGGGGCTTGTACGGCTTGTTCGGAGATCATGCGGAAAGCCTCGCCCGCACCGCCCCCGCGGGGCAGTGCGGCCGTGTCACCGGATCCCTGTGACACGTGTGTGCTCCCACCCGTGACGTGGTGTCACTGGTGGGCACGGGCGCCGCCGAGGAGACTGGGGCGGTGCGAACAACAGGGGAGGGGCGTGCATGACGTCCGAACTGACCGACGAGGCGCAGGGGCGGCTGCGCAGACTCAACCTGGACATCGTCTTCGCGTCCGTCTCGGCCGTCGGGGCGCTGCTGGTGGCCACCGACGCCGACGGCTGGCCGGATGCGCTGCTCATGGGAGCCGGTCTGGCTGTGACCCTGATCGTGCTCGACCGGTGGCGGGCCGGCCGTTTCGCCTCCGTCGCCGTGCCGGGGCTCGTGCTGACCGCGGCCGTGTGGGCGGCGGGGGTGTTGGTCTTCGGCGCCGCTACCAGCGTCTTCGGGTTCGCGACCGTGGCCTCCCTGACCGTGTTCGAACACCCGCGCCGGCGCCGGGCCGCCCTCACCGCGATCGCCGTGTTCGCGGTGGCCGTCCTGGCGCTGCGGCCGGTGCTGCAGAGCGGCGAGGGCCTCGGGGCAACGGCCCTGTTCGTGTTCGTGTCCGCCTGTGTGGCCGCCGGCGGCGTGGGCCTGATCGTCCTGGGTCAGGCGGTGCAGGAGCTCGTCGCGGAGCTGGACCGGGCCCGCAGACGCGAGGCCGAGGTGGCGGTCATGCGCGAGCGGGTGCGCTTCGCCGGCGACCTGCACGACATCCAGGGCCACACGCTGCACGTGGTCAAGCTCAAGGTTGCCCTGGCCCGCAAGCTCCTGCACAGCGACCTGCGAGGCGTCGAACACGAACTCGACGAGGTGCACACCCTGGTCGGCGACACCATCACCGAGACCAGGGAGCTCGCCCACGCCCAGCGCCGCCTCAACCTGACCGCGGAACTGGAGAACGCCAAGAACCTGCTCGAGGCCGCCGGCATCGCGGTGCACGCCGAACGCGGGGCCGAGCCCGCCCCCGGCACCGACGCGCTGCTCGGCCAGGTCCTGCGGGAGACCACCACCAACATTCTGCGTCACAGCGAGGCCGCCCGGGTCTGGATCACCCTCGACGGCGGCGACCTCGCCGTGGCCAACGACGGCGCGCACACCGATGGGCCGCCCGCGATCAGCGGGCTCGCGCGCCTGCGCGAGCGCCTGGCCGAGCACGGGGGAACACTGGCGGTGGAACAGGACGGAACCCGGTTCCACACCGCTGCTTCACTGCCCCGCCCCGAAGCCGCCCCCGCCGCAAGGAAGGACGAGCGATGACCACCGTGGTCCTGGCCGACGACGAGGCCCTCCTGCGTTCCGCACTGGCCTCGCTGCTGCCCCTGGAAGGCGACGTCACGGTGCTCGCCGAGGCCGAGGAGGGCGACGGGGCCGTGCGTGCCGCGCTCGAACACCACCCCGACGTGCTGGTCATCGACCTGGAGATGCCCGGGACCGACGGACTGGCCGCGCTCGCCAGGTTGCGCCGCGAACGGCCCGACCAGGTGGTGCTCATGCTCACTCGCCACGCCCGGCCCGGGGTGCTGCGCCGGGCCCTGGAACTGGGCGTGCAGGGGTTCGTCAGCAAGTCCGCCGACCCCTCCCACATCGCCTCGGTCATCGCGGCCCTGCACGAGGGGCGGCGGTGGATCGACCCGGACGTGTCCGCGCTCGCCATCATCGACGACTGCCCGCTCACCGACCGCGAGCTCGACGTGCTGCGCGAGACCGGGCACGGATATTCGGTCGCAGAGATCGCCGCCCGCCTGCACCTGGCCGAGGGCACCGTGCGCAACTACCTGTCCAACGCCATGGGCAAGACCCAGAGCCGCAGCCGGCACGAAGCCGCCCGCCACGCCCGCGAACACGACTGGCTTTGAACCCCGACCGGGATCTTGTTACCGGAGCCACATTCGGCGCAAACCGGCTCTGGTAACAAGCTCCCCGCGGTGTCAGACCGGTCCGCCACCCGAGACGGAGGGGATCACGTCCCTGCCGTAGGACTCGATGACCCCGTCGACGTCGTCGTGCATCGCATACACCGCGAACTGGTCCGCCCCGGCCGCACGCAGACGTTCCAGCTTGGCCACGTGCTCCTCGGGCGTGCCGATCAGGCAGAACCGGTCCACGATCGAGTCGGGCACGAATTCGGTGTCGGGGTTGTCCACCCGCCCGTGGTGGCTGTAGTCGTAGCCCTGGCGCGCCCGGATGTAGTCGGTCAGCTCCTGGGGCACCGCGTCGGAGGAGTCGCCGTAGCGCTCCACCAGGTCGGCGACGTGGTTGCCGACCATCCCCCCGAACCAGCGGCACTGCTCGCGCGCGTGGTCTCCGGCCTGCCGGGAGCCGTCGGTGACATAGGCCGGAGCGGCCACGCAGATGCGCACCTCGTCGGGGTCGCGCCCCTCCGAGACGGCCGCCGCCCGTACTGCCCGGACCATCCACTCGGTCAGGTACGGGTCGGCCAGCTGCAGGATGAACCCGTCGGCCCGCCGCCCCACCAGGTCCAGGGCCTTGGGGCCGTAAGCGCCCATCCACACGGGCAGCTGCCCCTCACGCACCCACGGCAGGTGCATGGCAGTACCCTCGACGTCGGCCTCCCGGCCCTCGGCGAGGTCCTTGATCGCCGCCATCGCCGCACCCAACCGCGCGAGCGTGGCCGGCTTGCGCCCCGCCACCCGCATCGCCGAGTCGCCCCGGCCGATGCCGCACACCGTCCGGTTGCCGAACATGTCGTTGAGGGTGGCGAACAGCGAAGCCGTGACCTCCCAGCTGCGCGTGCTGGGGTTGGTCACCATCGGCCCCACACGCAGGCGCCGGGTGCGTTCCAGGATGCGGCTGTAGATGACGAAGGGTTCCTGCCACAGCACCACCGAGTCGAAGGTCCACCCGTGGGTGAACCCCTGCCGCTCGGCGGCCACCATGCGCTCCACCAGGGTGTCGGCGGGAGGGTCGGTCTGCAGGACGAGTCCGATGTCCACGTGCGGCCTCCTCAGACCAGGTACTGACAGGTGGACCTGGGCACGAACCGGCCGTGTCCGGCCTCGCCCAGGTAGGTGTCGTCGTCGATCACCACACGGCCGCGCGAGAGCACCGTGCGCGCCTTGCCGGTCACGCCGATGCCCTCGTAGGCGGAGTAGTCCACGTTCATGTGGTGGGTCTCGGCGGAGATCGTGTGCCGGGCCGAGGGGTCGTAGACCACCAGGTCGGCGTCGGCGCCCGGGGTGATCGTGCCCTTCTTCGGGTACAGGCCGAACATGCGCGATGGGGTGGCGCAGGCGATCTCGATCCACCGCCGCCGGTTGATGCGCCCCTCCACCACCGCCTGGTGCAGCAGGTCCATGCGGTTCTCCACCCCCGGCATGCCGTTGGGGATCTTGGAGAAGTCGCCCTTGCCGAGGTCCTTCTGCCCGGTGAAGCAGAACGGGCAGTGGTCGGTGGAGACCACGGACAGGTCGTTGGTGCGCAGCGCCCGCCACAGGTGTTCCTGGTGCTCCTTGGGGCGCAGCGGGGTCGAGCACACGTACTTGGCGCCGCCGAAGTCCGGCTCGGCCAGGTTCTCGACGTCCAGGAACAGGTACTGCGGGCAGGTCTCGCCGAACACGTTCAGCCCCTTGCCACGGGCGCGCGCGAGCTCCTCCACCGCCTCCTGCGCGGACACGTGCACCACGTACAGCGGGGAACCCGCCACCCGGGCGAGCTGGATGGCCCGGTGGGTGGCCTCCGACTCCAACAACGCCTTGCGCACCTCACCGTGGTAGCGCGGGTCGGTGCGCCCCTCGGCCAGCGCCTGCTCGACCAGCACGTCGATGGCGATGCCGTTCTCGGCGTGCATCATCGTCAGCGCCCCGTTGGAGGCACCGCGCTGCATGGCCCGCAGGATCTGCCCGTCGTCGCTGTAGAACACACCCGGGTAGGCCATGAACAGCTTGAAGGAGGTGATGCCCTCGTCGACGAGCGTGTCCATCTCCTTCAGGGAGGACTCGTTGACGTCGGACAGGATCGAGTGGAAGGAGTAGTCGACGGCGCAGTTGCCGTCGGCCTTGCCCATCCACGTCTCCACCCCGGACCGGACCGGCTCGCCCGGGCGCTGGATGGCGAAGTCGACGATGGTGGTGGTCCCGCCCCAGGCGGCGGCGCGGGTCCCGGTCTCGAAGGTGTCGGAGGCGTAGGTGCCGCCGAACGGCATCTCCATGTGCGTGTGGGGGTCCACGCCGCCCGGGACGACGTAGTGTCCGGTCGCGTCGATGGTCCTGGCGCCGCTGCGGGCCCATGCCTGTGCATCGTCGCTGCCGCGCAGGGCGAGAGCAACGACCTTCTCGTCCTCGACGAGGACGTCTGCCTCGGTCTCCTCGGCCGCGGTCACGACCAGTCCGCCGGTGATGAGGGTGCGTGTCATGGGGAGCTCCTAGCCTTCGACGAGGGGGTTGTAGGCGTCCGGGCGGCGGTCGCGGTAGAAGGCCCACTGCTGCCTGACCTCGTCGACCATGCCGAGGTCGAGGTCGCGCACGACCAGCTCGGGGGAGGTGTCGGAGGCGACTTCCCCCACGAACCGGCCGCGCGGGTCCACGAAATAGCTGGTCCCGTAGAAGTCGTTGTCGCCGTACTCCTCCACACCCACACGGTTGATGGCGGCGATGTAGTAGGCGTTGGCCACCGCGGCGGCGGGCTGTTCGAGTTTCCACAGGTAGGAGGAGAGGCCGCGGTGGGTCGCCGAGGGGTTGTAGACCAGCTGGGCGCCGGCCAGCCCCAGGGCCCTCCATCCCTCCGGGAAGTGGCGGTCGTAGCAGATGTAGACGCCGATGCGCCCGACCGCAGTGTCGAAGACCGGCCAGCCCAGGTTCCCGGGGCGGAAGTAGAACTTCTCCCAGAACCCTTTGACCTGCGGAATGTGGTGTTTGCGGTACTTGCCGAGGTAGGTTCCGTCGGCGTCGATCACCGCGGCGGTGTTGTAGTAGAAGCCGGGGCCCTCGACCTCGAAGACCGGAAGCACCATGACCATGTCCAGCTCACGGGCCAGGGCGGAAAAGCGGGTGACGGTGGGGCCGTCCGGAACCGGTTCGGACCACTTGTGGTGTTCGGGGTCCTGGACCTGGCAGAAATACGGGGCGTTGAACACTTCCTGGAAGCCGATGACCCGGGCTCCCTGCGCGGCTGCGTCCCGCGCGTATTCTTCGTGGGCCGCGAGCACGGATTCGGTGTCGCCGGTCCATTCGGTCTGGACGAGTGCTGCACGGACGTTGTGCGGCATGCTTGCCTCGTTCCTCGGAAGAGTGCCGCCGGGTGGGCGGCTCAGAACGCTGGGTGAGTAGGCGGTGCGCGTGTCGCCGAACTGTAGGGAACGGTGGGCGGAGGGTCAATGCCCGACATCCGCGCGGGGTTGTCGCGGCGGCGTTTCCGATCCACGTGAATGGGCCTGCTCGGTGCCCGGTGTCCCGTTCAGCGGAGCTCGGGTTCGGGGGAGCCGACAGGTTTTGACACCGAATGGGGAAGTGGTTTCATGGATCCCACACACGGGGATTCCGGGTCCAGAAGAACGGGGGGTTCTGAACGGGCCGCGATCACGTCGCCGTCTCGGTGCCGGCCACGGCCGGTGTCGGCGCGGGAAACAGTGCGCGTCCCCGACCCACGCAAGCGCGTGCGCGTGAGAGCCTGGGTCCCCGTCCGCGACGGTGCGGCCCCCCGCGCACCCGGCCCGCGGACGTGACGTGTTCCCGCTACCCGGAGCGTCACGGCGCCTGGGCGACCGACCGAGAAGGCAACGAAGAACCGATGCCGAAGCGAACCTCACTCACCGCGGATCGTTCCTCTTTGGGGCACCGTGTCCGCTACGCGATCCGACACCCGGAACGGATCGGCCCGTTCCTGCGCCGCTCCGCCCGTGACCTGAAGTTGCGGCTCACCCACCGCGACCACGTCTCCTACTACCGCGCGGTGATGGCCTCCGACACGGCCCGCGATCCCCGCAAGGCCGTCGGCAGCCACAACGAGAAGCGCTGGATGGCCCTGGGGCAGATGCAGTTCGACTACCTCGTCGAGGAACACGGCCTCAAGCCCGGACAGCGCATGCTCGACATCGGCTGCGGAAACCTGCGCGCCGGGTGGCGCTTCATCGACTACCTCGATTCCGGTGACTACTACGGCATCGACATCTCGCCGGACATCCTCATCTCCGCGAAGAAGGTGCTGGCCGAGCACGGGCTGCAGGACAAGCTCCCCCACCTGACGCTCACCCACGACCTGACCTTCGACTTCCTGCCGCGCAACCACTTCGACGTCGTGCACGCCCACAGCGTCTTCTCGCACTCGCCGATCGAGGTCATCGACGAGGCGCTGGGCCACGTGGAGCGGATCCTGGCCCCCGGCGGGTTCTTCGACTTCACCTTCGACCGCACCGAGGGCAATGAGCACCACGTGCTGCGCGAGGACTTCTACTACCGCACCGAGACGCTCGTCTCCCTGGCGCACAAGCACGGCCTGGACGCGGAGTTCATGGAGGACTGGGAGGAGCTGCCGCACGGGCAGTCCAAGATGCGAATCACCGTGCCCCGGCACGGCCTCGGCAACTGAGGCCGGAGGGCAAGGGGCGCCTCAGAACCCGAGCGAGAGCTGCTGGACGGGGCGCTGCGGTGAGCCGGAGGCTGGCGGCTCGGTGGCAACGCGGCGGTCGCCCCCGCGGGGCCGGTGCGCGGCCGGCCCGTTGAGCCCGTGGCGCGCGGCGGCCTCGTGCACCGCGGCCACCACGGCGTCGCTGTAGGCCTTGGGCGCGTAGGACCCCCGACCGTAGAGCTCCCGGTACAGGGGCACCAGGTGCGCATGCTCCCGTTGCAGCCACGACCGGTACCACTCGCGGGCACCGGGGCGCAGGTGCAGCACGATCGGGGTGAGGCGAGCCGCCCCGGCCTCGGCGATCGCAGCGACGGTCTCCTCGATCTGCTCCGCGGAATCGGTGAGCCCGGGCAGGATCGGCGCCATGAGCACCGAACAGCTCAGGCCCCGCTCGGCGAACCGGCGCACCACGTCCAGGCGTGCGCGCGGGCTCGGCGTTCCCGGTTCCACCGACCGCCACACCGCCTCGTCCACCGACCCGACCGAGACCGCCAGGCCGACGTCGGTCACGCGGGAGGCCTCCTCGATGAGGTCGAGGTCGCGCAGGACGAGGCGGCCCTTGGTGAGCAGCGAGAACGGGTTGGCGGCGTCGCGCAGCGCCCCGATGATCTGCGGCATGAGCCGGTAGTGGCCCTCCGCCCGCTGGTAGGGGTCGGTGTTGGTGCCCATGGCCACCGGCTCGCCCGCCCAGCCGGGGCTCGCGAGCTCGGCGCGCAGGAGCTCCCCGGCGTTGACCTTGACCATGATGCGGGTGTCGAAGTCGCGGCCGCTGTCGAGGTCCAGGTACTCGTGCGTGCGCCGCGCGAAGCAGTACACACAGGCGTGCGCGCACCCCCGGTACGGGTTGAGGGTCCACCGGAACATGGGGTCCTCGCCCGGGACCTTGTTGAGGATCGAGCGCGCCCGGATCTCCACGGCCACGGGGGAGCCGTCGCCGCCGGACTCCACGGGTCCGGGACCCGGCGCCCTCAGCCCCGCGCGGCCGGTGCCGCGCTCGGGAAGGGGCGGGGCCTCGAACAAAGTCTGCTGTGCGGTCTCGTCGGCGGTGTCCTCACGGAGGTTCTCCCAGCGCATGGGCATATTCGAACATGTTTTCGATGGGCTGTCCAGGGCGGCCTGTGGGCAAGTGATCGGAAGTGCGGGGCGTGGCGGGTCGTCGCGGGGCTGCGGGCGGTGGCGCGGCGGTGCCGGGCAGCGTCGGCACTTTCCCGGGGGCGCTGCGGGCGATACCCGCACCCGGTATAATCTGGCCGCGGTCGACGACCCCACCGCAACGGACAGGACAACCCCATGAAGTTCACGGCACCGGCCGCGGTCGCGACAACCGCCGCCCTCGCCCTCAGCGCCTGCAGTGTCCCCGAACCCGAGGGCAACGTCCCCACCGGCGGGGGAGAGGTCTCCGCGGACGAGCTGCTCGCCGAGCACGGGCTCGACGGCCTCGACCCCGAGGAGGTCGTCGACCGCCTCGACACCATGGCGGTGGAGGAGCGGCCGACCGACCTCATGGCCTCGGTGCAGCCCGGCTCCCTCGTGCTCTCCGACGCCTCGGAGGGACCGGAGGGCGGCCAGGAGGCCGAGCTCGACCTGCCCGAGGATCGCTTCTACCTGTCGATGGCGCCCTACGTCGAGCACACCCACGACTGCTTCTTCCACAGCCTCACCACCTGCCTGGGTGAGCTGCGCGACGAGGAGATCGACGTGACCATCACCGACGACGCCGACGACAGCGTCCTGGTGGAGGAGACCGTGCAGACCTTCGACAACGGCTTCGCCGGGTACTGGCTGCCCAGCGGCATCGACGCCACCGTCACCGTCGAGCACGACGAGTACAGCGGCAGTACACGGGTCTCCACCGGCGAGGAGGACCCCACCTGCCTGACCACCCTCGAGCTGGACTGAGGCATCGGGTCCGGGGATCCGGCTCCCGGTGCAGGCGTGGACGGCTCCACCGCACCTTGGATCGGCTTGATCAGTCGGTGCGGGCCAGGCTGAGCGTGGTCACCGGCTCACCGCCGGCATCGCCCTCCTCGAAGAAGTCGATCGCCATCGTGTCGCCGTCCACGATCACCGCGACCTGCTCGTCCAACTGGGCCGGCTGCGTGAGCACGCACTGGCCGGGGGAGGACGCCTCGAAGGAGACCACACCGTTGTACCCGCGGTCGGTCGCCCCGCTCAGGTTCAGGTCGGTGTCGCAGTCGTCGCGGTCGATGTCGAGCTGCCCGCTCTGATCGCCCTCATCCGCCTGCAGCTCCACCAGGGCGCCGTTCTCGGCCACACCCTCCCAGTCGCCCTCGTGGGCCTGGGAGAAGCGCGGAACGCCCTCGGCAGGGTCGAGATCGCGGTCCCCGGACGCCGGCTCATCGGGCTCCTGCGGCTCCTCGGACGGGTCCTCCTGAGCGTCGCCCTCCTCACCCGAGGCCGACTGGTCGCTACCGACCTGAGCGTTCCCCGGGGCACCGTCCAGCCCGTCCAGGCCACCGCCCAGCGACAGGCCCGCCAGGAACAGCGCAACCCCCGCGGCCACCGCGCCGGCGCCGATCAGCCAACCGCGCGCACCCGAACGCTTCTTCTGTGCCACGGCGGTCGCCCCGGGCTGCTGCGCCGCGTTCGGGTCGACCATCGTCGCCTGCGCGGCGTGCGCGGCCTGCACCAGCGTGCCCGCGTCCGACGGGCCGCCCTGGCGCCCCAACAGCGCCATGAGCACGTCCACCGAGCTCGGACGTTGCGCCGGGTCCTTGGACAGCGCGCCCGCCACCAGGGAACGCAGCGGCTCGGGCAGACGCCGCAGGTCCGGTTCGATGTTGATGACGTTGTGCAGGACGTTGTGCACAGTCGTGCCCTCGAACGGCGAGCTTCCCATCGCCGCGTAGGCGATGACCGCGCCCCAGGAGAAGACGTCCGAGGCCGGTGTGGCCCGCCCGTGCGCGATCTGCTCCGGCGCCATGAACGCCGGCGTGCCGATCGGAGAATTGGTGAGCGTGCTGCCGCCCAGTGTGTTCTGCGCGACCCCGAAGTCGATGACCCGGGCGCCGTCGCCGCCCAGCAGCACGTTCCCGGGTTTGAAGTCGCGGTGCACGATCCCCGCCTCGTGGATCGCCACCAGCGCCGTGGCCGTCGCCACGGCGAGACGGCCGAGCTCCCCGCCGCCCATCGGGCCGCGCTCGTCCACGTGGTCCTGCAGCGAGGGGCCGTCCACGTACTCGCTGACGATGTAGGGCGGCCGTGCGTCGAAGTCCACCGCCAGAACCGCCGCGGTGCAGAACGACGCGACCTGCCGCGCGGCCTGCGCCTCGCGCACGAACCGCTGCCGCATGCCCGGGTCGTCCACGACCTGGCTGTTGAGGGTCTTGACCGCCACCGGGGCACCGTCCGGGCCCTCGGCCAGGTACACGGTGCCCTGGCCCCCTGTTCCGATCCGTCCGGTCAGGACGAACGCGCCCACGCGGCGCGGGTCGGTTTCACGCAGGGGAGAGGGGGAGCTCACTGGGGCCTCCGGTGGTCGGGACACGGGACGGTCGTGTGCGGGCCGAGCGGGGCTGCCGCCCGCGTGCGTATCCGGTCTGTCCTGTGTCGTTCCGGTAACACACGATCTCGACGGTACCGCCCCCGGGGGTGTGGCCGAGGCCTCCGAGGGCGCAGACGATAGTCCGCTCAATGCGGCCAGGGCGCTTGAAGCCCGCGGCCAGCCCGGTCTGAGATAAGGTCAGCCGTGGTGCGGAAGAGCCTGATGAGACCCCCTTCCCTCGCCCGCGCGCAACTCCCAAATCTCGCGATGCGCATGGCAAACAGGGGGCCTGTGAGGCCTGGTGGCAGGGCGTGGGAAGATCGGGTTGTACTGTTCATCGATCGGGTGTTCGATGTAGGTCCGGGTGCGGCGTCAGGTTGCATCTGGTCTGAATGAGGAGAGGTCACTGATGTCGGGCGGCGACGGCGCGTACGCGTCCGTAGAGATCTGCGCGGGAGCAGGCGGACAAGCGGTCGGTCTGCATAACGCAGGCTTCAGCCACCGGGCATTGATCGAAGTTGATCCCCATGCTGCCCAGACTCTCCGGTACAACACCGAAAAGCAGGGTTGGCGCCGGTGTGAGGTCCTGGAAGAGGACCTCACTACGTTCAGCGCAGCTGACCTTGAGAAGCGCATCCAAACAGAAGACGCGAAGAAGCTTGCGCTGATTTCCGGCGGTGTTCCGTGCCCGCCCTTTTCGATGGCGGGAAAGCGGCTCGGGGCCGATGACGAGCGTGATCTCTTTCCGGCCATGCTCGACATGGTCGATAAGCTCCGTCCCCGAGCGGTCATGATCGAAAACGTCCGCGGGTTGCTCGATGAGCAGTTCCGAGCGTACCGGGATCAGATCAAGAGCCGTCTGGAAGGTCTCGGATACACCGTCGTTTTCTGGAAGCTTCTGGAGGCGCGAAACTTCGGGGTCCCACAGCTCCGGCCGCGGTCAATCCTCGTCGCGATGATGAAGTCCGACGCACCGTACTTCATCGAGCCTAGCGGAGCCAGCAAGGAAACCACGGTCGCGGACGCTCTCGAGGAGTCCATGCGACAGCGGTTCTCCGCAGCTGAGACAAGAACTCGTGATGAGGCAAACCAGGCGTTTGCCCAGTGGCTCGCCAAGGCTAAGGCGAAGAACAGCGTCGCCCCGACACTCGTAGGCGGATCTAAGAAGCATGGCGGTGCTGACCTCGGGCCGACCAGGGCTAAGCGCGCCTGGGAGGAACTCGGCGTCGACGCGCACGGGGTCGCTGAACCGCTGGGGCAGACCAAGGACGAAGAACGCGATCTTTTCGGTCCGCGTGGACCCAAGCTGACCGTTGCCCAGGCAGCGCTTATCCAAGGGTTCCCGGAGCAGTGGAAGTTCGTCGGGCGTAAGACAGCCGCCTACCGCCAAGTCGGCAACGCTTTCCCCCCGCTTGTGGCGCAGGCAGTGGGCGAAGCGATTTTCGAAGCCCTCAACGCCGCTGACCGGAAAGAGACACCCCCCGAGCCCCCAGAGGCCACCTTGGTGATCGGGGAGCGCAGGCTAGAGCTTTCGGCGGGCTGACACAGTCTGCACGACGGTCTTGGCGCATTCTTCGGGATCTTGGTGCGCCCAGAAACGAAGGACCAACCAGCCTTCTCCCGCTAGACGTGCGTCAGTGTCGTGGTCCCGTTGCATGTTCCCGCCGATCTTCTGCTCCCAGTAACCGGGGTTGGTCTTCGGTGGTACGAAGTGCTCAGGGCACCCGTGCCAGAAGCACCCGTCGACGAAGACCGCGACCTTGGCCGGGCGGAAGAGGAGATCGGCCGTCCGGCGCATCTTCGGTAGGGGTTTGGCGGCGACCCGGTAACGCAGTCCCTGTGCGTGCACGAGACGGCGCAGAGCTAGCTCGGGCTTGGTGTCCCGGCTGCGGTTGCCCCGCATACTGCGCCGGTTGGCGGCTGAGGAAGCCCAGGACCCTTCCGGGGCTTCCCACGTCTCTGTGCTGTCGGCCGCATGAGCAGGCCCGGCGGAGGAGTTCCGGGGGCCTGCCCTGAGTCCTTCGGTGTCCACGCTCCGCAGGCTAACCTGTGGCGGAGGCTGCCCGTGGCTGGACGGCTTCAGCTCCTTCACTGCTGCTGTGTCCTGTTGAGGTGGGACAGCAGCGATTCCAGGTCAGAGCGCTCGAGGCCGGCCGGAACGTCGGAGTAATCCTCCAGGTCGGCCAGCTGCTCGACGCCGGGGTCGTCCAAGACCGCACCCATGAAGTGGAGCTTGTCAGCCAAGCGCACTTCGATGAGTTCATCGATGGTCTGCTCAGCGACGATGATGCGCACATTGGTCTCAGTGTCGCTCGGCAATCCCAAACGGTGGATGCGGTCCAAACTCTGCAAGAACCGGCCGGCGTTGTAGTCCCGGTCGACGTAGACCGACTCGTGGCACACGTCGTGCAGGCTGATGCCTTCCCCGAGTGTGGCCGGGTTGGACAACAGCACCATGCAATTCGGGTCATTCCGGAACCGGTCGATCTGCTCCTGCCTGTCAACCGTGCCCCCGTACACCATGGCCGGCGTCAGCTCGGCGAGCATACGCTCCAGCGTCGTGAGGGAGCGGATGAAGGTCGACCACACGATCGTCTTGCGCCCGCGTACCGCGTTGGCAGCGACCAACTCCTTGGCCTTTTCGTACTTCGGGGAGTCCTCGAACCTGGGGAGGTCGGCGAGGAGTTGGACGAGCGTCTGGCCCTGCGGTTCTTCGACCTTCGGGACGTTATAGGGGAGGGGCTCGTACCGGCTGTTGCCGGAGCTCAGGAGCGCGGGTGCGGTTGCGGCCATGATGAGGTTCATCGCCGAACGCCCGTAGCGCTCCAATTCCCCAGGTCGGCCCGTGGCGGAACGCAAGCTCTCTTCGCCGCGGATGGCCGCGTAGACCTCCTTGTGCCGACCCTCCAGCGCCACCCGGACAAACGTGGCGTTGAGGGGAGGGAGGTTCAGTTCCTTCTTGGTGGTGCGACAGAAGAACGGTTTCAGTTGCGAGCTGGCCTCGCCCAGGGACTGGTTCGCGGTCGCTTGTTCGACATGGCGGCCGCCGAGCCCGGGCCAGACAAAGTTGAAAACGTTCTGCAGGTCTTGGACCCCGTTGGGGGCCGGGGTCCCCGTCAGGGCGACCCTGCGCCGGGCCAGGGGGGCCAAACGCAGGCAGACCCGGCCATAGACCCCTGTGGAGCCGCGCTTCATGCGGTGGGCTTCGTCGAGCACGATCATGGACGGCTGGGCGGTCAGCCACTTGCTCAGGAAGACCTCTTGGGTGGCCAACCGTTCGTAGTTGATGATCAGGATCTCGGCGAGGGGGTTGGTCTTTCCCCCGCCCACGATGTCGGCCCGCAACGGGCGGGACAAGCAGAGCTGGTTCTCGTTAAACCAGCTTGAATGCGCGGACTTCGGGGCGACGACAAGAAGGCGCTGTACTTCCTCGGCCTGCCTTTTGGCGTGGAAGTCGGCCAACGCGACGCGGGTCTTTCCCGCGCCGGGAACACTGAAGTTCGCCCCGTGGCTCAGCTCAGCGAGTTTGCTGATGTCTCGCCGCTGAAACCAGGCAAGAGGGGCGATCCAGCCCGGGGCGAGATACTCCTCAATCTCCTCCGGGTTGACCTTCACAGACTGCTGTTCGGGGAGGCCCTCCAGGCCGGCCTTGGCCTTCTGCGCATCGCGCAGGGAATCGCTCAGAAGCTGGTGGAGGGCTTTCGGCCAGCGCACATCAGAAGACGGCCACGCCCTCAGACCCTGGGGGTTCTGGAGGAAGGCGTCGAGCGGTACCTGGAGCGTTCGCGGTGCCGTGCGCTGGCTCCCAGGGAACTGTGCGGCCATCCGCCCGATATCATCGGGCTCAGAGTCCTCGGAGTGGAGGGAGACCGAGGTCCCCTCCTGCCCCAGGGCGAGCTGCAGAGTCGGCATGGGTGGTCCTTAGGGGTTGTTGGAGACGGAGTGCTGTAGCCAGGTGAGCCCGTCTCCCGGGGTTGTGACCCCACGGGACGCATGCTTGGACAGTTTCTTGAGCGCGGCGGAGAGGTCCACCATGGCCTCATCCAGCTCCTGGTGCTCCATCAGGTTGTGCCCACGGGCCTTGGCAACTTGTTCCGTGGTTTCCTCAATCAGGCGGACCGCCTCCCTGAGCCGCTCGGCTGCGGCAGCCTTGCGCTTCTCGCGGAGGTCGAACGCCTTCGACTCATCTGCCGCATCCCGAACGGACTGTGTTGCGCTCTCGATGAGCTCGGTGGTCTCTTCTCGCTCAGCAGGGCTCAGGAACTCAGAAACATTGGCCTTGGTGGTGGCCTGAAGGAGAGTGTCCGTGGCGACCCGGGCCTGCTGCACGGCGTCCGAGTCCCCAGGGAGTTCGAGGTCGGGGGCCGCGTCGAAACCGGGGATTCCGGTCTCAGGCGCTGACTGCTCGGCCGGGGCGAAACGCTTGCTCAACCGGGGAGAGAGATAACGTTCGTGGAAATCCGGACGGACATACCGGAGTTCGGTTTTGGCCAAGTCTGTCATCAGGGAGAAGAGGCGGCTCTCCCTCAGCAGGTCGGCGTCGGCGCCGCTCAGCTGCTGGTAGTGGCGGTAGAGTTCCCGAAGGCTCTCTGCGTGGCCCTCGAAATCCATGAGGCGGAGGGAAACGGGGCTCCCGTCGGCCAACTTGGTCTCGCTCCGTTTGATTGCCTCACTGATGAAGCTGTAAACCCACTGGTCCCGATCGATGCTCTTTGTGGTGGTCCGGAACGCTTTGGTGATTTCACTGATGTTCCGTCCCGCTACAACCATCTCGTTGACTGCGACGAGACGGTTGATGTACGAGTACTCCCGCTTGAGATCGGGACGCAGCTGTAGTTCCAGCTCGATCGCTTCGATGTCCGGCCACGTGGTGTCGGCCGGCAAGACAGCGACCCGGATGTGATCCTTTCCCAGGTCGCGGAGGGCCGCACGTCGGGTGTTGCCATTGACCAGGACACCGCTGGGCGTGATGATCCCCGGGTCGTTCTGGTCGTACTCCTCCAGATCGTCCCGGAGCTTTTCGAAGGCCGGGTCCACTGCGTCGGGCTGTTCCGGGTTGCCGCTCAGCAGTCCATGCAAGTACCGCTGGCTTTCGTCGCTGAACGGGTGGAGCTTGAGCTCGGAATCCCGAACAGGGTCGTAGGCGCGCTGAACACGGACGCGGTGCGTATATGGGTTGTAGTAGAGATCGGCCACCGGCATCTTGACGACCTCAAGGGCGGTGGGCTCGCCCCTGAACTCGATCCGAACGGTTTCCGCCGCTCGGCCGGAAGCACGGGCCTCGGCAAGCCGGGTCTCGACGATGGTGCGGATCTCATCACCGCGGGGGGTCTGTACGGGCATCTGAGTCACAGTCATGTCCTTTCGAGGGGGTTGCGCTTACGGCTGCTTGCGGAGGCGGTCGGCGACTTCCGCCCGGGAGTCGGCAGGCAGGCGGCGGTACTGGGTCCACAACTGTTCGACGCGTCGGACCAGGCGGTGGTCCCTGCGGATCCACTGGGCGAGCTCTTCGCGCTCGGCAGGGCCGACGTCCTCGATCCCGTCGAGCACGTGCAGGAGTTTCGGCGCGTCTTCGGCGGGGGTCCCGGCCTTGCACCTCTTGCACTCAGTGATGAACTCGGTGCTGGTGCTCCCGTCCGCATGTTCCATGGCGCGGGAGCTGACGGCGAGCTGGGCCGGCTCCGCGCCAGGGAACTCCGCGTACTCCTCGCCTGCTGCGATGCCGCACGCCGTGCACATGAAGTCGTCTGCGGACATCACGGCCGAGCGCTGCTTGTTGTTGATCTGAGCCGAAGAGTTGCGCTTCATGGCGCCGGGCTCCCAGATGGGCACGCCGGCTTTGACGAAGCGCAGCTGGTTGAGCCTGAGGCCCTCGTCCTGCTTATTGGTGTCGAGCACCCAGCCGTGCTCTCTCAGCTCCCGCATCCTGCGGTCCACTTGCTCGGACTCAGGGAAAGCCTCGCGCAGGTCGGCTTTCACGAAGACGTTGCCTTCCCCGACTTCTTCGTGAAGCCAGAGGGCGATGCGGGCACGGACGCCCAGTTTCGTATTGGGATCGTTCCAGCGCGGGGCCATGTGAGGGGACTCCTTTGGGTTGTCATCGAGTGGAGCTGTGTTGCTGGAGACAGGGGTTTAACCCATCGCGCGCCAACGTGCTGCAGCGCCTTGTTCTCCCCGCCTTTCGAGATGGTCGGCGAACAGGTCGGCTGCACGCGGTGAGCGGTGTGTGGCTGCCCGCTCTAGGAGCAGTGCCCTGCGCTCCTGGTAGATGCCGTCATCGGGGAGAGCGGCGGCGCGCTCGACCGCGATTTCGGCCAACGAGGGGAGCGAGTCGTAGTACTGCACCGCGACCTGTTCAAGGACGTCGTCGGCGGAGGCGGCACGGAACCAACCCTGGCTCTCCTGGCGGTGGCCGTCGAGAGCACGGAGCAGCGCATAGTCGAGCGCCGCCCTCTGGTCCCCGGCCCGTGCGGCGGTGAGGAGGTTCATCCCGGTGACGCCGTACGAACGCAACGCCTTGATCTGCGCGGAATCGCTGAGGTCGATTTGCGGCCGCTCCGGCGCTGGCGTCGAGGCAGGCGCAGGCTGCGTTTCCGTCGCCTTGCCTGCCTCGTCCTTGTTGTTGTCCTTGATGAAGGGCGAGGGTGGATGCCGCCGTTCCCACAGGTCCAACATGTGGCCCAACCCGGGTTTTTCGCCCTCCTCGCCGGAGGATTCCCATTCCAGGTGTGCCGAGGCATACGCCACCGAGACAAACTGGTGCCGCAGCACTGGCTTGTCGATGGCCGTCTTCCAACGGGACAGGCAGGAATTGGAGAACGACCTCACCAGCTCCCGTTGGTTATGCGGAACAGCGTTTTCGAGCTCCCGCGTCTTCTTGGCGACCTGGCACTGAGTCCATCCGCGACTGGTGATGAACTCCTGCGCGAGGTCGGCCAGGCTGTAGGCAACCCGACGTTTCTGATCCTGATCCTGATGCCGGTTGCTCGGGGGGTCTGCGCGCATAGCTCACCTCGGTTCGTGGGGCGCGTTGGGAGGAAACGAAACTGCGGTGCTGCCCCGATCGCCCCAGCTTGCCACAAGTTCCGGGATTTCCACAAATTCAGGGATTGTTCCGGGCTTGCTGCAAATTGCGAGGTTGCAGACACCCCTGAGGGCTTGTGCGCCGGTTGCGCCTCTTTGAGATGTTTTGAATTCCGGGGGGACCGGCAGATGGGGGTGTAGGAACCTGCTCCTGAGCAGTGCCGGCGACGCGTTTTTGCCGCACCGTGATCGCGTGACTTCAGGTGGTTATGGGTGAAGTGTCTGCGCATGCGTACTGACGGGTGGATGCGAGGTATGTGCCTTGTGAACGTAGCTGGGCCGCCGGGCTCTGGCCATACGCGCCCATGTCGATGAAGCCGACGAGCTGTGGCCACTTGCAGAGCTCAGAGGTTCGAGATCAGAAATCAGTGCCGGTCAGAGGGGTCTTGGGTCCGGCGTGGTCATGCGCCAAGGGCCCTCTGATTCGTGCCGAGGGCCCTTGCCGCATGCTTGTTTTCCTGCGTCCTACACGTCCGTGCGGCAGGAAGGCCACGCACTCGGCGGCGGTGAAGGGGACGTGTTCGCGATCGGGGTATTGGGAGTCGCGGATGGGCGCCGCCGTGCGCGTCAGCGAAGGCGACGCAGTTCTGGCCTGTGGTGCTGGAGTAGCTGAACTTGCGGAACGTCAGTTGCTCCATGCAGGTGACTTACCCGTTGCCGGCGTTCATTGCGTGGCCATAGTCGGCCATGCAGTCGTGCGGCGAGCTACGTCGTGGCGCGCACGTCGGCGAGTGGCGCGCTCTCGGTGGCAACGCGGAGGCTGACGGTTCCCGGTATGTACTTGAGGGCCCTCTGCCTCGTGCCGAGGGCCCTCGTGCGTCGGTCTCTACGCGTTCGCGGTGCGGAGGAACGCCACCCACTCCGACGCGGCGAAGGGGAGGTGCTCGCGGTCCGGGTGCTGGGAGTCGCGGATGACGGCGCTGCCGTGGGCGTCAGCGAAGGCCACGCAGTTGCTCCGGTCGCTGTAGCTGGATGTCCGGAAGTCGAGGTCGTCGGGGATGAGCATCGGCTGCTTCTTTCAGGGTTTCTTGGCGGCGTCGCGCAGGTAGGCGACGCTCTCGTCCACACCGAGTGAGCGGCTCACGAGGTGGTTGAACAGGTTCCGGTAACGCGTTGTCTCGTCCGCCGACTCCAGGAACAGGCCGTCCTGGTCCATTTCCAGGTAGGTGACCGAGTCGGCTGCGGCGAAGTCCATCAGAACGAAGGAACCCTTGGCGCCGACGTGAATGCCTGCGCTGAACGGAACGATCTGAACGGTGACGCCGTCTCCTCTGTCTGCCAGGTCCGCAATGTGAGCGGCCTGTTCGCGGCATACGTCCGGGGCGGCTCGAAGGCGTTCGATGGCTCCGGCATCGATGATGGCCCACAGTTCCGGCCGGTCCGCTCCGGAGAGGAGCTCCTGTCTGCGGCGACGAGCGTCGACCACACGCTGGATGTCGATCGGGTCGCGGACGAGGTTGGCCGACTTGGTCAGGAGCTCGACGTAGGCCGGGGTCTGGAGGAGCCCCGGGATGACCATCGGCTCGTAGGTGCTGATCGCAGTGGCTTCCGATTCGAGCACCGGGAACTCGTCGGGGAAGACGTCGCTGTACTTGGTCCACCAGCCCTTCTTGCCGGCCTGGCGTGTGATGGCGATCAGAGCTTCGCGTCGATGCTCATCGGTGAGGCCATAGACGTCCAGGAGGGCCCGCACTTCGACCACGGAAGGCCGGAGGCGAACACCGGTCTCGATGTTGGAGACCTTGCCAACGCTCCACTCGGTGGCCGCTGCTGCGGCCTCAAGTGTCATCCCTGCGTCGTTGCGCAAGGCCCGCAGCTCTTCGGAGAGCCTGCGGCGCCGCACGCTGAGACTTCGAGGGGTGTCGGGCATGAGTGCTCTCCTGCTGTGACGGGGTCACTCAGGATGTTACGGCTGTCAGCCGATTCGGGCATCCGAACACAGAATATATGAAATCCTCATGGTAGGTGGTGATTCAAAATCTGAATCGCTTGTAACTCTGAAGATTTCATGTTCTTGTGGGTGTACACATTCCCGCCGGACCTTCCAACCGGCTTCTTCTCTGGAGGTGTGCGCCATGGAGCGCGACCCACGCAACCTGCGGAACCGATCGACCTCACCGACCTGGCCGACCATCGGAAACCGGCCGCACACAACGCGCTCCGGGCGCACTACGCACCTGGGGCGCACCACCCGCGTCGTCCGCGCGAGGCGCGCCCATCGGGTGCGGTGCTACGCCTTCCAACCCGAGGACCTCACCCGCTTGGCCGGGGTGGCCTTGCATCAGTTCGTCCAGAACCTGCTCGCTCAGAACTTTCGGGCGGCCGGTCCGTTCGCGCGTGATGCGCGCACCGGGGAGGCGATGTGAAGAACGCCTCCGTTCCTCCCACGAACCCTGGCCCGATCCCGAGCCCGCGTCGGAACCCGAATCCGAGCCCGAACAAGGATCTGGATCCGGGCCCTGGTCCGACGCCGGATATGGATCCGGACCTGGTTACGGCTTCGAAGCCTGACTCAGAACCCGATCCGGACCTGGCCCACCTGCGACGCACCTACGGGCATCGCTGGTGCATCTGGCGCACGCCCAACTGGTGGATGGCCACCGCACGCATCAACGGCGTCACCCCGACCCTCATGGAGCGCACACCCGACGAGCTCGAACGGCGGCTGCGCAACCCCGGGCGCCAGATCGGTGGTCCGGTCGCAACCTGACTCCGAACGTGATGCCGGGACCAGGAGCCGATTTCGTCCCTAACAAGAAGAGACCGGCGCGGCCGGGTAACGCCCTGTCTCCCCAGATAACGGGGCTCCCCGCCCGGCCGCGCCACAGCCACAGGGCTGCACAGCACACCCGCGCTCGCATTCCCAGCTTGAGGAGCACCCATGGTCCGCACCTACAGCGCCGACGACCCCGCCGCCGACCTGCCCCTGACCCCCGACGAGCAGGAGTTCTCCGACGAGGTCGACCGCATACGTCTTCAGAACCGGAGCGAATGCGCAGCAGCTGAGCGAGAGCAGCTGCCCTGACTCTGATCCGGATTCAGGTCCCGAGACAACAGAGCAGGAAAAGGTCCACCACTGGTACCGAGGTCAGGCCGGGCCCGAGCTCCCGGACGAGGCCGGTCGTGAGTTCCGCGGATCCTGCGGCGCCCTCCTCGCGAACTCGGGCGCATGCTCCGGCCGCAGCCCCAGGCCGACGAGATGGGCGGGCACGCGCGTGAGCGCGGGGAAGCGGCGCAGCGCCGCGATGATCGGCTTGGGCGGGCCCGCTCGCTGACCCTCGAGGATCGGCGTCACCACGTTGCGGTGGATGCCGCGTTGCAGCGCCTGCACGAGCATCGTCGGGAGCAACCGCCGCCGACGAACCCTGGCCAGTTGCGCGGGGGTGGGCCGACCCCGGCGGAGCGGGCCGGCGAGCAGGGTCGCGGCGGCCACCGCATCCTGCACGGCGAGGTTGATGCCCACACCACCGACGGGGGACATCGCGTGGGCTGCGTCGCCGATACACAGCAGCCCGTCGGAGTGCCAACGGCGCAGCCGGTCCATGCGTACGTCCAGGTGCTTGACCTCGTCCATCGACGTCAGGGCGTCGGTGCGTTCGGCGAGCTCGGGTGCGAGTTCGCCGATGTCCCGGCGGAAGGCGGAGACACCCCGTTCCCGCAGCTCGGCGTCGGTCCCCTTCGGGCCGATGTAGGCGATCTGCAGATACCCTTCGCGGGGAAAGACCACCATGAAGCGCCGGGCGCCGGCCCTGGGGGACAGGGCGAGCTCCTCCGGCCCGCTCCCGGGCAGTCGGAACCACCACGCGTCCACGTCCAGCGGGAAGTCCTTCGAATCCAGCCCGGTGAGATCGCGCAGCAGGGAACGACGCCCGTCACAGGCCAGGGTCAGGTCTGCGCGGATCTGCCCCGGCCCGTCCGCCCCCTCGTACTCGACGCCTACCACGCGCTCGCCCTCACGCAGGAGGCCGGTCGCGCGGGTGTTCATGCGGAGCGTGAACGTGGGTTCCCGGTGTGCGGCGTCGGCGAGCAGATCGAGCAGATCCCACTGCGGCACCATCGCGATGTAGGGGTGCGGCGTGTGCAGCCGGGTGAAGTCGGCGATGGTCACGGAACCGCCGTCGACGGGGAAGGCCACATGCTCCAACCGCGTCTGCGGCAATGCTGCGAAACGTTCCGCCAACCCGAGCTCGTCGAGCAGCCGCAGGGTGGACGGGTGCACGGTGTCCCCACGGAAGTCGCGGAGGAAGTCGGCGTGCTTCTCCAGCACGGTCACCTCCACACCCGCCCGCGCGAGCAGGAGCCCGGCGATCATCCCGGCAGGACCGCCGCCCACGATCACGCAGGTGGTGTCGATGTTCTTGACGGCGCTCATCGCAGCTCCTCCACGGTTCGGGGCGTGTCCCTCGGTTCCCGTACTGCGGTTCTTCCCCCGAGACCACCGCCTATCCGGGAAGCCCGTCTGGGAAGCTGTCAGGGGAACGCTGTGCCGCCGTGCCACTGGTCGCAGCGCCCCCGGTGACAAACGCGGCCGCGCAGGGCAGGACCACCGGCAGCGGTCCGCCGGAGACGATCCACCGACGGCGGACCACCGGCCGCGAAGCAACGCGAGAAATGGGGGCAGACCGTGCGCGCCAACCGGATCCCGACCGAGGAGATCAAGCGCGAATCGGCGGCGTTCGACGACCGCGTCACCGCCGACGGACGGTTCGAACGCACGGCGGAGCCCGGGCGGTACCGCCTCGTCATCAACCGCGCCTGCCCCTGGGCGCACCGCACGGTCATCACCCGCCGCCTCATGGGCCTGGAGAACACGATCTCCCTCACGGTGACCGACCCCAAGCAGGAGATCATCGACGGCGACCCGCACTGGGTCTTCACCGAGGACACCGGCAGCCCCGGCGACCGCGACCCTGTGCTGGGCATCCACGCGCTGCGCGAGGCTTACCTGGCCCGCGACCCCGACTACGACGGGGGAGTCAGCGTTCCGGGGCTGGTCGACGTGCCCACCGGCCACCTTGTCACCAACGACTACAACCGCTTCGCCCTGGACATGGCCACCGAGTGGGACAGGCTCACCCGCGAGGGCGCCCCCGACCTGTACCCGGTACCCCTGCGCGACGAGATCGAGGAGATCGGCGCGTGGGTCTACCGCGACATCAACAACGGCGTCTACCGTTCCGGGTTCGCCCCCGACCAGGAACGCTACGACCGCGCGGTCACCCGGCTCTTCACCCGCCTCGACGAGCTCGAAGAACGCCTCACCGACCGGCGCTACCTGGTCGGCGACCACATCACCATGGCCGACATCCGATTGTTCGTGACCCTGGTCCGGTTCGACGCCGCCTACCACGGCCACTTCAAGTGCAACATCCGCAAGCTCATCGAGTACCCGGCGCTGTGGGCCTACGCGCGAGACCTGTTCCAGACACCCGGGTTCGGTGACACCACCCAGTTCGACCACATCCGGGTGCACTACTACTGGGTCCACGAGGGCATCAACCCGACCCGGATCGTGGCGGCGGGCCCGGACCCGCGCCAGTGGCTGATCCCGCACGGGCGTGAGGCGTTGGGCGGTTCCCCGTTCGGCGGCGGGACCGCGCCGGGGCCGGTGCCGGAGGGGGAGCGGGTTCCGGAACCGGGGGAGTACCGGCGATCGAGCCCCTGACCATGCGAGCGCCGCTGAACGCCCCGGTCGTCCCGTCATCCCTGCCGTTCCTCCGCTGACGCGGCATCGCGCGGCTCGCCCCGAAGGCTACGGCCTGGAGCGCGTGGGAACGCCGCGGCCCGCAGGGGTCGGCGATGACGTTCTGCACCATGGGCTCGTCGGCGCCGCTCTCCTCCGAGTCCGTGTCGCGGCCGCCTCTACCGGATCGGGAGCGCCTGCGACGAGGCACGGCCGGACACCGTCGACGATCGAGGCGGGCTAGGCGCGCTGCTGCGGGTCAGCTCGGCGAAGGCCTCCTCGGGGTGGGAAGCAGGGCCGCGCGCGGGCCGGCGCCGGTGCGGGTGTAATATCCTGCGCGCCGCCCTGCTGTGCAAGGCCTTGGACACAGTCGATAAAACGCAGCTGTCGGCCGCCACCGAGGTGCTCACACGGGTCGTCGGTCACCTGCGCGACGGTGATGCGACAACTGGGGCTCCTATCGACTGATGAGAACTCCGAGAGAGTGCCACTGGCGCGCCGCACAACAGGTAATCGGTGTTCGCCAAACAGGTTCGGCCTGCAACAGCTGATCCGGGGCAACATTGGAGCGCGCGGTCGTCACCGGGGCTGCGAGGGTCCCGATGGCGCTGGGTTGATCGCTCGTCGCAGTGCCGGCGTTCGGGCGGGGCCGCCCGAACGCCGGCCCCGACGAGGCCGGGTCATCCTCAGGTTCGGCGGACTCCGCAGACCGCGAACATGGTGGTGGAACGAAAGAACGTCCCCGCCCGGGACGACTCCGAGAACTCGCGGGAGAGCTGGTCTGCCTCCTCCCGTGTGATGGCACCAGCCTTCAGCGCACGCTCGGGGATTGCCGCGGCAGTGCCGCGCAGACCCGCGTCCCCGTCATCGATCCAGGTAGACGCGTGCACATCGGAGATTTCGATGCCGGCCCGGACCAGGAGCCCCCTCAGCTGTCGCCCCGACTCGGGATTTGCCAGCGGAGCGCTGAGAGCGCCGAGAACCCGGCGTACAAGATCGGGGCGGCCCGGGTGAAGGGTGGAGGTCGACCAGTCTGTGTCGATGAGCACGATTCGCCCGCCGGGCCTCAAGACACGGACCATTTCCCGAACCGCTTCCTCCGGATTGGCGATGTGCTGTAAAACCCGTTCGCAGCGGATAACGTCGAAGTGACCTTCGCCGTAGGGCAGGGTCCGGGTGTCCCCGTCCACGAACTCGACCCCGGGGTGACGGTCGCCGGCGCGTCGCCGTGCTTCCTTCCGCAAACCATTGGCCGGTTCAACGCCGGTCGCGCTCCCTCCTGGTCCGACTCGTTCCGCGAGCGCGACGGTGTCCTCTCCAGTACCCGCCCCTATGTCCAGAGCGCGGTGGCCGGATTCCGGTGCGAGCCGGAACAACGCCCATTCCTTGAGCGAGCGGACACCGCGACGCGCATTGTTGAGGTCCAGGATCTTGATCTGGTCGCGGATCCCGGAACTGCTCGAGCTTCGACCCTCGAAGCGGAAGCCGTCCTCGTTACTGAATTCCGCTAACTGGCGGGGAGCCTCCGGGGTGCTCATGTCCGTCCCACCGCTGGAGCCCTGGTGGGCACTTCCGGCGCGGTCCTGAATTTCTCCACGTAGTCAAGCAGCTGATCGCACATGGCAGCTGACCTCTGCACCACCTCGGTTTCCCTGATCCGGAAATCGTCGCCCTCACGGGCGTAGTCGCCATTGGCCGTAGTGACCCCGAGTGGTACGGCGATCCCGTGCAGGGAACGCGCGACGATCCGCAAGTGGTCGGTGGCTTGGACACTGGCGCGTCGCCCGCCGTTCCCGCACAGCGCCAGGGGCTTGTCCCGGACATCGGCGATGGACAGGTGGTCGATGGCGTTCTTCAAAGCCCCGGAGTAGGAGTTGTGGTACACGGGGCTGGCC
Organism: Nocardiopsis salina YIM 90010; assembly: GCF_000341025.1. Classification (GTDB taxonomy): domain Bacteria; phylum Actinomycetota; class Actinomycetes; order Streptosporangiales; family Streptosporangiaceae; genus Nocardiopsis; species Nocardiopsis salina. The sequence goes on along the minus strand of NZ_ANBF01000182.1, from coordinate 16,699 downwards.
CACACCATGGCGTCTGCGGCCCGCACCTTGGCGAGGAAGCCGCCTACCGCGGGGGCCGGGTTGTCCTCGGGGGCGCCGTGGTAGCGGGGGTCGACTTGCGGCAGGGACACGTCCCGCATATCGACGGTCTCGGTCGTCGCTCCCTGCCGTTGCAGGAGCCGAGCGACCAGCTCCAAGAGGACAGCCGTCCTGGACGGGACGCCCAGGCTGCCCTGCAAGCAAAGGACGTGCGCCTTCACGGGCGATCGGACCATGGTTGCGTCCTTCCTACGGTCTGTTCCGGATCAGGTTCACTCAGCCCCCGCAGTGCACCGTTGGAGATCTCTCGGTCGGTCAGCCAACGGGTTCCGTGTGTGGTCCGAGTGAACCCGAGCACGACGCTGCGATAGTTTCGCGGGGGCCTGTACTGCTCCGGCAGAGGACGGCTCCGATTCGGGTCGGCACCAGCACTGCCCCAGAGTTGGGCCACGGTAGCCCCGGGGGACAGCAAGGGGTCCAGGGCCTGATGCACGCCCGCGTCGTAGGGCGTGTGCACCCACAGGATCGCTTCGTCGATCGGGCGCCCCCCGGCCGCTTCCCGTACTTTCCGGCCCAGCTCCTCCGGCTCGGACCAGTCTGCGGCGACAGGAATCAACTGTCCGCTGTCCGGGGCCCCGGCATCGGCTCTCTCCGGTCGGCGCGCTACCAACAACACCCGGGTGCCGGCGGAGAGAAGATCGTGAACGGCGGGGCGCAGCATGCCACTTCCACCCACGACGAGAACTTGGCGTTCCGTGCTCATCGTGCCACCGCCCAACGCAGGTCGGGGGAGGCTCCCGCCCCCCTGTGCACCACACCCCTGGTCCCCGGGCGGTGCAGCCACAGGCCGGACCAGGAATAGAGCGGAACTACCGCGTTGTGATCCAGGAGAAGCTGTTCAGCCTCGGCCATGGACCCGTGCCGGGCTGCCGCCTCGACCTTGCCCCGGGCGTTCGACATCAGCTCGTTGAAACGAGGACTCGACCATTTCGACTGGTTTCCGGCTACTCCGTCGGAAACGTGCTCGGCCAGGAAAGCGACCGGATCATCGTAATCGGCCCGCCATGCGGCGATGGACAACTGGTAGTTCCCTTCCCGGATCGCCGTGTAGTGCCCTGCGTAGCTGCGGGGGTCGACCTCGACGACAGCCCCCGTCCGTTTTCGTACTTGATCGGCCATACGTTCGGCCTCGGCAATGCTGTCAGGCAGGTCGGTGCACACGAGACCGAGCCGCATACCGTCGAGCCGCATCGTCGTCCCGCGGTGGCGCGTCACGCTGGGGCTCGCTTCCAAGTAGTTCCGCGTTCCCTTGCTCGGCGGTACCAACCGGTGCGTCGGCGCAGCACCGGAGCGCGTGTCCGTCACCAGCTCCTCCGGGTCGACGGCCGCGGCGATCGCCTCACGCACCCTTGGCGAGGACAACATCTCGTCACGGGTGTTCATCACCAGGTAACTCACCGTGGCCTCGGGGACCCGGGCGACATCGACCGGATCGACCTCGTCCAAGGCGCGGATCTCCAACGGAGCCAGATCGATCTTTCCCTCGGAGAACAGCTGAACAGGGTCACCGCCAATGACAATTCGAACCGCAGAACCGGGCATGGAGGGGGCGTCCCAGTACTGTGGGTTGCGTTCGAGTTCGATCGAGAGGCCCGGTTCGATGCTCCGGTATCGGAACGGTCCGCTGCTGGGAACACCGAGGATGCTGACCGGGTCGCGGGTGGGCGGGGCGTCCTCGCGCAGGGGGGCGAACGCAGGCAGAGCCCAGAGCTCCTGCATGTACGGAACGGGCTGCTCAAGCACCACGCGTACCGTGTACCTGTCGGGCGCCGCGATGTCGAGCACGGCCCCGGGGGCGCCCTGGTGCCGCTCACGCGCGCCGCTCAACACGTACATCTGCCACGCCGAGCGCATCTTCAGCTCCGGGTCCGTGCCGCGGGCGAACGTATACACCACATCGTTCGCCTCGACCTCGCGGCCGTCGGACCAGCGTGCCCCGCGGCGCAGGTGGACGGTGACGACCCGGCCCGAGGGGTCGACCTCCCAATCCCGGGCCAACGCCGGTCGCAACTCCCCCGTGGGCCCGGGGCTCACCAGCCCCTCGTACAGGGCGGCGTGCACGCGCATCGACCAGTCGTCCACACCCGTGTGCGGGTCCCAGTTCGGGGGGTCGGCGGGCAGCCATGTCCTCAGAGTTCGGTCACCGGCTCCGGCGTTCTCGTGTGCTTCGGTCACGTCGGGGATCGCGATCACACTCCTTTCTGTTCCTCGGGTCGTCTCGATTAATCCTGCTTTCGGCCCCGATCGTCAGCCGGTATTCCGGGGCGTGCGGTCGACGGACTCCGTGGCCGATCCCAGGGGGTGAAGTGTCACCTCGCGTACCCGGACAAGACCTGCCATCTCCACGATGTGGGCCAGAGCAGCCCCCAGGTTTCCGGCGGGGAGCTGGGCGGAGGGGTCGGTTACCTCCTGGTCGGGCAGCGTCCAGTCCGGGTGCACGATGACGGTGCTCACCGGCTCGTCCAGCAGAGACGCCTGCAACCCCCTGGCCAGCCCGAGCAGACCGCCCTTGCTGGCGTAATAGGCTTCCTGGTCGGGGCGCGCGACCGGCCGTGTCACCGGCTCCGAGCCGATGAAAACCACGACGCCCGGCCGCGCCTTCTTGAGCGGGCCCAGGGCCCTGCGCAGCAATTTCGTCTGAGCGCTCAGGTTCAGCGAAAGAATCGAGTCCCACACCTGGTCATCGGCGCTCTCGAAATCCTCCTTGGGGAAGGCCCCGGCCGCCGCGACCAGCACGTCCAGCCGCCCGAACCGGTCGGTGACCGCGTCGACCAGCGCGGCGGCGGTCCCCTCCTCAGCGAGGTCCCCGGTGAGAGCGAGCACGGATTCCTCGGGGTCGGGGCAGGCCCGTACCACTCGCGCCATCCTGCGCCTGTTGCGGCCGTGCAGTGCAACCCGGTATCCACGGGCTCGCAGCGCGATCGCCGCCTGTGTGCCGACAACGCCGGTTGCGCCCGTAATCAAGGCGACCGGGCTGTCAGGGCCAACCACGGGCTCAGCCATACGAATCCTCCTTCACCGCTTTCCTACTCAGGTCGGAACCATGGCCTCACGGACAGGAACCACAGCGCAGACAGGACGGGACGTAACAGTGCTCGCTGCATGGGGGGGGACGAGATCTGCGCGTGTTCGGCCATTTCATCGGGTCCCCGTTCCACGGGCGGTGTCAAGGACTCCGAGCGCCCGGTGCAGGGCCCGTTCCGCGCCCTCGCCCTCGGCGGCGAGCGCCCCGAGGTTGATTCGCACGCGACCGGTGCCGCGCTCGCCGAAGACCTCTCCCGGCATCACGCGCAGCGGGCCCTCGATCTCGAGGTTTTTCGCAGCGGAGGTCCCGGAGGAACCTGCGCGCAACCAGAGATACGGGCCGGCCTCAGGGCGAGGTACGGGCGGGGGCAGACGCTCCAGGACCTCGCTGAGTTGCGAACGGACCCGGTCGAGGATCACGTCGGACCTTTCCAACAAGTCGACCACCGCGAGTTGGGAATGGCTCGGCGGGGACATGCAGAACGACCAGTGCGCGGAGGTGACCGCATCGACCAGCTCAGTCGGGCCATGGACCCAACCCACACGCACACCTGCTGCCGCATAACGTTTGGATGCACTGTCGACGACCACTGTTCGATCCGCGATCTCCGTGGCCTGGGGAACGGCCCTTCCAGCAACGCCGCCCCACTCGAGTCCGGCATAGACCTGGTCGCTGATGACGAGCAGGTCGTGTTTGCGCGCGCTCGCGACCAGGAGCTCGACATCCTCGGGTGTGGCGACCCAACCCGTGGGGTTGCTGGGACTGTTCCACAACACCGCGTGTGCCTCAGCGGCCTTTGCCAGCGCCCGGGAGGACAAGCGCTCCCCGGGTCGGGGAGCGGGGTAGGGGAGTGCTCTGAGACCGAGCTTGCGCACCAGAGCCCGATATGGCGGGTATCCGGGGTCGGGAACCAGGACCGCCCCACCCCTGGGAACCAGAGCCGACAACGCCGAGGTCAGCGCCATGGAGGCCCCCGCCGTGACGGTCAGAGTGCGTGCAGGGCCGGCAGCCTGCGCACCGAGCCCGGAGAACAGAGCTTCCCGGAGCCGTGGATGTCCATCCGGGGGACAGTAGCGCGCTGCGGCCCGGACGGACCGAGCAAGCGCCTCCTCCAGTTCCGGATGCTCGGGGAGCACGACTTGGCCCAGCGCCGCGTCCACCGCCGGGGCAGCTCCGGCGGACGTGCCGACCACCGCCCACGAGTCCTGCGTCCCGCCGCGGTCTGTGGCACAGCGGATGTCATCGGCTCCCAGCGCTCGCGCCATGCGTTCCAGGTGTGCGACTCCCCGGAAGACATCCGCGGGCGCGCCCTCGAGGTCGATGACCACGTAGCGGCCTGCGAGAACGTCGCCGCGTTCGGAGCGCCCGTAGTCGGGCCCGCCCAGCAGTGCGAGCCCGTTGGCCAGGATACCGGGGGCACCGCCTCGGACAGCCGTCCCACGAAGGGTGAGAGCGTCGCTGCGGCGCACCAGGTCGCGGAGCCGGTCGGCGCCGTCGCCGTCCCACCCCACTGCGGCGAACATGGGCAGTGAGGTGGTGTCCACCACGCGCGTACCGTTGGGAAGGGGGTCGGTCCGGGCCCGTGCCCCTGCCTCCAGGATCAATTCGTGCACGCTGTTTCCTCATCACGTCTTATGGCCTCGGCCAGCTCCGCGATTCCGTCTTGGAGATCGACCTGTGGGGCGTAGCCCAGTTCACTGCGCGCGCGAGCCAGGTCCAGCGGCGGCAGGAACCGGGACGTGGGCGGCACGCCGATGCGAGCACCAGGCACGGCCCACCGCAGGAGCTCGGCCACTTCGTCAGCTCCGTGGACCCGGCCGGCACCAACGTTCAGGACGCGCCACGGCGACGTGCCCGTGTCCAGGGCCAAGAGGACAGCATGCGCGGCGTCGACGGCGTTCAGGTACTCGGTGCACCCCATGAAGGGAGGGAGGGTGACCTCCTGGCCCCTGATCGAGCGCCGGATGATGTTGGACAGCGCGGAGGAGAGCAGCGCACCCCCGCCACCCCCGTGCAGGCCGTACACTCCGGCGAACCGCAGCACGCTGACCGCGGGCCCACCGCTACGTGCGAACTGGCCTGCGAGAGTCTCGGCTGCGATTTTGCTCGCCCCGTACAGGGAGGTCGGCCGTCCCGCCGCGTCCTCCTGGATGGGGCCGTCGTCCGGATCGATTCTCGACCAGTCGTAGACCGCCAAGCTGCTGGCGAGAACCACATGCTCGACGGAGGATCGTCGGGCGCACTCCAGGACCGACACGGTCCCGGTCACGTTGACACCCACTGCCAGGGGAGGGGCTGTGTCGACCTTGCGCCCAATGATTCCCGCGGTGTGCACGACATGGTCGGGGGCCCATTCGGTGAACACGCTCAGGAGGGCAGCGGTGTCGGTCACGTCGCACCTCACGGAGTCGAGCTCCGTGTCGAGACCGCGCGCGTCGACCACAAGTACCTGGGCGCCCCGAGACCGTGCGGCGCGGGCCACCGCGGTACCCACGGTCCCACCACCCGTGACGAGCAGCTTCATCGGCTCGGGATCACCTCTTCGCGGTGCGCCCTGACCAGGATCAACTCGCTCAGGTTCGGCGTGCGGTCGAGCATGCGGGCCAAGCGACCGCCCTGATTGGAGCCGATGGTCTTGACCGGTGTGAAACCGGTCCTGTGGAGCAGCTCTTCGAGGGTCGCGCGGTTGAACACTCGGATATGGCCGCCGTGGCGGTCGCTCGGGCTGGCTCCCCACATCGGCAGAGCCGACCCGCGTAGGACCCTCCACCGGTTGCTGAGACTGTTCAGGTTGGGGCTGCTGACGACGAGCGTGCCGCCGGGCCGAAGCAGGCGCGCCAGATCGTGGAGGAAACCCTCCGTGTCGAAGAGGTGCTCGATTACCTCGCAGGCGTGCACTACGTCGAAGGAGCCGTCGGGCAGTGGGACCGGTTCTTCCAAGTCGTGTTCGACGACCTCGATGCCCCTCTGACGTGCCTGGGCGGCCATGGCCTCGTTGAGCTCGACACCCGTGACCCGGTGCCCGAGGCGTTGTAGGACCAAACCGATGTAGCCTCCTGCGCAGCCCACGTCGAGGATGTTCGACGGTGCCTCGGGGAGCGAATCGTGCAGGAAGTCCAATCGGCGGGGCAGTTGGAACAGCCCCCGCTGGGCGGCCGCGCTCAACGAGCCGCTCTCACCCCGGATGTGGTCGTTCTTCGCGGTCACGTCAACTCCTCGGTGTGGTGGTGGTTGGGCGCCCAACGCGCGAGAGCTCCAAACCGCAGGGGTCCACGGCGAGATGGGCACTGCCGGCGAAGACGTCCCTGTCGCCGACGGCATGCTTGTAGCCCGCCAGCTGTTCCGCGAACGCGGGCAACGCAGTATCGTGCGCCAACACGGTCGCCGCCGGGGCCATGTGGGGCAGGGCCGCGTGCAAGAGGGGAAGGTAGATGGCCTTCCGGGTGTGCGGGCAGTCGGCGTCGAGCAGAAGCAGGTCCCACTCGTCGCTGGGGAGGACATCACGGCCGTCACACGACTCGATGCATACTGGGGCGCGCCCTCCGAGGCGTGCGAAGTTCTGTTCGGCCCCCGCACAGGCATCCGGGTCGACATCTGCTCCCACCAGCCGGTCCGCTCCCCCCTCCAGCAGGGCCCGCCCGGCCAGCCACACCAGTGTGTTGCCGTAGTAGGAACCCACGACCAGGACCCGTCTCGCTCGGGTGCAGTCCCCGATCGCGAACATCAGTCGGGCCATCACCGGGGAGATCGAGGTCTGGGGTACGTGGAAGGCATCCCAAACGCGCGAGCGAAGGGTATGGAAAGCCCCCGCATCGAACTCTGAACCCGCCGGCAGCAGGCCGGCCCCAGCGAGCCTGTCCACCAGAGCGGTGACTGCCCTGTCGGCCTCGGCAATAGTCAGGCGCTTGGCATCGGCGGCGCTCATGGCGTCTCCACCGCTGTCCGGCCCGCCAACAGGCCCGCGTAGCCGCCGAAGCGGCGCAGGTCGCGGCGCAGGGCGGGTACGTCGGTGTGGTCTCTCGGGTTCCCGATGACCATCGAGTGCGGAGCCCACCACGCCCCTACAGCCGAGACCACTTGTCGCAGCTGGTCCTCTCCGGCATAGGCGGAGGAGGCGTTCATACCCACGATGAGCCCGGCCACTGTGGTGTCCCGCCACGGGGCGGGCCCCAAGAGGTCGAAGAGGTTCTTCACGGGTCCGGACAGCCCGTTCCAGTACGCGGGGGCGGAGATCACCGCGACGGAACATGCCTCCAGGTCCGAGGCGAGCCGGTCGAGATCGGCGCTGCCGTAGTCCTCGCCCGTGCGCCCGTCCCACCAGGGGAGCTCAACACGCCGGAGGTCGATCCACGTGCTCTCGTGCCCTGTGGCATCCACGCCCCTGGCGACTTCGCGCAGCATCTCACGAGCGGCCGAACGCTCCGTCGCCCCCGGAGCTGGTTTGCGACTGCCACAGATGAGTGCGACCTGCGTCATCGCTCTCCTTTCCGCTCCGGGAACCCCGAAGCATCGATCAGCAGACTCGGTGAACCAGCGTTGACCTTTCCCGGCCAGAACTCCAAGTCCTCACCCACGCCCACTACCGCCTCGAAGAGGTTCGGAAGTGACGAGATGGGCAGGGGGCCCGCCACGGGCTCCGCGGGCTCGCCACCCCTGATCCGCCGTCCACGGACTCCGATGGACGACACCGCGCTGCTCGGACCGAGCCGTGCGAGCCCGCTGACTTGCTCGATCAGGAGTCCCTGACCGGCCAGGGCGATCAGTTCCCGTCGCGACCGGCCGCTGGGAAGGACGTACAGATTGCTCGCGCCCGGACGGGGCAGAGCCCGATAGCTGCTCCGACGCGAGTGGCCCCGGCCCGGGGTGAGGGTCCGGACGCGTTCGCCGCCCAGCACGAGTTCCACTCGCCGTGCGGCGAGACCTTCGTCATCGACCGGGGCGCTCGCCAGTGCACCGTCGAGTGTCGCGTCGTCCACCACTGAGACCTCGGCCGATGCCACCCGCGCCCCGCGAGACGCGGACGCCTCGGGCCCGCCAACGGTGAGGGGGCCCGCCATCCGTCCCACCAAGGCGGACGCGGCCGGCGGGGTCAGGACGACGGGCATCCCTCCCCGGGGGAGGGCAGCCCGTGTGGACCGGGACACCGTTTCGGCCGCGTGGCGTGCTGCGCGCACGGGCTCCAGGTCGGCGGGATGGCGGGCCCAACAAGACCCTGTCGCGGAGACGTCCCCGTCCCGGACCTCCCCCAGAGGAAGTGCACTCCGCTGTGGTAACCGGTGCGGATCCCGGAGGAACCGGCTATGGCGACCACTCTCAGCGAGACGCCGTAGTGGCAACGGGGGACGTCGTGCCCACCGGGGGTGGACTGGGCAGCCTGGGCGAAACGGTCCAGGCTGTGCCATGCCTCGTCCATCGACCACGCTTGTACCCCCTCGACCCAGGACCGCGTGTCCAAGGGGGCCTTCGCTTCGGGCACGGGAAGAATCGGCCCCGAAGTCTCCAGTGGTTCGTTGAAGGAGCAGGACGCGAGAGCGCGCTCCACGAGGCCGACCGCATCCCGCCCTCCGGGCAGGGATCCGTAGGCGAAACCAACGGACCGTTCCCTCACGACCCGAACGCCTACTCCGCGCGTGCGCGATTCCTTCGCCGACAGGGTGCCGGAGCCGGATGAGCGCAGGCCCATGGTGTGCTCATCACACACATAGACCTCGACCTCCTCGGCGCCCGCGGCGGTGCCCCGCTCGGCCAGGTCTACCGCGAGGCGGTCCAGCGCCGTCGTGTCCGCCACTTCACCGGCCCCCGATCGAGGCCCCGGTGACCCTCAGGGTCGGTGACCCGGCGGAGACCATGGCCTTCTGGTTGTCCTTGGTGCACACGAGCGGGGTCACTTCCACGTCGTCACCGACCCGGTCGATACTGGCGAGCATCTTCGGGCCGTGACCCGTGATCCGCACACCCCGCAATGGTTCGCAGACGTGTCCGGCCCGGATGCGGTAGCCCTCGGTGACGTCGAAGGTCAGGAGGCCGGTAACGGGGTCGACCGCCCCGCGCCCGAACTCGCGGGCTAGAACGCCATCACAGGTTTGGCTCAGGATTTCGTCAGGATCATCCTCCCCAGGGCTCACCAACAGGTTGGTCATCCGCGGCGAGGGAAGGCCCCGGAAGGATGGTCGGCGCCCGTTGCCCGTGCCCTGCACCCCGGCACGGCGGGCAGAAGCGCGGTCGTGCAACCGGGAGACCAGGCGGCCCCGGTCGATCAGGACCGTACGCGTGGCGTCGGTTCCTTCATCGTCGAAGGACTCGGTGGCCCAACCGCCAGCGAGGGTGTGGTCGTCGGTCACGGTTACCGTCTGCGGTGCGACGAGGTGGCCCGCCAGCCCGTCGAACGGCGAGGTGCCGCCTGCTTCTCCCGCCTCCAGGGAATGGCCGCACGCCTCGTGGAGGAAGGCGCCTGCCGCGCCGCCCTGAAGGACCAGCGGTAGCTCACCCCCGGGACAATCACGGGCGTCGAGCAACCGCACCGCTTGGCGCGCTGCCTCCCGGGCCGCCGCCGCCGGATCCGTCTCAGCGGTGAAGCGTTCGAGCCCACCACCTTTCCCTGGCGCTCGGGCACCAGTTGCGGTCCGCCCGGTACGGTCGGCAGCCGCTACCCTGACGTGCATCCGGGTGCGGGCACGCTGCTCGCTGCGGCGAACGCCCTCGCTCGTGGCCACCTGGATTCGGTGCAAACTCTCGAACCAGGTGGTCCTCACGCTCTTGACGGTGTTCTCGGCCTCGCGAGCGCCCGTATCCGCGATGCGTAGCAATTCCAGACGCGGGCTCCAGTCGCAGATCCCCTCGTGTCCTGGCCATGACCTGTTGCGGGCAACCCGGGAGGCGATGCCCACCGACAGCGCATGCTCAGGGACGGCGGCCCCTGCCGTCTTCCCAGCCCGGTGGGCGGCCTCGCGCAAACCCTCGGCACTAAGGTCCTCGGTACTGCACGAACCGACCCGGGCACCACGAAGGACCCTGAAACCGACCCCGCACTGCCATCCGTTCGAAATGTCCTCGACCCGTCCATCGCCTACGACGGCCGATCGGGAATCGCGCTCTTCGACGAAGGCGTCGGCGTAGTCCGCGCCGGAGCGGCGGAGCTCGTCGAGCAACTCCATGAGCAGGTGGTGCGGCAGTACTTCGTCGGGAGACTGTGCTCGGAGCGATCTCATCGGGCTGCCGCCCCGGATGAGACTGCTGAAGCGGGCCCGGGCTCCGCGATCGCATCGTGGTTGCCGACCAGATACACGTTCAGGTTGATGTTCGGTGTGGGCTCCAGGTCGATGCCGGGGATGTAGGCGGGCAGCTTGGGTGCGGGCGGGGCCGGGGCGGGTTCGAGCTCGCCGTCGACCTCCGCCAGCGCGTGGTGCCCCGTCAGTCGCAGCCAGCGGCGAACTGCGCGGTCGAGGCGGGTCTTGCCCGAGCGCTGAGCGGCGGTGCAGAGCGCTGTGGCGTGCTGGATACAAGCGAGTGGGTCTCGCAGTTCCCATGCCTGCGACAGCCCTGCCCGCAGGTGTCCGACGGCCTCTTCGATAAGACCCAGGTCGAGGCAGACGTAGCCGACCGCGTAGCGGATGCGTTCGGCCTGAAATCGGTCGTGGCGGAGTGTGGCCAGGTGCAGGGCTTCACGCAGAGAAGGCAATGCCTCCTGGCGCCCGGCCTTCCATTCGAGGACTCCGACTCGGTACCGATAGATGGGTTCGAAGGCTCCGGCGTGGCCCGACTTGCCCAGGAACTGACCGAAGGCCCGGTGCCAGAAGCGGATCGCCTCGTCGAACTGGCCGAGCATCTCCAGGACGAACGCGGTGTTGGCCAGCAGGTTGTGGCGGAGGTACACGTGTCGGGGATCGCTTCCCCGGGTTGCGAGCTGAAAGGCAGCGACCTCCTGGCGCATCACCTCGTGCAGGCGCTCCTCACGTTCTTCCGGAGCGAGCCTCCGGGCCCGTAGGGAGGCCACGAGAGCCCGCCCGTTGAGCAGCCAAGCTCGCTCGAACCGGGCATCGGTCTCGTCCTCGGAGGCCTCCAGTTCCGCCAAGCCGAAGCGGTACTGTTCGTCGGCGGCGTCGAGGTCGTAGCGGCGCTTGGTGATGAGCAGGCCCGCGAGATAGTGCAGGTGAGCGCGCAGCTCCGGACGGTGTGCCTCGCGGAGAGCGGCTTGCAGGGACTCGACCCCGCTGTCGACCTCTCCGATGTTGGCGTCGCAGAGGCCGACCAGTCTCAGAAGGTCGGCCTTGGTGTCCCCGGGGCGAGCATCGCGCAGCGCGATCTCGGCGAGCATGTAGGCACGATCGTAATTGTGTTCGACGAGCGCCTCGGCCACCGTGTCCATGCGCCGGGCGTCTCCGTCTGGTAGGGCCGCGCCGCCGGCCACCGGCAGTATGAGCCCGGCGGGAGTGAGGCCGATGACCTTCGGCTTCCACTCCAATCGGAGCCGCTCGAACAGCCGCTGCCTCGACCTCGTCAAGCGATTCGCGGTCCCGGGCTCGGAGCCGATCTCCGCCGACGGCGCGAGCGGATCGCCACTGCACAGGCCGACCACTCGGAATCGGTCGTTTCGGTCGGCGAGCCACAGCAACCTATTGAGCACCCGCAGGGAGGGGCGGTCCACCAGGTCGAATTTCGGAACGACGATGGTGACAGCACGGTCACCGGCGAAGGCACGCAACGCCTTCGCAAGGAACATTGCCACCAGGTCGATCTTGATCGCGGATTGCAGCGACTCTCTGCTGATACGCCGCACGATCGCGTACGTGACAGCATGAGCATCCAGCGCGGAAGGGCGTGCTCCGCTTTCCCCGAGTAGGCCGGGGTCGAGGAAGCGGAGCCCCTCCCGGTCCTGATCGGTCAATTCCGTGTGCGCGGGAAGGGACTCGAGGAGTGTGCGCGACAAGCGCACCGCGACGTCGAAGGAGGGCAGTTCCGATACCTTTCCCGCTCCGTCCGCCACGACGACGAGCCTGTCCTGGGAGGAACGCGACGCAGAAAGAGCGGACGAACAGAGCTGATCACTGACCCCGGTGAACCAGACCGCTTCACGGACTACTTGGCGAGGTGTACGATGATCTGTACCGGAACCCAAGGGCTCACGGGAGCCGATGGCATTCTTTATCAGTTGCGCGTGCTCTGTTCCACTCATTGCGCCTGCTCCTCACTGGACTCCGGAACGAAGTTCCGGCTAGAAGGGCCCATGGGGTGGCTTGGGTCCACCCCATGGGCCTCAATTTTCGTTACCACGCGATAGCACGCTGCGCGGTCTCGACCTCGTCCTCGAGAGCCGACTCGTGGACGTCGGCCTCGGCGAGCAGGTCGTCAATGGCCACAACCAGGTCTTCAGGCAGAGCAGACATTTTCGCAATCACCTCCATTCTCATCTCGATCTCGAAATCTTGAGTTCGCACCCGCCGAAAGATCACCTGAGTGATAACCCGAACTCAATGAGTCCTTCATCGTGAGGTTTTCATTCGGCTCGTGAATGCGCCCTCAAGAAAAGATCCTCCCTTGCAGCTTGGGTGTCGTCAACTACTGGATAGAGATATGGCAACATCTTGCTATGCATGGCAATGCCGCTGAGGTAGCTCGATTATCGGCTGCAAACAGGGCTTTTGCGTGGGAGATCTGTGGGCGGCGGTCGGGGGTTGCGGCCGAGTCGGCCACGGACGTGACGCGTGAGAAAGATGGGATGGTTTCAGCATTCCAATGTCCGTGAATGCGTGTTTGAGAAGGGGTGGCGGTCCGGGTGCTTCGCTCACACCGTCCCGTCAGCTCGCGAGCATGGCCCGCATGGCGCTACGTCAACGGCCGCAAGCGCCTATGCGGGTTCGTGGGACGGCGGGTGTCCCCGGCCGAGAGGTTCGTGGCCACGGCGATGCATATTGTGCGTGAGGCTCCTGACCAGGTCGGGTTCGCGGACGCGTGCTGGCGTCCTGGTAAGAACGTCCGCGCTGCAGAATCTTGGAGCGGCGTCGTGAGCCTCACTCCAGTCCGCCCACACTCCCGGACCGACGGCGCGTAGGCTCTGGGGAGCAGGGCCCGGCCCCTGTCCGCCGCCCCGTACCGGCACCGACGCCCGGCCGGGGCAGAGCAGAGCGACACATGTCCCGCGGCCCCGGCCCGGGAGCCTTCTGGAGGAGCACGGTGAACGACGGCTGGTTCGAGCGGCGCACCCGGCAATGGACGGAGTGGACGCCGCAACGCCTGGTGGAGCTCAAGGGGGACACCGGAACCACCGTCAGCCTGGTCGTCCCCGCCCGCGACGAGGAGGCCACCGTCGGCCGCATCGTCTCGCGCGTGCGCGAGGAACTGGTCGAGCGGTTCCCCCTGCTCGACGAGATCGTGGTCATCGACTCCGACTCCACCGACGCCACCGCACGCGAGGCAGCCGCAGCCGGCGCCCGCGTGCACCGCACCGTTGACGTGCGCCCCGACCTGGGCCACCACCGCGGCAAGGGCGAGGCACTGTGGAAGGCGCAGTTCGTCACGTCCGGCGACGTCCTGGTCTTCCTCGACGCCGACCTGGTCGAGTGGGACACCCACTTCGTGTCCGGACTCCTGGGACCGCTGCTGGAGGAGCCCCGCGTCGATCTGGTCAAGGCCTTCTACGACCGGGTCCTGGACCGTGAGGACGCCCGCCCCACCCACGAGGGCGGCCGCGTCACCGAACTCGTCGCCCGCCCCACCATCGCGCTGCGCTGGCCGGAGCTGTCCGGCATCATCCAGCCGCTGTCGGGGGAGTGGGCGATCCGGCGCTCCCTGCTGCGCGAACTGCCCGTCCCGGTCGGCTACGGGGTCGAACTGGCCACCCTCGTGGACACCCACCTGAGCCGGGGCGTGGACGCGATCGCCCAGGTCGGCATGGGTCGCCGGGGACACCACCACCAGAGCCTGCACGGGCTCGGCACCATGGCCACCGAACTCCTCGCGGTCGCCGACCGCCGGGCGGGTGCGGGGCCGGGTACCGACACCGTGGAACTGCACCAGTACGGGACCGGGGGGAAGACGTTGACCACCGAGGTCGGGGTCGTGGAACGAGGACCGGCGAGCCGGGTGGGCCCGCCACCGGGCGAGTCCGGGACCGGGGCTGCTGGAAACGGGGCCTGCGTAGGCGCTGGGCTCGCCGGGGAGGTGGCCGGTCGGTGCTGAGACTGCGCGGGCGCGACTACGGGGCCGACAGCACGCTGGTCATGGCGATCGTCAACCGCACCACCGACTCCTTCTACGACAAGGGCGCGACCTGGGCCGACGGTCCCGCCCTCGAACGTGTGCGCAAGGTCGTGGACGAGGGCGCCGACCTCGTCGACATCGGCGGCATCAAAGCCGCGCCGGGCGAGGAGATCGGTGCCGACGAGGAGAAACGCCGCGTCGTGGACTTCGTCGCCGCGGTGCGCGCGGAGTTCCCCGACCTGATCATCAGCGTCGACACCTGGCGCGCCACCGTCGGGCAGGCGGTGTGCGAGGCCGGTGCTGACCTGCTCAACGACGCGTGGGGCGGCCACGACCCGGGGCTGGCGGAGGTCGCAGCGCAGCAGGGGGCGGCGCTGGTGTGCACCCACACCGGCGGCGTCACCCCGCGCACCCGTCCGCACCGGGTGGCCTACGACGACGTGGTGCGCGACGCGATCGAGTCCACCGTCGCCCAGGCCCAGCGCGCGGTGGCCCTGGGCGTGGACCCGGCCTCGGCCATCATCGACCCGGCGCATGATTTCGGCAAGAACACTTGGCACTCCCTGGAACTGACCCGCCGCCTGGACGAGATGGTCGCCACGGGGTGGCCGGTCCTGGTGTCGCTGTCCAACAAGGACTTCGTGGGGGAGAGCCTCGACCTGCCCGTGGGTGAACGCCTCACCGGGACCCTGGCGGCCACCGCGGTCTCGGCCTGGCACGGGGCGCAGGTCTACCGTGTCCACGAGGTCGCCGAGACCCGGCAGGTCCTGGACATGGTCGCGAGCATCCGCGGGGTGCGTCCCCCGGCCCGCACCGTCCGGGGCCTGGCCTGAGCCGCCCCGGCACCCGCCCGCGTCCACGGACCGCACCGCCTGGAAGGAAACACCGATGATCGTCGGCACCGCAGTGTGCCCGCACCCGCCGCTGCTGCTGCGGGAACTGACCGGCGGCCAGGACGTGGCGGCCCCCTTGCGCCAGGCCTGCCACGGCGCGCTGGCCGAGCTCACCGCGACCGACCCCGATCTCCTGATCGCGGTCGGGGGCGGTGACTCCACCGGTGAGCACACCGACGCGCCCGTGCCCGCGCGCGCCTACGGGGGAGACGGGCCGCGGGTGGCGCAGGCCGACGCGCTCCCGCTGAGCCTGGCGGCGGCACGGCGGCTCCTGGACGAGACCGGGAATGAACTGCCCGTGGAGCTGCACACCGTCGCCCACGACGCCGACGCCGGTGAGGTCGCGGGGCTGGCCGCGCGACTGGCCGGGCGCGGTGTACGCGTTGGGCTGCTGGTCATGGGCGACGGCAGCGCGCGCCGCGGAGTGAAGGCGCCAGGACACCTGGACGAGCGTTCCTTCGCCTTCGACGACACCGTGCACCGGGCCCTCGCGGAGGGCGACACCACGGCGCTGGCCGGGCTGGACACCGCACTGGCCGAAGAACTCATGGCCGCGGGCCGGGCGGCGTGGCAGGTCATGGCGGCCGCGGTCGAGCTCGAGGGGGCTCCGGTGCGTGCCGGGGTGCGCTACGCGGACGACCCGTTCGGGGTGCAGTACCTGGTGGGGGTGTGGACGTGCGAGTCCTCCTGAACGAAGGGGCTCCCGGTGTGGTGGGGGCCGACGGGCCGTTCCCCGGTGACCCGGTCGACGACGCGGCCCTGGAGCGCCTGTACTCCTACCCGGACACCTCCGCGCGCGCGTGGGTCCGGGCCAACATGGTCGCGACCCTGGACGGAGGCGCGGCCGGCAACGACGGGCGTACCGCCTCCATCAACACCGAGCCCGACAACCGGGTCTTCACGCTGCTGCGCGACCTGGCCGACGTGATCCTCGTGGGCGCCGGAACCGCACGGGTCGAGGGGTACCGGCGCGCGGCGCGCCGCAGCGGCGTCCTGGCCGAGCGGGCCCTGGCGGAGGGGCGCGGAGCCCATCCGGCGATCGCGGTGGTCAGTGAGAGCGGGGGTGTCCCGCCGATCCTGGCCGAGGAGGTGCCCGACCGTGGCGCCGTGTACCTGGTGACCTGCGAGGCCGCGGGGCCGGAAGCGCTGCAGCGGGCACGCGACGTGCTGGGCGCCGAGCGGGTGCTGATCGCCGGGCAGGACGAGGTGGACCTGCCGAGGGCGGTGCGGGTGCTGCACGAGCGGGGGCTGCGCCGGGTGCTCTGCGAGGGCGGCCCGCGGCTGCTGGCCGACGTGGCTGCTGCCGGTGTGCTCGACGAGCTCTGCCAGACCGTGGTTCCGCTGATGGCCGGCGGTCGAGCCCAGCGCATCACCGCCGGGACCCCCGCGGACCGGCACCTGTTCCCGCGGTTGGTGCTGGAGGCCGACGGCACGCTCCTGCACCGGTGGATCCGCGACGGGGTCTGAAGCCGACCGGGAGAGAGCCAGCGTAGCTGATGGTTATGAC
>NZ_ANBF01000181.1 GCF_000341025.1 Nocardiopsis salina YIM 90010 | reverse complement strand
ACCCCCGACGAACCACCACCCCCGAGGCAACACCACCCAACACCCCAGCCCCCAGAACACCCGTCATCCCTACCCCCACCCCGCACCACACACCTCGACGCCTGAGCCCCGGCCCGATCCACCACGGCCCGGACCGACCACCCGCCCGCCGAGTCACCGACCTCACCGGAGCGCACACCCTAGGCTGGTCGGGCGCGCGAGCGCCGGACCACGGATTCCGGCCCACGTACACCGCGCCACGAGCAGTGAGGAGCAGGATGGACGGCATCACCGTCGCGCCGGGGATCACCTTCCCCGACACCTCCGACGGCCGAACGTACGTGGCGGGCGCCGTGATCGCCGATCCTCAGGGGCGGGTTTTCGCGCAGCGCCGCTCCCCCGAACGCAAGGTCTTCCCGAACTGCTGGGACATCGTCGGCGGGCACGTCGAGCGCGGGGAATCCATGCTCGAGGGCCTGTCCCGGGAGGTGGCCGAGGAGACCGGATGGCGCCTGAGCGAGGTCGTGGCCGAACTGTTCGTGCTCGACTGGGACCCGGGCGACGGGGTCACGCGCCACGAGGTCGACTACCTGGTGCGGGTCGAGGGCGACCTGCAGGACCCCCGGCTGGAACGTGACAAGCACACCGACTACCTGTGGGTGGACGACGCGCTCGTGCACCGGCTGCGCGACGAGCGCGACCCCGGGGACTACTTCATCACCGACATCGTCCAGCGCGGGATCGACGCCGCCCGCGGGCTCTGACCGCGCCCGGGTCCCGCACCCCCGTCACTCCGCCCAGAGCGTCACACGGAACCGAACGACGCCCCCTCCTCGTGCACCTCGCCGAGTGCGAACGGCAGCCCGTCCAGCAGGTCCGAGGCGCTGACCGGGGCTCCGCCGTGCGCCAGTTCGGCGGCGCGTCCATGCAGGTAGGCGCCGCACAGGGCTGCTTCCACCACCGGAACGCCGCTCGCGAGCAGCGCACCGACCGCTCCGGACAGCACGTCCCCGGTCCCAGCGCTGGCCAACAGCGGGGTCCCGGTCGGATTGACCACAGACGGCCCATCGGGGTGGGCGATGACCGTGGTCGATCCCTTGAGCAGTACCGCGCACCCGAAGGAGCGGGCGGCGCGGCCGGCGTGCTCAAGGCGGCCGGCCTCGACGTCCTCCCGCGTGACGTCGCCCATGAGGCGCGCGAGTTCACCGGCGTGTGGGGTCAGCAGGGTCGGCGCGGAACGTTCCCTCACCCGGTCGGCGAGTGCGCGCCCGGCCTCACCGGACATCAGGGTGAGCCCGTCGGCATCCACGAGTACCGGGACGTCGCTGTCGAGCACGGCGTCGAGTTCGTCGGCGTCTCCCGGATCGGTACCGCGCCCGGGCCCCACGACCACGGCGGCCACACGGCCGGGTTCCAGGTCGGTGCTCTCGCGTGGGTCCAGCACGGCGGCAACCGTCTCGGGCCAGCGTGCCAGGACCTGGTCCACCACACGTTCCGGCCCTCCGTAGCGGACCATGCCCACCCCCGTGCGCAGCGCCCCGCCGACGGTGAGCACGGCCGCGCCCCGGAACCGGTCCGATCCCGCCCGGACCGCGAGCACCCCGCGACGGTACTTGTCGGCCTCGGTCCCGGGGGTCGGGAGCAGGCCGGCGACCTCCACAGCCTGTGGACGGAGGGCGGATGCGCCCGGCAGTTCCGGACCGAGTCCGATGTCGACCAGCCGCACGACCCCCGCCCGGTCGGCACCGGGATCCACGAACAGCCCGGGCTTGTGGGTGCCGAACGTGACGGTGACGTCCGCGCGCACCGCGTACCCGGAAACTTCCCCCGTGTCGGCGTCGACCCCGCTCGGCAGGTCGACCGCGACCACGGGCGCGGGCGCGTTGGCCGCCTGCGCCGCGAGACCGGCGTGGGGTTCGCGGAGTCCGCCCCGACCGCCGATGCCGACGAGCCCGTCGACGATGAGGTCGGCGCCGAACAGGTCCGCGTCGTCGGCGTCGGAGCCGGCGAAGGGCCGCACCCGCCCGCCGGCCGCACGCAACGCCTCCGCGCCCCCCTGGTGCACATTCGCACCCGCCGTCAGGGCCCGGACCGCGGCCCCGCGCCGGGCGAGGTCGGCCCCGGCGTACAGGGCGTCGCCCCCGTTGTCACCGCTGCCGACCATGAGCACGATCCGCGACCCGTACACCGCGGGCAGCAAACGCACGCACTCCACAGCCAGACCGGTGGCGGCCCGCCGCATGAGCACCCCCTCCGGCAGGCGCGCCATGAGGGCGCCCTCGGCCTCGCGGACGACGTCGACAGTGTGCGCGTAGAGCACGGGTCCACCTCCGGTTCGATCGGCCCCCATCGTGCCGCACCCTCCCCCGGCCTCCACCCCCGCCACACACACCGCCGGTGATTGCGACACCACTGCGGGGCGTCCATTCTGGCGTTGCACACGCCCGGCCACGAGGGGGAGACCATGCCCGGACACCACGGTTTTGTCAGGTCCAGCGAGCTCCAACTCCGTCCCCGCGAGTGGCACGACCTGGAGTTCGACCGCCGCGACGACGGCACGGTCTCGGTCGCAGCGCTGGCCGGTACGAGCCCCGAGGCCCTGGCCGGCGTGCTCTACGACCTCTCCGTCGGTGTGGTCCTTCGGAGCATCACCCCCGGAACCGAGGTTCAGCTGCGGGCGGCGGAGTTCGAGTCGGACGGCCGCGGCGGGTTCCGGATGCACCGCGAGCGTCCGACCCTGGGGCTCGTGCACTCCGTCGGGCACGGCCGGTTCACCTACCACTGGAAGGGTGCGCTCGCGGTCGGACAGTGGGTGGGAGTGCAGGTCGCCCAGTTCGGCGAGGCCGACGCGCACCTGGTCTCGGCCGAGGCGGACGTGCTGACCTGGCGCCACTGACCGCATGACCCCACAGGCCCCACCGGCCCCGGCCACGCCACATTCCCTTCCCCCGGTACGAGGCGGTGGCAGTGGAGTACTACTCTGTGTCGTTGACAGGAGCGGACCGCTGACATGGGCGGACCCGGGGTTCTCGGAGCGGAGGCGGCGTGGTCGACTGGCTCACCATGACGATCCAGATGGTGTCGCTGGGCGTGGCCGTCTGGTGTCTGATCTCGTTCTTCCGGGACCGCCCCATGCTCGTCCCACACCTGATCGGCATGGGTGTGCTGTGGCTGCTCGTGCTCGGCCAGGCCGGCGTCACCATCGCCGCGATGGTCGGCGGGCAGCGCCCCGACGACTTCCCGATGTTCGTCTCCTACCTGGCCACCATCGTGCTCCTGCCGCCGGCCTGCGCGGTGTGGGGCTTCATGGAACGCAGCAAGTGGGGCCCGGCCGTGATCGCCTTCGCGTGCTTCATCCTGCCCGTGCTGCTGGTCCGTATCGAGCAGCTCTGGAGCCCCGTTGTCTGAGACGGCCACGACCGACGACGCCACCCTCCGTTCGGGCCCGGGCCGCCTGCTCGTGGCCGTGTACGCGGTCTTCGCACTTGCCGCGACCGCCCGTGGCACCTACCAGCTCCTCACCCGCTTCGACGAGGCACCCCTGGCCTACGGTCTGTCGGTCTTCGCGGGCGCCCTGTACTTCGTGGCCGCCGTGGGCCTGGCGCGCGCGGGCCGCACATCCCGGATGGTCGCGCTGGTGTGCGTGGCCGTCGAGATGGCGGGCGTACTCGTCGTCGGTGCGATGACCGTGTTCTGGAGCGCCGGATTCCCCGACGACACGGTGTGGTCGAACTTCGGCAGCGGGTACCTGTTCATTCCGCTGGTCCTGCCGGTCCTGGGTCTGTGGTGGATCCTCACCGTGCACCGCACGACCCGTTCCTGACCCCCGCCCTGCTGCGACGTAGGCTGGCCGCATGAGCCGACCCCAGACCCTGCCGGTGGCCGTGTCGGCCGACCGGCTGCGCACCGACCGCGACCAGGTGGTCCTCGTTGACTCACGCTGGTACCTGGACGGCCGCTCCGGACGCGAGGCCCACCTGGCCGGACACATCCCGGGCGCGGTCTTCGCAGACGTCGATACCGACCTGGCCGCGCCGGGGAGCGCCGAGGGCGGGCGCCACCCCCTTCCCTCTCCCGAGGACCTCGCCGCCTCCCTGGGCCGCCTCGGGATCGGTGACGATTCCGCGGTGGTGGTCTACGACGACGCCGGCGGTTCGGTCGCCGCGCGCCTGGTGTGGATGCTGCGCGTGCTCGGTACCCCGGCAGCCTTCCTCGACGGCGGTATCCAGGCCTGGGACGGCCCGCTCGAGACCGGCGAGGTCGCCCCGGAGCCCGCCGGACGCACCCCGGTGCCCTGGCCCTCCGACCGCGTCGCCGGCACCGAGGGCGTGCGCGCCCGCACCGGCTCGCCCGAGCACCTGCTCCTCGACGCGCGTGTGTACGGCCGCTTCACCGGCGAGGAGCCCGCCCCGGTCGATGCCCGACCCGGCCACGTCCCGGGCGCCCGGAGCGCCGCCTGGCAGGGCAACCTCGACGGCGACGGGTTCCTGGCCTCCCCCGAGAGGTTGCGGGAACGCTTCTTCACCCTGGGCGCCGACACGGCCGAGACCGTGACCGCCTACTGTGGCTCCGGTGTGACCGCTTGCCACGATCTGCTCGCCCTCGAGCACGCGGGTGTGGCCGGCGCACGCCTGTACCCGGGCTCCTGGAGCCGCTGGGGAGGGGACGAGAGCCTGCCCGCGGAGACAGGGGACCCCCACCGGGGGTGACGGATCCGTATACAACGGTCACCGTCCGTGGGAAGTTCCCTCGCGGACGGTTTTTTCTGTCCCGATCAGGTCACGAACGAAACCGAGGGCGCTTCCCCGGCGTCCGACCCGACAGAGGAGAGTGCCGCGCACGCGGCCCGTTCCAGCGATCCCCTGCCCCCTGGTCGCCCCCGCGCTCAACGCGTCAGACCACGAAACGAGGAACCTTGACCGTCGAATTCGTGCTGCTAGTCATCCTGCTCGTCGTCGCCATCGTCGTGGGGATCATGCTGTACAACCAGCGCGCGAAGGCACAGCAGAAGCAGGCACCCGCCCCCGCTGCCCCTGCCGACCCGTTCGCCGACGCCACCGAGACCGAGGGCGACCCCCGCGGTATCAAGGCCAGCGACATGATCGACTGGGGCAACGAGCGCACCTGGATCCGCGGGTCACTGCGCCTGTCGGAGGGCGGCTACGTGTGGGCCGAACACTTCCTGGAGGTCGAGGGCGGACGCCGCTGGCTCTCCGTCGAGGAGGACCCCGACCTGCAGCTCTCCCTGTGGAACGCCCGCCCCGACCTCGACCTCGTCCCCCAGGGCAAGGTCATGGAGGTCGAAGGCACCAAGTACGAGCTCCAGGAGAAGGGCTCGGGCTCCTACCGTTCGGAGGGCACCACCGGCCTCAAGCCCGAGGGCGGCCTCGACTACGTCGACTACGAGGCCGAGGACGGCAGCCTGCTGGCCTTCGAGCGTTTCGATCACGGCAGCTGGGAGGCCAGCACAGGGTCGAAGATCATGCCCGGAACCTTCACGATCTACCCCGGGAGCTGAGCCGACCGTGCACACGAGCATCAGCGTGCCCTTCGTCGACACCCAGGCCGACGACCTGGTGTGGACCCTGGACCATCCGGTGGTCGAACCGCTGGCCACCCGCACCTGCCGGGTACGCGGAGCGGTGGTCGAACTCCGGGTCCTGGGCGCATCGCACCAGGCCGTCGTGCGGTCGTCGGGCGGCGAGCTGGTGGAGACGGTGGCCTGCCTGCCCGGGGTCGAGGGCGGCCTTCCCGAACGGGGCGAGCCGACCACGACGGCGGCCGGCCGCTACCTCTTCTCGTCGACCGTGCACACGCTGTCCCACACCGACCTGACCCGCCGGGTGGAGGACCTGCACCGTGAAGTGTCCGATGCACCCGGCGGACTCCTCGTCACCTTCCCAGGGGATCCGCTCGCGGTGACCGCACTGCACCTGTCCCCCGACACCGGCGGAGCGGTGCGGTGGACCACCTGGCACGTCTATCCGCAGAGCGGCGAACTGGTGACGACCGCCGCGACCCTGACCCCCTGAGACCCACGAGGAAGCCCATCATGGCTGACACCATCCGCGGGGCCACGGCACCCCGCTCGACCAAGACGACCTCCTCCGCCCTGTGCGGGGGCGTTCTGGCCCTGACCCTGCTGCTCTCGGCGTGCAGCAGCAACTCGGACGAGGACTGCGAGCGCGACAGCTCCTCCTCGGGCACCAGCAGCACGAACACGGCAGCGTCCCCCACCCCGGACGACTGCGACGACAACAACAGCAGCGGTGGTGGCGGCGGCGGTTTCTTCTTCTTCGGTGGAGGGGGCGGCGGCAGCTCCAACGACAGCGGCGGAAGCGGGAGCAACACCCGCGGAGGCGGCACCGGCTCCGGCAAGTAGTCTGCCATGTCGGGAAGCGCATGCTTCCCGACTCAGCCGATCCCTCCCTTGGACCAATTTCATGAACGAGATCCTCATCAGTTCCCTGTACGCGCTCGGTTACGGAGCGGTCGGGACGGCCATCATGCTGCTCGGCTACCTGATCACCGACCTGCTCACCCCCGGCAAGCTGCACAGGCTCGTCTGGGAGGAACGCAACCCCAACGCGGTGCTGCTGGTGTCGGCCAACACCCTGGGCGCTGCCGTGGTGGTCGTGTCCGCGATCCTGTCCAGCTTCTCCGAACTCGGCCTGGGCGCCGGCCTGCTGTCCGCGGCCTTGTTCGGGGTCATCGGCCTCGCCGTGATGGCCGTGTCGTTCCTGATCATCGACCTGATCACCCCGACCAGCATCAGGGCCGTCATCGCCAGTGCCGATTTCCATCCCGCGACCTGGGTGAGCGCCACCGCCCACCTGTCCATCGCCCTGGTCGTGGCCGCCGCCATCTCCTGAGGCCCCACACACCCTGCCCGAAGAAAGCACCGACGTGAGCGAGACCCAGACCGGGGCCCGGACCAGACTTCCCATACGCCCGCGCGCGGCACGGTTCTTCGTGATGCTGGCGGTCTTCATCTGCGCCGCCTGCGGCCTGGTGTACGAACTCGCCCTCGTCGCGATCGGCAGTTACCTGCTGGGCGACACCATCACCCAGGCCTCCGTGGTCCTGTCGGTGATGGTCTTCGCGATGGGTGTGGGTTCGCTGCTGTCCAAGCGGTTCCAGCACCGCCCGGCGCTGTCGTTCGCCGTCATCGAGGGTCTGCTCTCCCTCATCGGCGGTCTGTCGGTGCTGCTCCTGTACGCCGCCTTCGCGTGGTTCTCCGCCTACCAGCCGGCCCTGGTGCTGCTGTCGTTCGTCATCGGCGTGCTGATCGGTATGGAGATCCCGCTGCTGATGACGCTGATCCAGCGCATCCGCAAACAGGAGGCCTCCTCGGCTGTCGCGGACCTGTTCGCCGCCGACTACGTGGGCGGGCTCATCGGCGGTCTGGCGTTCCCGTTCCTGCTGCTGCCCGTTCTCGGACTGCCCAAGGGCGTGCTCGCGGTGGGGCTGCTCAACGCGATCGTGGGCGTGGCCGTGGTGCTGTGGCTGTTCCGCCACGACCTGACCCGGCGCGCCTACATCGGCCTGGGTGCGGGGCTGACCGTGATCGTGGCAGGGCTGGGGGCGGCTTACCTGTACTCGGAGCAGTTCGAGGTCGACGCCCGCCAGGCCATGTACCGCGACCCGATCGTGCACGCCGAACGCTCCGAGTACCAGGAGATCGTCGTGACACGTTCGGTCGACGGCCAGGACGTTCGCCTGTTCCTCAACGGGAACCTGCAGTTCTCCACGCTCGACGAGTACCGGTACCACGAGTCGCTCATCCACCCGGCGATGGACGGACCCCGCGAGGACGTGCTCGTGCTCGGCGGCGGCGACGGGCTGGCGGTGCGCGAGATCCTCGAGTACGAGGACGTGGGCAGCGTCACCGTCGTCGACCTGGATCCGGCCATGGTCGACCTGGCCACCAGCGAACCCGTGATCCGCGACCTCAACGAGGACTCCTTCGAGGACCCGCGGGTGGAGGTGGTCAACACCGACGCTTTCCAGTGGCTGCGCGACGAGGCCGAACAGTTCGACGTGGTCGTGGCCGACCTGCCCGACGGCACCGACGTGGGCACCTCGAAGCTGTACACGGTCGAGTTCTACGCGCTGGTGCGCGAGAGCATGGCCGAGGAGGGGCGCCTGGTCGTGCAGGCGGGCTCACCGTTCTTCGCGCCCGACGCGTACTGGAGCGTGGGCCACTCGTTGGCTGAGGCCGACATCGAGTCGGTCCCGTACAACGTCGACGTGCCCACCTTCGGCAACTGGGGCTTCTACCTCGCCTCCCCGGAGAGGGAACCGGACCTGACGGTGCCCGAGGACGCCCCGGGCCTGGAGTTCCTGGACTCGGAGCTTCTTGCCGCCGCCCAGGTCTTCCCCAAGGACCGCAGGGCCGAGGAGGCAGAGGCGGAGGCATCGACGATGATGCACCCCCGCGTCATCGGCTATCACCAGGGTGCGTGGCGCGGGTACTGAGCACGGGCGCGTCGTTGCATGGCGGCGCGTTCCTCCCGAGCACGGCGGTCGGGGGTCAACAGCGGGCGCGCGCCCTGGGAGAGCAGCGCCTCGGCGACCCTTTCCCCCAGGGCCTCGGCCCCGGACGCGGGCCCCTGGGCCTGCTCGTGGAGGAACATGCCGCCGCAGTCGGAGAAGACCATGCCGATGAGGGAGAGCGCCCCGTCCTCCTCGACCGTGCAGTGGCCGGCCACGGGCGAGCCGCAGTCACCCCGGAGGCGTTGCAGCATGGCGCGTTCGGCGGTGACGGCAAGGCGGGTGCCTGGGTCGTCGAGGTCCTTGAGGAGGCCGACGACCTCGGTGTCCTCCGAGCGCAGGCGTGCGCCGACCACCCCCGCGCCGACCGCGGGGCACAGCAGCTCGCGGGGGATGACCTGACTGATGCGGTCACCGAGCTCGGCACGGGCGAGGCCGCCGGCGTTGAGGATCAGGCCCTCGCAGGTGTTGTCCCCGTCCATGTGCTCCAGGCGTTGGTTGACGTTGCCGCGGATGCGAACGACGTGCAGGTCGGGGCGGTGCTTGAGGAGCTGCCCGCGGCGGCGCACGGCCGAGGTCCCCACTCGGGTCCCGGGCGGTAGTTCGCTCAGCGTGCGGTAGCGGGAGCCCTTGCGGAGGACGAGCGCGTCGAGGGCCTCCTGGCGACGCAGGTAGGCGGTGAACTCGGTGCCCTCGGGTTCGGCCTCGTCACCGGGAACGTCCTTGACCGAGTGCACGGCGATGTCGATCTCCCCGGCGAGGAGGCGGCGGTCGACCTCGCGGAGAAAGGCGCCCTTGCCGCCCAGCTCCGACAGGTCGCCGTACCACCGGTCCCCGGAGGTCTCCACGCCGACGATCTCGGTCGGGACGTCGGTCGTCCTGGCGAGGTGGTCCCGGACGAGCCGCGCCTGGGCCATCGCCATGGGAGAGGTTCGGGTGCCGATCCGGAACGGCTGGGCGTCGCTGAGCATGCGGCCACAGTAGAGCGCGGCGTCGGGCGACGTGGGCCGTTTCGCCAGATCGCGCCAACAATCGGTGGCAAGGTCCGGTCTGGGGGGTTCAGGACCCCGCGCGTTCGAGCGCCGCGAGCGCGGTGACGGCACCCAGTTCCCAGCAGGCCTCCCGCGCCTCGGCGTCGGGACGGCCGGTCACCGTGACCGGCGGTCGGTGGCGTTCCCATCCCATGCCCTTGGCGATGGACTCCACGGCCCGCACCGCGCCGGAGGTGTCGTTGTCGCCGTGCACGAAGAGCGCGTACGGCAGGTCCTGGGTGTCGTTCTGCGCCGGGTAGTAGGTGCGGTCGAAGAAGTCCTTGAGGGCGCCGGACATGTACCCGATGTTGGCGGGGGTACCGAGGAGGACGGCGTCGGCCGCGAGCAGTTCGGTCGGCCCCGCTGCCAGCGCGGCGCGGATGTGCACGTCCACGCCCTCGATGTCGTCGGTGCGGGCGCCGTCGACGACGGCGTCGAACATTTCCTGTGTGGCGGGCGAGACGGTGTGGTGAACGATGAGGAGCCGTGCCATGACTCCACCCTAGGATCCCCGCACATCAGCGCTGCAGCGCGGTCCGAGGGGCGCGTACGGGTCGGAGGTCCTGGGTATACGGGCTGCCACGGAGCGCCGAAACCGCGAGCGGCGCCCCCGTCCGACAGGGAGCCGGACCGCATGAGCGAGCAGTCCTCACAAGAACCGTCCGCCGACAGACCCGCGTCGCTCGAGGGCGGCGTCCCGGGCACACCGCGCGGACCGCAGGCCGCACCGTGGCTGTGGATCAGCCTCGGCTGCGCCGGTCTCCTGGTGCTCGGCCTGGGCCTGGCCGCCCTCGTCGCGTTCGTGCTCGCGTCCCCCGACACCTCCGACGACGACCGCAGCCAGCTGCAGGACGGCGGCGTGGTCCGCAACCTGCCCGATTGAACGCGCCCGCGATCCCGCACACCGTGTGCCCGCAGGCACCGCGGACCGCCGCTCCCGTACCGACCGCGACCGTTCCGACCTGTCACGCGCGCCCGTCCCTGCCCGGGTGTGCGATCCCACATGCTACGCGTGAGGGGGACACAGACCGGCTCTGTCCCGGCCGCGTGCCGCACCCGAGCGGGCGAACGCACCGACCGACGCCCATCCCGCCCCCGACGACGTGCGAAGATGATCGACGGCCTGCGTCGGTCCGGACTTTTCACCGTCCGCACCAGGTTGTCGCAATGGGCCCAGGGCCTGTTTGGTGGACGCCTTCCGTCGCGCAGCAGGTAATCGGTGTTCGCCAAACAGGCCCAGTGCCGCGTCCACACGCTCCCCGTCAGCACCACCGAAGACAGGTGTCCTGTGACTCACGCTTCACCGTCACCGCAACCGTCCGCGCCCTCGGCCCTCGAACAGATCACCCACCCGGACGGACGGGTCTCCCTCCCCGAGGGCCACAACCCCCCGGACGGCCCCTTCACCAACACCGACCTCACCCCCGTCCCGATGGTGCGGCGCACGTGGGGCACCGGCAGCTTCAGCGCCCTCTGGGTCAGCCTCTCCGTCAGCATCCCGGCCTGGACCCTGGCCAGCGGCCTCATCGCTGCCGGCATGGACTGGCGCCAGGCGATGCTCGCGGTGGTGCTCGGAAACCTGGTCGTGCTGCTGCCGATGGTCCTGACGGGCCACGCCGGTGCCAAGTACGGCATCCCTTTCCCCGTCTTCGCGCGCGCCTCCTTCGGCCTGCGCGGGGCGAACGTGCCCGCCCTGCTGCGCGGCGCGGTCGCGTGCGGGTGGTTCGGCATCCAGACCTGGGTCGGCGGCCAGGGCGTGTACGTGCTCGTCGGACGCCTGCTCGGTGACGGCTGGCTGGGTGCGGCACAGTTCGGCGGCAACCCGTGGACCCTGTGGCTGTCCTTCGGTCTCTTCTGGCTCGCGCAGGTGGCCATCATCCTCTGGGGCATGGAGGGCGTACGCCGCGTCCAGGTGTGGGCGGCCCCGCTCATGGTCATCGGCGGTGTCGCACTCCTGGTGTGGATGGCGGCCGAGGCCGGCGGTCCGGGCCCGATGCTGGCCACCGAGGGCGAGCTCGACTGGGGTCCTTCTTTCTGGGCGCTGTTCTTCCCCTCCCTCATGGGTGTGGTCGGCTACTGGGCGACCCTGACCCTCAACATCAGCGACTTCACTCGTTTCGCCGCTTCCCAGCGCGCCCAGGTGGTCGGCCAGTCCCTCGGCCTGCCCACGACCATGACGGCCTTCTCCCTCCTGGCGGTCATGGTCACCGCCGGAACCGCCGCGGTCTACGGCGAGGCGCTGTGGAACCCCATCGACGTGGTCGACCGCATGGACAGCGGCATCGGCCTGCTCTTCGCGGTCTTCGTGGTGCTGCTCGCGACGGTCTCCACCAACATCGCGGCCAACCTGGTCGGCCCCGCCTACGACCTGGCCAACCTCAAGCCGCAGTGGATCAGCTTCCGCACGGGCGCCCTGCTCACGGCGGTCCTGGGCGTGCTCATCATGCCGTGGAAGCTCATCGAGGACGAGAGCGTCTACATCTTCACGTGGCTGGGCACGGTCGGCGGCCTGCTCGGCGCTGTCGCGGGCATCCTGCTCGCCGACTACTGGCTGCTGCGCCGAACCCGTATCGATCTCCCGTCCCTGTACACACGCGACTCGCGTTACTGGTACTCGGGCGGCTGGAACTGGCGTGCGATGACGGCGTTCGGTGTCGGCGCCCTACTGGCCGTGGGCGGCTCGAACTCCCCCGCGGGCGAAGGGCCGTTCCCGACCGCAGGACTGATTCCGGTGCTGGCGCCGCTGGCCGAGTTCGGCTGGGTCGTTGGCCTGTTCAGCGCGCTGGTCCTGTACTGGGCGCTCGGCCGGTTCGTACCGGACCGCGCCACGGCGGCCGACAACGGCACCGGACAGGGGCGCACCTCCGGCGCCCGGGACACCGCGGGTACCGGGAACACCGGGCCCCGGTAGGTACCGGACCGACGGGAGCGGGGGCGCTGCGCGGACGCGGCGCCCCCGTTCACGTGCTCCGGCACGGGGTCACGAGATCTCGGCCCCCTGCTGTTCCTGCTGCCTGCGCTCCAGGGCGGCCAGCGCGGTGTTGATGTCGCGCGTGACGCGGGAGAACTCGCGGGTGGACAGCCACAGCTTGTAGATGATGAGCAGCTCGAAGGCGAACATGAACACCGCCGAGGCAGCGATGGTCACGAGCATGCCCGTCGGCGAGAGGACGCCCACCAGCGGCGCGACGATGAAGACACCCATCTGGTACTCGATGCCGCTGAACAGGTGCGGCCGGATCCGGTTGGCACGCAGGGTGTCCCGCATGTGCCGGTACCAGGGGAAGCGCCGGTCGAACCCCTTCTGCAGGGCGGTGCTCTGGATCGCCTTGGCCTTGCTGGCGGCGGTGGGACGGTCGACCTGGCCGGGCTCGGCGTAGTGCGTGTCCGCGGCCGGGGCGTTGACCCGCTCGGAACCACCGATGGACACACTCGCGTCGTCGTCGCCCAGGTGTTCGGCGCCGCTGTCGTCGCGGCCGAAGCTCCCGGCGGCCCGGCGCACCCCGCTGGTGTCGCCTTCGGAGGTCTCCTCGACCTCGCGAATGGCCTGGGCGATGTGGCGGCGCATGGCCGACCGCACCTTCGCCATCTGCGG
Source organism: Nocardiopsis salina YIM 90010 (assembly GCF_000341025.1). Classification (GTDB taxonomy): domain Bacteria; phylum Actinomycetota; class Actinomycetes; order Streptosporangiales; family Streptosporangiaceae; genus Nocardiopsis; species Nocardiopsis salina. The sequence goes on along the minus strand of NZ_ANBF01000181.1, from coordinate 66,681 downwards.
CGAGTTCAGGTACCGGAACATGTCGGTGAAGACGATGGCCAGCAGGAACCACAGGAATACCGGGTTCTCGGTCTGCAGGAACTGGCCGCCCATGAGCGCCATGGCGCAGATCAGAACCCTGATCCGGTCGAAGACGTAGTCGAGCCAGCTGCCGAAGACCGAACCGTTGCCCTTGAGCCGCGCGATCTTGCCGTCCATGCAGTCGAGCACGAAGCTCAGGTGGAACAGCAGCGCGCCGGTGACCAGCCAGTACCAGTCGCCGAGGAAGAAGCACACGGCCGCCAGCAGGCCCAGGGACAGGGCGGCGAACGTGAGCTGGTTCGGGGTGATGGAGGTGCGGTTGGCGGTGACGGTCACCAGGCGCGAGGCCAGGGGATCCACGAGCCAAACGGTCCACCACGAGTCCCGTGGTTTGTAGGTCTGCTCGCGCACTTCCGCGAGCGTGAACGTACTCAAGGGGTGACCTCCGTGGTGCGATTCGAGGGGTGGTGGCGCGGTCTCTGGAGGATGTCGGGCCGACCGCCGACGGGTCGTCGGACGCTGCCGGCTCCGCGGGACCCGCTCTGGTGACGTGGAGGTGAAACCCGATGGTGGCAAGAACGGGCGAACGTGCTGAAAACGTGACCGGACCGTTGACGTACGGATGACCTGGGCGAAACGGTACAGTGACCAGCGCAGAACCCTCGGGTGACCCTGGAGTGAGGCCGACCGGAGGCGCCCCTCCGGCCCGTGGGACGGCCCACCCCACCGCAGCAGGTGATCCACCTCTCACACGGAGCCCGCGGGGGCTACGTGACCACAGAGATTGAATCTCGAGTTGGCAACAAGGGCGCCCCCGCTCTCGGAGCACTCGGGCCCTGCCCCAATACTGAACCGGCGGGCCCCTCATGGACGCCGACGACCTCTCTCGGCCTCTGCGCACAGCGCCGCCCGCGTGGCGCACCCACGTTCTCTTGCCTTCCGAGCCTGGAGTGATCCGTGTCCGCTCCTGCCCAGCGCCCCGTGACCGACGTCCTCTCCTCACCGGTGAAGACGCCGTCCAAGGGACGCCACCGCCCCGACATCGAGGGGCTTCGGGCCGTCGCCGCCCTGTTGATCGCCGTCTACCACATCTGGTTCGGCACCGTCTCCGGGGGCGTCGACGTCTTTCTGCTGCTCACCGGTTTCCTCGTCACCGGGTCGCTCGTGCGCACCCTGGAACGCGGTGACAGGGTGAAGTTCGGGGCGTACTGGAGCAAGGTCGCCAAGCGGCTGTTCCCCGCCGGCGCGGTCGTGCTCGGTGCTGTCCTGGTCGGCACCTACCTGTTCATGCCGCGTTCGCGGTGGACCGAGATCATCGGCGACGTGCAGGCCTCGGCGCTGTACTACGGCAACTGGCATCTGGCCTTCGGGGCCGTGGACTACATGGCGGACAACTCCGCGGCCAGCCCCGTGCAGCACTTCTGGTCACTGGCGATCCAGGGGCAGTTCTACCTCGTATGGCCGCTGTTCATCACAGCGGTGGCCCTGGTCGGGGTCCGTTTGGGGATGCGGGTACGCACCGCGGCCCTGGGCGCGGTCGCGCTGGTCGCGGCGGGCTCGTTCGCGTACTCGCTGTGGATCACTTCCAACGAGCCCGTGTGGGCCTACTTCGACAGCGGCGCCCGGCTCTGGGAACTGGCCCTGGGCGGCCTGCTCGCGCTCGTGGTGGCACGCGTCGACCTGCCCGGAGCGGTGCGCTGGACAGCCGGCTGGCTCGGCCTGATCGCCCTCATGGCCTGCGGATTCGTCATCAGCGACACTCTGCCCTACCCCGGCTACGCGTCGCTTTGGCCGACCGTCGCCGCGGTGCTGGTCATCCTCGCGGGCGCCGGCGAGGCCGAGAACGGCCGCTTGTCCGCCAACCGCCTGCTGAGCGCGCGCCCGCTGACCTGGCTGGGCGGGAACGCGTTCCCCCTGTTCCTGTGGCACTGGCCCGTGCTGGTCTTCTACCTCGAGGTCACCGACCGGGTCCGCCCGTCGCTGTCCGGCGGGTTCGTGGTCCTGGGGATCTCCTTCCTCGCCGCCCTGGCCACCACCTGGATCATCGACGGCGGCATCACTCGCGTCACCACCCGGTACAAGGCACCGATCTGGTCGCTGGCAGCGGGTGTGCTCTTCGTCGTGCCCGTTCTGGTGGCGAGCTCGCTGTGGAGCCAGGAGATCGACCGCGACCGCACCGAGCGCCTGGAGCTGAGCTCCAACCCGATGAACTACCCCGGCGCCGCCGTCCACCTCGACCAGGAGCTGGCCACCGAGCTCCCGGTGCTGCCCGTCTATCCCGACACCTCCACCGTCGCCGAGGACACCATCGAGCAGACCAGCGACTGCAACGCGTCGGCCGGCGACGAGGAGATGGTGCTGTGCGAGTTCGGGGACCCCGACGCCGACTTCACCATCGCGCTGGTGGGCAGCTCGCACGCCCGGCACTGGTTCAACGCGCTGGAGGCCGTCGTCGAGCGCCAGGGCTGGAACATGGTCATGATGACCCGTAACGCCTGCCAGTTCAGCACCGAGATCCAGTACCGCGGGGGCGAGGAGTACACCAACTGCACCACCTGGAACCAGGAGGTCATGGCGGAACTGGAGAACCGTGACGTCGACACGGTCTTCGGCCTGGGGAGCCTGACCGACCCGCGTGAGGACGGCGAGGAGCACGTCCCCGACGGTTTCCTGGAGCGCTGGTACCAGCTGAACGCGATGGGTATCGACATGATCGCCGTCCGCGACACCCCGCGCTTCGACTTCGACGTGCCGGAGTGCGTCGACCAGGAGGGCGCGGCCGAGTGCGTGGCCGACCAGCGCGACTCCATGGCCGAGACCGCACCCTTCCACCACTTGGCCGAGGTCCCGGACAACACGAGCTTCATCGACCTGACCGGGTACCTGTGCCAGGGCGGCGAGTGCCAGGGCGTCATCGGCAACCAGCTCGTCTACTACGACGCGAACCACCTCAGCTACGCGTTCTCGGAGTCGCTCGGAACGGTCCTGGAGCCCCATCTGCTGGAGGCCTCCGGGCAGGAGAACCAGGCCGACACGATGCTGTTGGGCTCCTCGGGCTTCGAGGCGGCCGGCGGGCAGAGCTGAGCACTGCGCGGGATCCGGCAGGGCGCCGCCCTCACGGGCCGGATGCCCGCTGCAGGGCCGTGCGCAGGCGCCCGCACGCGGTGAGAGCGGTGCGCAGGTTCCGTGCCCAGGTCCCCACCCGGCGTTGCGGGCCTTCACCCTCCACGGCACCGACCGGCCCCAACTGCCCGTCGCGGGAGCGGTCGACCAGCGCGTCGAAGCGCTCGGCCCAGTCGTCGTCGGTTTCGGGGTGGAAGTAGGTACGCACCGCCCAGTACGGGCTCGGAGCGCGGAAGCGGACCGCGCGCACGTCGTCCAGCGTGCCCAAGGTCCCGCTACCTTCGAACGCCGCATTGTGCAGGTCCTCGGCCACCCCGAAGTCGGACAGCAGCACCACCGGCACCTCCCGGGCGACAGCCTCCAGCACCGTCGGGGAGCTGACCGTCACGAACCCGCGCGGGCGGGCCAGGCGCGAGGCCGGGACCCCGGAGCGGAACACCAGGTCGTCGGCCCCGGCCGCGCCCTCCTCCACGAGGTGCCGGCGCAACCGCGGGTAGGAATGTGCCTCCGAAGCGCCCTCGTCGCCCGCCTCCGCGTCGTCCAGGGCCACCACGACCTCGAGGTCCGGACGGGCGCGGGCGAGCTCCGAGAGGGCCCTGAGAACACGTTCCCGGTCGGCGCGCGCGGCGGGCACGTCGGCCTGGGCGGCGAAAACGATCCGATTGGGCGCGGGGACCACGGCCTGGCGGGGCACCAGCGGGAAGGACCGCCGGGTGCGCGGCAGGTACGGGAGCGTAGCCAGGGCGGTGTTGACCCGGACCCCGGTGCGTTCGGCCAGCTCGGCGCACTCGGTGAGCTCCCGGTGGCTGTGCACGACGAGGAGGTCCGTACGGGCACGGGCGCGCACTTCGGCCTCGGTGACCGGGGACGAGAGGGGTTCCAGCGCAGAGACCAGGACCGGGCGGCGTCGCCCGGTTCCGGACGCCAGGTGCGGGGCCAGCTCCGCGACCCGGTCGGCGGAGCAGTTGAGCAGGACCGCGTCGGGGCGGCGTTTGCGCACGAGGCGGCGCAGGCGGGAGCGGGTGAGCACCGGGACCTGGCATTCCGCCTGCGGGGTCGAGCGCAGCGCAGCACGCAGGCGGGCCGGGGTGGGCGTGTGGGGCCCGTTCAGCACCGCGAGGCCGACGGTGTGGCCCTCCCCCGGCACGGCGCCGAGCATCGCGGCGGAGAGGCGGACACGCGCCTCGGTGTCGGCGACGGCGAGCACGGTCAGAGCGCGTGCGGGGCGTACCCCGGTGGCCGGTCCGACCGCAGCGTGGCGGGGTTGGTCGTCCGGTTGGGTGAGCACCAGGGGGTCCTCTCCTGCGACGGGGGTGGATCGGGGGTGGCCGCTGACGGGGACGGCCCACCCGACAGGCTACACACGCAGGGTAGTCGCATTGAGACTTTTCGGAGTACTCGCCCGTGGGGGCAGGTGCCGACCCACTCCCGGCGCCCTCCCCGGACACACGACGAGGGGCGGCCGACCACCGTCGACCGCCCCTCTCACGTGCTTCCGGAGAGGCTATTCGCCCTTCCAGTTGGGGGTGCGCTTCTCAGCGAAGGCCGCAGCGCCCTCCATCGCGTCATGACTCACGAAGACGGGGCCCGCCAACTCGTTCTGCTGGTCCCACATCTCGGACGTGGACCAGTCGTCGGAGGACGCCATGATCTGCTTCGACACCCGGACGGCCAGGGGGCCGTTGGCGGCGATGGACCCGGCGAGCTCCTTGGCCCCGTCCAGCGCACCGCCGTTGCCGGTGACCCGGTTGACCAGGCCCAGGTCGGCCAGGCGCTGGGCGCCGACGAAGTCGCCGGTGAGGGCGAACTCCGTGGCCAGGTTGCGGGGGATGCGGTGCTGCAGGCGCAGCAGGCCGCCACCGCCGGCGACCAGACCGCGCTTGACCTCCGGGATGCCGAACTTGGCGTCGTCGGCGGCAACGACCAGGTCGCAGGCGAGCACGGCCTCGAACCCGCCGGCCAGGGCGTAACCCTCGACCGCGGCGATCAGCGGCTTCTTCGGGGGCGCCCCGGCGACCCCGCCGAACCCGCGCCCCTCCACGACCGGGACCTCACCCTTCATGAAGGCCTTGAGGTCCATGCCCGCGCAGAACGTCCCGCCGGCACCGGTGATGACGCCGACGGTGAGGTCCTTGCGCGAGTCCAGGTCGTCGAGGGCCTCGGCGACCTGGGCGGCCACGGCGGCGTTGACCGCGTTCTTGGCCTCGGGACGGTTGATGGTGATGACGGCGACGCCGTCCTCGGTGGTGTAGAGAACCTCGTCCGACACCGGATCCTCCTACTTCGGGGGCATACGGAGGGCGCCGTCGATGCGCACGACCTCACCGTTGACGTAACTGACCTCGACCAGGGTGCGGGCGAGCTTGCCGAACTCCTCGGCCGAACCCAGGCGCTTGGGGAAGGGCACCGGGGCGGCGAGGCGCTGCTTGAACTCCTCCGAACCCGGGCCGTCCCCGTAGATCGGGGTCTCCAGGATGCCGGGGGCGATGGTGTTGACCGTGACGCCGATGGCGGCCAGGTCGCGCGCGGCCGGCAGGGTCATGCCGATCACGCCGCCCTTGGAGGAGGAGTAGGCGATCTGGCCGATCTGGCCCTCGATGCCCGCGAGGGAGGCGGTGTTGAGGATGGAGCCGCGCTCGCCGTCCTCGTTGAGGGGCTCGGTCTTGGCGATCTCGGCGGCCCCGAGGCGCAGCACGTTGAAGGTGCCGATCAGGTTGACCTGGATGACCTTCTGGTAGCTGTCCAGGTCGTGGGGGTTGCCGTTCCGGTCGACGGTACGGGTGGCCCNGGGGGGCCCCAGCCGATGCCGGCGCAGGAGACGGCCACACGGAACGGCTTGCCGGTGTCGACGGCGGCCTGGACCGCGGCCTTGACCTGGTCCTCCTGGGAGACGTCGGTGCTGACGAAGACGCCGCCGATCTCCTTGGCGACGGCCTCGCCGCGTTCGGCGTTGAGGTCGGCGACCACGACGGTCGCACCGGCGGAGGCGAGTTCCTTGGCGGTGGCCTCACCCAGGCCACTCGCGCCGCCCGATACGAGGGCGGAGATTCCGTTGAGATCCATGGCACGCACTCTACAGAGCATGTGACCCACGCACTAGAACAGGGTTCGGTTAATCACGAGTAGCCCTCGCTGACCTGGGATTCCGCCCCGGAATTTTCCACCCCGAACTGAACCCACCGGTAACCGGCCACCGGCGCTGCGGCCCCTGCCATGACCACGCGGAGCTGTACGACCACCTCCCGTAAGGCGTCGGCGCCATCAACGGACCCTCCGTGAAGCCGGGCCACGAGCAGCGCCCGGAACCCGACCCCGTGGTCTGCCGGTACGACCCGGTGCGGGACGGGGAGGACGGTCGGCACGGCGACACATACGTGCTGCCCGACGAAGTCCTGACCGCGATCGAGATCGCCTCCGAAGGATCCAGGGACCGTGACCGCACGATCGGACCCATGCATCACCCCCGGACGGGTCGGCCGCACGGCCGGGTCAGCGGCGACGGTAGGTGCTCAGCCTCCTCTGGCGGCGGCCCTGGCGCCAGCGGGGCAGCCCCTCGCGCGCGAGGTCCGCGGCGCCGACGATGCCCGCCTCGTTGCCGAGCGCGGCCGGCACCACCCGGGCCGCGGGCCGGTACCCGCGGCCGGTCAGGCGCCGCTCGAACGCGGTGCGTGCGGGCCCCAGCAGCAGGTCCCCGTTCTCGGACACCCCGCCCCCGATGACGAACACCTCAGGGTCGAAGGCGGCCGCGAGGTCGGCCAGGCCGCTGCCGAGCCACTCCCCCGCGTCCTCCATCAACTCCACGCACGCCAGGTCGCCCTTGGCCGCCAGCTCACCCACGAGTGCACCGGAGACCAGCGCCGGGTCACCGCCCACCGCTTCGGTGAGCGCCCCGGCCACCGGCGACTCAGCCGCGACGAGGGAGCGGGCCTCCCGCGCCAGGGCGTTGCCGCTCGCGTACTGCTCCCAGCACCCGCGGTTGCCGCACTCGCACCGGTGACCGCCCGGCACCACCGTCATGTGTCCGAACTCCCCGGCCATCCCGTACCGCCCCCGGTGCAGCCCTCCGCCGAGCACGACCGCCCCGCCGATACCGGTCCCCAGGTTCACCACCACGACGTCGTCGGAGCCCTGGGCCGCACCCACGCTCGCCTCGGCCCACGCCGCGGCGTTCGCGTCGTTCTCCACGACCACCGGCAACCCGAGGCGCACCGTCAGCGCGTCCTTCAACGGCTCACCCCGCCACGACAGGTGCGGCGCGAACAGGACCGTGGACCGGTGCTCGTCCACGAAACCGGCGGCGCCCACCCCGACGGCACGTACCGGGTGCGCCGACCGCAGCTCGTCGACCACCCCGGCGACCGTCTCCTCGACCACCTCCGGGCTCTTGCTGCGGTGCGGCGTCTCGGTCCGGACCCGCGCCAGGACCCGCCCCTGCGGTGTGACCACACCCGCCGAGACCTTGCTTCCCCCGATGTCGACGCCGACCGTCAGCGCCTGACCGAACCACGTGTCCGCGACCATGACTCTGTCCTTCCCCGACCTCACGCCCCTCCCCCGGGGCCACGCAAGACGCGGCCGCACGGCCCCTCCCCGGAACCGTGCGGCCGCGATCTGCTGTTCTTGGTGTCCCGTGTCAGGACAGTTCGGTGCGGACCACCTCGGCGAGCTTCTCCGCGGTGGCGCGGGCCTGCCCCTCCTCGGGCGCCTCGACCATCACCCGGACCTTCGGCTCCGTACCGCTCGGGCGCAGCAGGACCCTGCCGGTCTCACCCAGTTCGGCCTCGGCCTCGCGCACGGCCTCCCACAGGCGCTCGGAGTCGTTCACCCGGGTACGGTCGACGTCCGGAACGTTGACCAACACCTGCGGCAGGCGCGTCATGACCTTCGCCAGTTCCGCGAGTCCCTGGCCGCGGCGTGCGACGGCAGCCATGAGACTCAGTCCGGTCAGCACTCCGTCGCCGGTGGTTGCGTGGTCCAGCAGGATCACGTGGCCGGACTGCTCACCGCCGAGCGCGAACCCGCCGCGTTTCATCTCCTCGAGCACGTAGCGGTCGCCCACGGCCGTCTCGGCCACGGTGATGCCCTCACGCTTCATCGCCAGCTTCAGGCCCAGGTTCGACATGACCGTGACCACGAGGGTGTCCTCGGCCAGCTCGCCGGCTTCCTTGAGTTCGGTCGCGAGAATCGCCAGGATCTGGTCGCCGTCCACGACGCGGCCCTCGGAGTCCACGGCCAGGCAGCGGTCGGCGTCACCGTCGTTGGCGATCCCGGCGTCGGCCCCGTGCAGGCGCACCGCCTCCTGGAGCGCGTCCAGGTGGGTGGAGCCGTGCCCCTGGTTGATGTTGTGTCCGTCGGGGGCGTCGCCGATCGTGACGACCTCGGCGCCGGCGCGGCGCAGTGCCTCGGGGGCAACCGTGGAGGAGGCTCCGTGCGCGCAGTCCACGACGACCTTGAGGCCGTCGAGGCGGTTCTTCAGGGAGCCCACCACGTGCTCGACGTAGCGCTCTGCCCCGTCGGTGGCGTCGCTCACGCGGCCCACGTCCTCGCCCACGGCAGGGTTGGAGGGAACGCCGAGCATGCCCTCGATCTCGTCCTCGAGCGCGTCGGCGAGCTTCTGGCCGCCCTCGGCGAAGAACTTGATCCCGTTGTCACGCGCAGGGTTGTGGCTGGCCGAGAGCATGACACCGAAGTCGGCACCGAGCTCACCGGTCAAGTGCGCCACGGCCGGCGTCGGCAGCACCCCTGCCCGCACCACGTCGACCCCGCTGCTGGCGAGCCCGGCGACGACGGCGGCCTCGAGGAACTCACCGGAGGCGCGCGGATCACGGCCCACGACCGCTACGGGTCGCCGTCCCGCACGCCGCTCCGTGAGCACACGAGCCGCCGCGACGGACAGGTCCAGTGCGAGGGCCGCGGTCAGGTCCTGTCCCGCGACACCGCGTACACCATCGGTTCCGAACAGCCGAGCCACAGCGTCAGCCCCTTTCCAGATCGGCGCCTCCTTGTCGGCGCCGGAGAGTTCGGGGTGGCACGAAACACGCCACCGGATACAGCAAAAGCCCGCACGCCGTCCCCGTGAGCGGGGACGACGTACGGGCAACAGCTCAGCCGGGACGAAACCGGCGAAAGAGCATCAGCGCTTGGAGAACTGGGGAGCCTTGCGCGCCTTCTTGAGACCGGCCTTCTTCCGCTCGACCTCGCGGTCGTCGCGGGTGAGGAAACCGGCCTTCTTGAGGGTCGGGCGGTTGTTCTCCGGGTCCAGGGAGGACAGCGCACGGGCGACGCCGTGGCGCATGGCCCCGGCCTGACCGCTCGGGCCACCGCCGTTCAGGTTGGCGAAGACGTCGTAGGCGCCGTCGAACCCGAGGGAGACCAGCGGCTCCTTGATGGTCTGCTGGTGGACCTTGTCCGGGAAGTAGTCCTCGAGGGACTTGCCGTTGACCTTGACCTCACCGGTGCCGGGCGCGATGCGGACACGGGCCACCGCCTTCTTGCGGCGGCCGGTGCCGGCGCTGGGGCCGGACGCGGTGGGGACGTAGGCGGCGACGGTCTCCTCGGACTCGCTGGTGAACTCGGAGGGGAATTCCTCCGGGTTCTCGACGTACTCCTGCTCGACGTCTTCGATGCCGGTGGGCTCGACCACGGTTCTCCTCGTACTTCCTGTAAAAGTCTCGCGAACGCCTAGGCGGACTGCTCGATCTTGCCGATCTCGAACGGAACCGGCTGCTGGGCCTGGTGCGGGTGCTCCGGCCCGGAGTACACCTTGAGCTTCTTGGCCATCTGGCGCCCGAGGGAACCCTTGGGGAGCATGCCCTTGACGGCCTTCTCGATGGCGCGCTCGGGGTTCTTCTCCAGCAGCTCTGCGTAGGAGACCGAACGCATACCGCCGGGGTAACCGGAGTGCCGGTACGCGCGCTTCTGCTCCAGCTTCTTACCGGACAGCGCGACCTTGTCGGCGTTCACGACGATCACGAAGTCGCCGGTGTCGATGTGGGGCGCGTAGTAGGGCTTGTGCTTGCCCCGAAGCAGCGTGGCAACCTGGCTGGCCATACGCCCGAGCACGAGATCGGTAGCGTCGACAACGTGCCACTGACGCTGGACATCGCTAGTTTTGGGGCTGTATGTGCGCACGATCGTTTGCCTTCGCTCTTCAGTCGGCTGCCCCATCCCCGTGAAGGGATGGTGGACTCGTTTACGGAACACCCCCGCGGGCGCGGGGCCGGGAACTCCCCGCGGTTGCGGGGCCGTCACTGGGCCGGATGTCCCATGCCATTTCAGGACGACCCGGTAATGAGTGCGCAGACGGTGGTGCGTGGATCGGCTCCCTGTGACGCAATGTCTGGGGCCCACGGCAACTCAACGCACAACGACGGAACATCCTACCCGGCTACCCGGATGCCGGTCAAAGCGGATCCAGGTGTCCCAGGCAGGACCACGTCCGCACTCCATGGTACGGACTCGGAGCCACGTCCGTGACCTCTCCGCCTTTTATTATGCCTGTCGTCAGAAGTGCTTCGTCCTGTCCCCGCCCGTGCGTTGGTTACCCTTGCACCGCAAGGCCGGTCTCCGCCCCGTTCGACGGGCGCTGACATCCCTTCGGAGACACCCGTCACGATCGCGCCCCTCGCCTGCGGTCGGACCGCACAGGCGCCTTCCGTCCCACCCTCGGAGACTTCGGAGACTCTCATCAGTACGCATCCGCAATCGCCGCGAAACGGTCCGGACGGACAGGACGACGGTGACGGCCGGGACCTGCTGGGCCCGGGACCCGAGTCACCGGTGGAGACCCCTGACGGGGACCCGCACCAGGATCGCACGGCCGACGGCCCCGGTGCATGGGGTTTCGGAACTCCGGACGCCGGCGGCCATGGAGAGCCCGGTCACAGCGGAACCGCGGCGGGCGGCCCCGAGGCCCACGGTCAGCAGACGGGCGCCCCGACCACCGGGGCCCCGGAGCACGTCGCAGGTTCGGAAGAGGGCCGGGACGGAGGACCGTTCGCACCTTCCGAGCACGCGCCATCGCGTGAGGAACGGTCAGAGCCGTACGGCGGCCCGCATGCACCGGGCCCGGACACCTACGGCGCACCCCGGCCCCCGTGGGCCGATGCCCCGCAGAGCCTCTCACCCGAGGCGCGCGGGCCGAGCGGGCCGCAGGCTCCGTGGGGCGGCGGTCAGGACGCGTCCCGGACGTCCGTGAGCCCTCACGGGGGCCCCTCCGGCACCGGTGGACACTCAGGTTCCGGTGAACCGCCCCGACCGGCCGGGCCCGGGGTCCCTGACCCCGCAGGCACCCCGGGTGGCCCCATCGCCGCCGACGACTCCGCCGGGCCCGCGGGCCACGACGCTCCGGCCGGTCCCGCCGACGCATCCGGAGCCCCCTATGGACGCATGTCTTCCGGGGGACACAATGGCCCCGGCAACCCCCACACCCCGAGCGGATCCCACCAACCCATGAACCCCAACGGCCCCACGGGCCCCGAGGGCCACGACGGCCCCAGCGGCCCGCACACCCCGCACGGCCCGAACGCTCCGACCCCGGACGGGCCCAACACCCCCGTTCCCCCGGGCGCGCCCAACGGCACAGAAGGTCCGTATCCCCCGAGCGGCCCCCAGCAACCCCCGGTGCCGCCGCACGGCGCCCCGAGCGGACCACACCGACCGACGCCCCCCAGTAGCCCCCAGGGACCCCCTGGACCGCAGGGCCCCGTCGGCCCGAACGGCCCCACGGGCCCCGGTGGCCCGCAAGGCGCCCCCGGACCGCACGCGCCCAATGGCCCCCAGCAGCCGCCGCACGCCGGCCCGCCCCCGGGACGTCCCCCCATGGGCCAGAGCGGTGGAGCCCCGCCCGGTCCCCCGCAGGGTCCCGGTGGCCCCGGAGGGCCCGGCGGACCGAACCACCCCATGGGCCCCGGAGGCCCGCGGGGGCCCGGCCGTCCCGGAGGCCCGCAGGTGCCGCCCGGAGCGCCCATGCCTCCGGGTGCCCCCCAGGGCCCGCCCCCCGGTGCTCCCGGCGGGCCGCCGCCCGTGCCCCACGGCGGGCCCCAAGGTGTGGGCCCTCCCGGCGGTCCCCCTCCTCAGGGTCCCCCCGGCCCCCAGGGGCCGCACGCTCCGGGTGAAAAGCCCCCCGAGGAACCGACGTTCCCTCCCGACGCCATGGGCTCCACCCACAGCCTCGCCGCCGTTCCGCCGGCAGGGCGCGGCGACGACCGTCCGCTCTTCCGGGACGAGGTGCCCGAGGACGCGGGTGCGGACACGGCCCAGTTCGACGTCCAGAGCATGGACGACTACGCGGACGAGGACCACGACAGCTACGACCCCGGAGCCCGCAAGCGCAAGGCCCTGCTGATCTCCGGGTTCGTGGTTCTGCTCATCGCGGCCTCCGGCGGCGCGTACTTCATCGCCTCCGACGGATCGATACCCGGCGGTGACGCACAGGCCGCGACCGTCGGGCACGAGGACGACGACCCCGACCCGCTCGACCCCGAGGCGCTCTTCCCGGAGTCGGTGTCGCTGGGCACCGAGGACTACGATGGAGACTTCGCCCGGGTGGCCGTCGACGACACCGAGCAGTGCGCCGACGGTGCGCACGGTGAGTACGGCGAGGTGCTGGCGGGCAACGACTGCCGGCAGCTGGTGCGCGCCTCGTACCTGAACGAGGACGACGGGCGCGCTGTGACCGTCGGAGTGGCCGCGATGCCCTCGGAGGAGCAGGCCGAAACCGTGCTGGAGGAGCAGGACCTGGTCGCCGCTCAGTGGTTCGCCGGGCTGGCCGGTGACGAGGGCACCCCGGCCGAGGGGCTCGGCCACGCAGGCGGGTTCGGCAACAGCGCCACGTGGGGGCGGTACGTGCTGTTCTCGCTCGGCACCGACGGCGCCGACGGCGCCGAGGCGGAGGACGGCTCGGAGGACGCGACGGAGCTGCGCAGCGTGAGCGACGGGTTCCTGGAAGAACTCCACGCGTCGATCCCCGAGGAGCGGTCCTAGCCAAGGGCCCGCTCCATCCTGAACTGCTCCCTGGAAGTTGGACTGGAAATCCAGTTCCATCGACCAGGGAGCAGTCCTATGAGAGCGAACAGCTCGCTCACCCCTGACCAACGCTGCGAGGCGATAGCGTTGTTCGAGCAAGGCAGGGCCGACAGCGCGGTGGCATGTTCACTGGGGGTGTCCCGGTGGCCGGTCCGGCGCTTGTATCAACGGTGGCGGATCCATGGCCCGGGAGCGCTGGTGGCCCAACAAGCGAAGAAGTCCTACTCCTTCGAGTTCAAGGTCGAGGCGGTGCACCGTCTCCTGGCAGGCGAGCCCAAGAGCGAACTGGCCGAGGAACTGGAACTGTCCTCACCCAAGCTGCTGGAATCCTGGGCACGCACCTACCGCGACCAGGGCTCGCAAGGGCTACGCCCCAAGCAGCGGGGACGCCCGCCCAAGAGCGCACCGTCAGGCTCGGAGTCGGAGTTGGAGCGACTGCGCCGCGAGAACGAGTACCTGCGTGCCCAGAACGCCTACCTGGGAAAATTGCGGGACTTGAGGGAGCAGGGGCACCAGTAAGAGCCGAAGCTGTGGCCACCCTCAAGGACCAGCACCCCCTGGCCGTGCTGTTGCAGGTCGCGGGCTTGGCCCGATCGACGTTCTTCTACCACCAGGTGCGGCTCCACGCCCCTGACCCCCACGCCGCGCTCAAGGCCGACATCGCCCAGCTCTTCGAGGCCAACAGGGGTCGTTACGGGCATCGCCGGATCCATGACCAGCTCGGTAAGAAGGGGTGGCGGGTGGCGAAGAAGACCGTGCTCAAGCTCATGAACCAGTTGGGACTGGTCTGCCGGGTACGCCGGAAGAAGCCCTACAGCTCCTACCGGGGCCAGGCAGGCGAGGTGGCGCCGAACCTGCTGGAGCGTGACTTCACCGCCCAGGGGCCGAACCAGAAATGGGTGACCGACGTGAGCGAGTTCGCCGTCGCCGGGCACAAGGTCTACCTGTCACCGGTGATGGACTTGTTCGATCGGCAGATCATCTCCTACACGGCGGGTGTGTCACCGAACCTGGAGTTGACCAACACCTCCTTGCGGGAGGCGTTGAAGGCTCTGGATCCCGGGCAGAGCCCGCTGATCCACTCCGACCAGGGGTTTCAGTACCAGCACGTGTCCTGGCGGCGTCTGATCGCGGGGGCCGGCGGCGTCCAGTCGATGTCGCGCAAGGGCAACTGCTTGGACAACGCGGTGATCGAGAGCTTCTTCGGTCACTTGAAGCAGGAGTTCTTTGCCCACTGCGAGTTCGAGAGCGTCGAGGCCTTCACCACGGAGCTGGAGGACTACATCGCCTGGTTCAACCACGAACGTGTCCATAGCTACCTTGAGGGCCTGAGCCCGGTGCAGTACCGAGCTCAGGCCCTGGCGGCCTAACCTTTAGTTAGCCGGTCCAACTATCGGGTACCAGTTCATCCCGAGCACGGCCGCGTGCGAGTGCCAGGGATGGAGCGGGGCCCGTCAGACCGCCGCACCCGGCGACGCCCCACGGCCTCGGTCCCACTGAATCGAGGCGAGGCGTTCGGCAGTGCCCAAGTACTGCCGGGCCATTTCATCGGCGCCGAGTTCCAACAGGTACAACCCGCTGGACACCCGTTCGATGAAGCCCCACTGCCAGATCGCGGCCGCGTCGAGGCCGGAACGGGACGCCAGCAGCCGGCAGTACCCACGGGCCTTCGCAACCGCATCAGCAGGGCTTCCCGACAGGAGTTCGGGGCACCACCCCCGAAGCACCACCCCCAGGTCGTAGGCGGGATCCGCGAGGAAACCGTCCGGGTCGACGAAGACGTGGCCCGCTCGCGCACCCGGGCGCGCAACCGGCACCTGCAGCGCGTTGTCGGGGTGCGGGTCGCCGTGGACCACGACCGCCCCCTCGAGCGTGGTGCCGGCTCGGCGCTGTTCGGCGTACTCCAGGGCAAGGCCCACCACGTGCTCCGAGCACGGCCGGTTCTGCCGGTCCCAGAGCGACGACACGAGTCCGCCCAGTTCCACCGCCTTCTGTTGGGCCTGATCCCGCGTGGCTGAGGCCGCACGGGGCACCTGCCAGGCCTGGGCCAGCAGGTCGCAGAGCACTTCCATCTGCCGCTCGGGGACCAGGCCCGCCCCGCTCAGAGGGCCGCCCAGCCCTTCGAGCAGGAGAGCGCGGTGCTGCACGTCATCGGCGAGCAACCGTACGTAGCCGCGCCCGCAGGCCGCGCGGAGGACGCGCACACGGTCGGACGTGCCCAGTTCAGGGTCGGGAGGATCGATCTTGAGGACGACGTCCCGACCCGCGGCGTCCCTGGCCCGGGCCACGTAGGCCGCCGATCCGCCTGCCATGGGCGGCCCCACCGTGATCGACCACCGCTGTTCGAGCTCGGCCACCAGGTCCTCGAGGCCGCTCAGCCAGGCTGTACCAGCGGCACCGAGCCGAGCCGCACGCCGGCGTACGAGATCCGGAAGGTTCATCCGGTCAGCATGCCTGGACGCCCAGCAGCGGTCCAAGCGATTTTCCCCCGATGGACCCGTGCGGGTGAGGGCGGCGCGAGACCCTCCTACGGCAGCTCCCGCACGCGACGGGTCGCCGACGCCCGCGACTCCAGTTCCTCGTCCGCCGGGTAGCGGACCTCCTCGAGGCTCAGCCCCTGAGGACCGACCACGTGCACCGAGGAATCGCGCACACCGGCCCGCAGCACCTCTCCGGGCCACTCGGTGCCGCGCCGGCCGTCCCCGACCGCGAGGAGCGCACCCACGAGCGCGCGCACCATGTTGTGGCAGAACGCGTCCGCCTGGATCGTCCCGTGCACCAGATCCCGGTCCACGCGCTCCCACGACAGGTGCAACAGCTCCCGGATCGTCGTCGCTCCGTCCCGCTTCTTGCAGTACGCCGCGAAGTCGTGCTCCCCCCGCAGGTGGTCCGCGGCGGCGTTCATCCGGTCCACGTCCAACGGGTGCCGGTGCCACAGCACGTCGCGCCGCCACAGCGGGTCCACGCCGTAGGGCGCATCGCTCACCCGGTACAGGTACCGCCGGAACAGGGGCGAGAACCGCGCGTCGAACCCCGGCGGCGCCACACGCGCATCGCTCACCCGCACGTCCTTGGGCAGCACCCCCGCGAGTCGGCGCAGCACCCGCTCGCCCTCGTTCTCCCACGTCTCCAGCGGTACATCGGCCTGGGCGACCTGACCACGCGCGTGCACACCCGAGTCCGTACGCCCGGCGCAGGTCAACGACACCGACGGCAGGCGCAGCACCTTGGCCAGCGCCTCCTCCAACACACCCTGGACCGTCCGCTGTGTCGGCTGCCTCGCCCACCCGGAGAAGTCGGTGCCGTCGTAGGCGATGTCGAAGCGCACCCGCACCAACTCGGGGCCCCCGACCGTCATCTCGTTCACGTCCATCGCACGATCCCCGTCCCGGATACGACGAGTGCCCGACCCCCGCGGGGATCGGGCACTCGCTGTGCGGTCCGTGTCCGGGCAGGCCCGGGCACGGCCTGACCACTACTTGCTGTCGGAGTCCTCGGCCTTGGCCTCGGTGGTCTCCTCGGCGGCGGCCTCCTCAGCGGGAGCCTCCTCCGCCTTCTCCTGGGCGGCGGGCTCGGCCGGAGCCGCCGGGGCGGCCGGCGCGGCCATGGCCTCGACCAGCTCGATCACGGCCATCGGGGCGTTGTCGCCCTTGCGCGGACCGATCTTGGTGATACGCGTGTAACCGCCGGGACGGTTCTCGAAGCGCGGGCCGATCTCCGTGAACAGCTCGTGCACGACGGCCTTGTCGGTGATCTTGGCGAGCACCTGGCGGCGGGCGTGCAGGTCACCGCGCTTGGCGAAGCTGATCAGCTTCTCCGCGTAG
Organism: Nocardiopsis salina YIM 90010; assembly: GCF_000341025.1. Classification (GTDB taxonomy): domain Bacteria; phylum Actinomycetota; class Actinomycetes; order Streptosporangiales; family Streptosporangiaceae; genus Nocardiopsis; species Nocardiopsis salina. Next base: position 49,687 of record NZ_ANBF01000181.1, on the reverse strand, counting down.
GGACGCAGGCGCTTGGCCTTGGTCTCAGTGGTGCGGATACGGCCGTGGGTGAACAGCGACGCGGCGAGGTTCGCCAGCATGTGCCGCTCGTGAGTGGGCCCGGAACCCAGACGGGCGCCCTTCGTAGGCGTGGGCATGGTGTCGTTCTCCTAGTGATGCGGTCCACGGCCGCACTCGGCCGGGGACCATTGGGCGACGAAGGTCTAGTACTGCTCCGTCTCGACGAAGGCGTCGCCCTCGTCGTCCTCGGAGCCGTAGGAATCGGCCGCGGAGCTGGGGTCGAATCCGGGAGGGGAGTCCTTCAGGGACAGACCCATGTCGACGAGCTTCTGCTTGACCTCGTCGATGGACTTGGCACCGAAGTTGCGGATGTCCAACAGGTCCTGCTCGGAGCGGGCAACCAGCTCACCGACGCTGTGGATGCCCTCCCTCTTGAGGCAGTTGTAGGACCGGACCGTGAGGTTGAGGTCCTCGATCGGCAGCGCCAGGTCGGCCGCCAGAGCGGCGTCCGTCGGCGACGGGCCCATGTCGATGCCCTCGGCGTCGACGTTGAGCTCGCGCGCCAGACCGAACAGCTCGACCAGGGTCTTGCCCGCGCTGGCCACGGCGTCACGGGGACGGATGGCCGGCTTGGTCTCGATGTCGACGATCAGGCGGTCGAAGTCGGTGCGCTGCTCGACACGAGTGGCCTCGACCTTGTACGTCACACGCAGCACCGGGGAGTAGATCGAGTCGATCGGGATGCGCCCGATCTCCTGACCCTGCTGCTTGTTCTGCGTCGCCGAGACGTAACCGCGGCCGCGCTCGACCGTCAGCTCCATCTCGAGCTTGCCCTTGCCGTTGAGCGTGGCGATGTGCAGGTCGGGGTTGTGAACCTCGACACCGGCCGGCGGAGCGATGTCCGCGGCGGTCACCACACCGGGGCCCTGCTTGCGCAGGTACATCAGCACGGGCTCGTCGTGCTCGGAACTGACGACCAGGCCCTTGAGGTTGAGGATCATCTCGGTGACGTCCTCCTTGACCCCGGGCACGGTGGTGAACTCGTGCTCGACGCCCTCGATGCGGATGCTCGTGACAGCCGCACCGGGGATGGAGGACAGCAACGTACGCCGGAGCGAGTTGCCGATGGTGTAGCCGAAGCCCGGCTCCAGCGGCTCGATGACGAACTTCGAGCGCAGGTCCGAGGCGACTTCCTCGGTGAGCGTGGGACGCTGTGCGATCAACATGGTCCGTGTCTTCCCTTCCACATGGCCGCCCGCTATTTGACGACCACCTGACGGGCACCACCGGACGGGTGCCCGTTGACCGGATTCCTACCCGGCTCGCGCCCCTGTCAGAGGAGCGCGGCCAACAAGCGCGGCACGGCGCCCGCGGGGCAGGATCGCGGGCGCCGGAGCCGGATCAGACCCGGCGGCGCTTGGGCGGACGGCAGCCGTTGTGCGGAACCGGGGTGACGTCCTGGATGGAGCCGACCTCCAGGCCGGTCGCCTGCAGCGAACGGATGGCGGTCTCCCGGCCCGACCCCGGGCCCTTGACGAACACGTCCACCTTGCGGACGCCGTGCTCCTGGGCACGGCGCGCGGCGGACTCGGCGGCCATCTGCGCGGCGTACGGGGTCGACTTACGCGAACCCTTGAAGCCGACCTGACCGGAGCTGGCCCACGAGATCACGGCACCGTTCGGGTCGGTGATGGTCACGACCGTGTTGTTGAACGTGCTCTTGATGTGAGCGTGCCCGTGGACAATGTTCTTCTTTTCCTTGCGGCGCACCTTGCGCGCGGCACCCTGACGGCCCTTAGGCGGCATTGGCGAAACTCCCAGAGATCATCGGTCCGTTGACAGTTGTCGGACTCGGTGGACGGTCCGAACGGACTACTTCTTGCCGGCCTTCTTCTTGCCGGCCACGGTCTTCTTCTTGCCCTTGCGGGTGCGCGCGTTGGTCTGCGTGCGCTGGCCGCGGACAGGCAGGCCACGACGGTGACGGTAGCCCTGGTAGCTGCCGATCTCCATCTTGCGACGGATGTCGGCCTGCACCTCGCGGCGGAGGTCACCCTCGACCTGATAGGTGTTCTCGATCCACTCGCGGAGCTTGACGAGGTCTTCCTCGGCGAGGTCGTAGATGCGGGTGTTGCCGTCAACACCGGTGTTCTTCAGGGTCTCGATCGCGCGTGTGCGGCCGACACCGTAGACGTACGTGAGGGCGATCTCCACCCGCTTGTCGCGGGGGAGGTCCACGCCGGCAATACGTGCCATGTGGGCGATACTCCATCCATGCTTTGCGGAGGTCTGCACCCGTCCCACCCTCTCGTCGCCCAATCGACGAGGCCCCGGCCTCCGACCGGGGGTGGTTCCCGGACCGCCACTGCGGTCGAACGGGAATCGGAACGGGCTCTGTTGTTTCTCAACCTCCCGGGGAAACCTCCCCCGGGCCGGGTTCTCGCGGTACGTGAATCCGCGTCAAGCCCGCCGGGTGCTTAGCCCTGGCGCTGCTTGTGGCGCGGGTCCGAGCAGATGACCATGATCCGGCCGTTACGGCGGATCACGCGGCACTTCGCGCAGATCTTCTTCACGCTCGGCTTGACCTTCATGGTGACTCCGAACTCATGCCGCCCTGTGGGCCCTGCGGCCCTCCGAGCCGGCTACTTGTAGCGGTAAACGATGCGCCCGCGCGTGAGGTCGTACGGGCTCAGCTCCACGACGACGCGGTCGTCGGGGAGAATGCGGATGTAGTTCATCCGCATCTTGCCGCTGATGTGGGCAAGGACCTGGTGCCCGTTGTCGAGCTCTACCTTGAACATAGCGTTGGGTAGGGACTCGACAACGGAGCCCTCGATCTCGATGGCGCCGTCTTTCTTGGCCATGTCCTTCTACGCCTCGCTCATCGATTGGTTGATCAGGACAACCCGACGCGACCCCAGTGGACCTGGCATGACACTACGGCCCCGGCGACGACTGGTCACAACCGTCACCGGCGCCAGAACTCACTGGAAGTTCGGGCCAACTGCAGAGCGTGCGTCGTGTTGGACGCGGCAAGAGAAGGCAGACTGACCCAACAGCCCGCGTGTGGGCAGTGTCAGTCTACCCCCGTGGGGCAAGTACTCCCGCCACCGGCCCCGAGCCCGTGCAACGGGTGCCTCACCCTCGCCGGCCCCGTACGTTCCCGGGATCGCCAACGATCCGGCCAACGCCGGGGCCTGCGGTTTTCTTCCCCCGGGGCGCGTCAGCCCCGCCCCGGACCAGGATCCTCGCCGCTGCGCTGTCCCCACAGCACACCGGCCGTCACCAGCCCCATGAGGATCCCCCACGGAAACATCACCCACAGGAACCAGGGATAAGAGTGGTCGGTCGTGAGGACCAGGATCAACCAGATGGTGAAACAGAGCACGTTGACCCCGGCCCACAGGGCCCACGGGATGATGATGGCCGGATCGCGCCAGGTCAGCGGCTGGACGGCGGTCTCCTCGGCCCCCCGGTCGGCGCCCTGCAGTTCGGCGAGATCGTGTTCGGGCAGGTCCTCGGTCACCCGGGTGAGCTCGCCCTCGGTGCGTGCCTTGTAGGCCGCCGAAAGGCGTTCGGTGAACTCCTCTTGATCCAGCCGCCCCTGGGCGAAGTGCTCCTGGAGAAGCTGGGCGACCCGGTCACGTTCGGAATCGGGGATCCGCATCGGCGGAGCCTGGTCGGACACTGCGCGCACCTCACAAGGAAGGGCCGGCGCCGCCCCGGGCTCCCCGGCCCCTGTGCGTCGGACCGAAACCGGGCCGTCACCAGCTCGGCTGGACGAATCCCATGTCCACGATCTTATCGCGGTTGTCCTCGCGGGCTGTCAGAACCATCGGCCCGTCGGCGGTGATCGCCACCGAGTGCTCGAAGTGCGCAGCCCGCCCGCCGTCACGGGTGACCACGGTCCACTCGTCGTCGAGAGTGACGACGTCGTGCCGGCGCATGGTGGTCATGGGCTCGATCGCCAGGCACATGCCCTCGACGAGCTTGACGCCCTTGCCCTTGCGTCCGTAGTTGAGCACGTGCGGATCCATGTGCATCTCGGTACCGATGCCGTGCCCACCGTNGTGCTGGGCGATGTGGCTGCCGATCGCATGGCTGATGTCGCCCAGGCGGCCGCCCGGCTTCATCTGGGCGATGCCCTTCCACATCGCCTCCTCGCACACGGCCATCATGCGCAGGTCCTCGTCGCGCGGGGTCCCGGCGACGATGGTGACGGCGGAGTCACCGTGCCATCCGTCGAGGATCGCACCGCAGTCGACGGAGACGATGTCACCGTCGGAGAGCACTCGCTCCGCGCTGGGGATGCCGTGCACGACCTCCTCGTTGACGGAGGCGCAGATCGATCCGGGGAAGCCGTAGTAGCCCTTGAACGAGGGCACCGCACCGGCGTCCCGGATGACCTTCTCCGCCACGGCGTCCAGCTCCAGCGTCGAGACGCCGGGACGCACCGCGCCCCGGACGGCATCGAGGGCGCGGGCCACGATGCGGCCCGCCGCCCTCATCAGCTCGATCTGTTCCGGGGTCTTGATCTGGACCGGATCAGCTCTGCGGATCATCAGGAGGAGGCCTTCTCCCGGATGGCCGCCATGGCGCGCTCGGACACCTCACCGACCGGGCCGGTCGCGGCGATGGTGGCGAGCAGACCCTCGTTCTCGTAGAACTCCACCAGAGGCGCGGTCTGGTCGCGGTAGACCTTCAGGCGGTGCCGGATGGTCTCCTCGCGGTCGTCCTCCCGCTGGTACAGCTCCGCGTTGTCGTCGTCGCACCGGCCGGCGGTCTGCGGGGCGTCGTACTCGACGTGGTAGACGCGTCCGCACTCCGGGCAGGACCGGCGCCCCGAGAGGCGGTTGACGACCTCTTCCTCGTCGACCCGCAGCTCCAGGACCACGTCCAGCTTCGAGTCGAGGTCGGCGAGCATGGTCTTCAGGGTCTCGGCCTGGGGAACGTTGCGCGGGAACCCGTCGAGCAGGAAGCCCTCCGCAGCGTCGTCCTGTGCCAGACGGTCCTTGACCATCGCGTTGGTGACCTCGTCGGGAACGAGGTCCCCGCGGTCCATGTACTCCTTGGCCTTCTTGCCAAGCTCCGTGCCGCCACTGACGTTGGCCCGGAAGATGTCACCGGTGGACACCTTCGGGATCGACAGCTCGGTCGCGAGGATCTGGGCCTGGGTGCCTTTACCGGCCCCAGGCGGACCCACCAATACAGCGCGCATTTATCGCAGAAAACCTTCGTAGTTCCTCTGCTGGAGGTGACTCTCGATCTGCTTCACCGTGTCCAGCCCGACTCCGACCATGATCAGGATGCTCGTCCCGCCGAAGGGGAAGTTCATGTCGGCGCCGGTGGCTCCGAGCGCGACCATCGGGAGAAGAGCGATCACACCCAGGTACAGGGATCCGGGGGTCGTCAGGCGCGTGAGCACGTAGTCGAGGTACTCGGCCGTCGGACGCCCAGGTCGGATACCCGGGATGAAACCACCGTACTTCTTCATGTTGTCGGCGACCTCAGTGGGGTTGAACGTGATCGCGACGTAGAAGAACGCGAAGCCCACGATCATGACGAAGAAGGTCGCCATGTAGACGGGGTGAGTGCCCGTCAGGAAGTAGGTCTGGAAGAACTGCGCCACCGGATGGGTGGAGTCCTGGCCCATCAGCCCGACGATCAGCTGCGGCAGATAGAGCAGGGAAGAGGCGAAGATCACGGGGATGATGCCCGCCTGGTTGACCTTCAGAGGGATGTAGGTCGAGCTGCCGCCGTACATCCGGCGGCCGACCATCCGCTTGGCGTACTGCACCGGGATGCGGCGCTGGGCCTGCTCCATGAAGACCACGGCCGTGATGAGAGCCAGGCCGGCGATGCAGATGATGGTGAAGATCCAGACGGACCGCTCCTCGTACAGGCCCATGATCGAGGAGGGGAACATCGCGATGACCTGAGTGAAGATCAGCAGCGACATACCGTTGCCGACGCCGCGCTCGGTGATGAGCTCGCCGAACCACATGATGAGCGCGGTACCCGCGGTCATCGTGAAGACGATCGTCACCAGGGTGAGGATGTCCTGGTTCGGCATGTAGACCGTCGACGGGATCTGGTCCTGGAACAGAGCACCCGTGCGGGCCATCGCCACGATGCTGGTGGCCTGCAGGACGGCCAGCATCAGCGTCAGGTAGCGGGTGTACTGCGTGATCTTGGCCTGCCCGGACTGGCCTTCCTTCTTGAGGCGTTCCAGGTGGGGGATCACCACAGTGAGCAGGTTGATGATGATGCTCGCGGTGATGTACGGCATGACCCCGAGTGCGAACACCGCCAGTTGCAGCAGGGCACCGCCGCTGAACAGGTTGATGAGCGTGTACACACCCGTCTGGTCGGCGGCCGTGACCGCCTCCATCTGCTCCCGGATGGCCGCGGAGTCGATCCCCGGGGCGGGGATGACCGAGCCGAGCCGGAACAGCGTCAGGATGAACAGTGTGAACAGCAGCTTGTTGCGCAGGTCGGGCGTGCGGAATGCACGTACGAACGCACCTAGCACGTCTCCTCCTGCGCGGTTTCGGCGGCGGAACGGGTTCCAGACATCGCGGCCGATCCTGATCGTCGTAGAGCCTCAGCACGGGCTGGTCGCCCTGTGCTCGGAAGTTTTCACATTACGTCAAGCGGGAAGCTTAAACAGATGGCACTGTAACAGCCATCACGCATCCATATCAGTTCGTGAGCCATAACGATCGCCGCTCACGTCCCGGGGGCACAACAGCGCGGGGCGCCCGTCGGCCGGTCGTTCTGACCCGCCGTACGGACGCCCCACGTGGTGCATGGTCCGAGAAGATCCCTAGACCTCGGTGGTCGACCCACCGGCGGCGGCGATCTTCTCCTTCGCCGAACCGGAGAACGCCGTGGCGCTCACCTGGACTGCGACGTTGATCTCACCCTCGCCCAGGACCTTGACCGGCTCGTTCTTACGAACAGCGCCCTTGGCCACCAGGTCGTCGATGCCGACCTGGCCGCCCTGGGGGAACAGCTCCCCGATCTTGTCCAGGTTCACGACCTGGTAGGTCGTCTTGAACCGGGCGTTGCTGAAGCCCTTGAGCTTGGGCACCCGGCGGATGAGGGGCATCTGGCCACCCTCGAAACCGACGGGAACGGTGCTACGAGCCTTGGTGCCCTTGGTGCCGCGCCCGGCGGTCTTGCCCTTGGACGCCTCGCCGCGACCCTTGCGGATCTTGGCCTTGTTGGCGCCGGGGGCCGGCCGCAGGTGGTGCAGCTTGAGCGGCTCGTCGGGGTTGTAGTCGCTCACTTCGCGACCTCCTCGACACTGACGAGGTGCGACACGATGGTGATCTGCCCACGCACCTCGGGACGGTCCTCACGGACGGTGGACTTGCCGATCCGGCCCAGACCGAGGGTCTGGAGAGCAGCGGCCTGCTTCTCCTTGCCGCCGATCAGGGAACGGGTCTGCGTGATCTTCAGGTCGGCCATCTCAGGTACCTGCCTTCGCCTCGGCGCGGGCACGCAGCATGGCGGCCGGAGCGACGTCCTCGAGCGGCAGGCCGCGGCGCGCAGCGATCTCCTCGGGCTGGCTCAGCCCCCGGAGAGCGGCGACGGTGGCGTGCACGATGTTCAGCGGGTTCGAGGACCCGAGCGACTTGCTCAGGACGTCGTGGACCCCGGCGCACTCCAGGACCGCACGGACCGGACCACCGGCGATGACACCGGTACCCGGGGCGGCCGGACGCAGCATGACGATGCCGGCGGACTCTTCGCCCGTGACCTTGTGGGTGATCGTGCCCTGGACGCGGGGAACGCGGAAGAAGTTCTTCTTCGCCTCCTCGACGCCCTTGGCAATGGCGGAGGGGACCTCCTTGGCCTTGCCATAACCGACACCGACCATGCCGTTGCCGTCGCCGACGACGACCAGGGCGGTGAAGGAGAAGCGACGGCCGCCCTTGACGACCTTCGCGACCCGGTTGATGGTCACGACCTTCTCGATGTAGGAGACACCCTTGTCTGCGGCGCCGCCGCGGCGATCGTCACGGCGATCCCGCCGCTCGCCACCGGCGCCGCGCCGCGGTGCTGCAGCCATCAGTGGTTCCTCTTCTCGTGATTGATCTTGTCCGTTGTCATCGGATCAGAACTCCAGTCCGCCTTCGCGCGCCGCCTCGGCGAGCGCGGCGATGCGACCGGCGTACCGGTTGCCGCCGCGGTCGAAGACGACCTGGGTGACGCCGGCCTCCTTGGCGCGCTGCGCGACGAGCTCACCCACCTTGACGGACTTGTCGGTCTTGGTGCCCTCGGTCGCACGGAGGTCGGCCTCGACGGTGGCGGCATGGGCCAGGGTGTGGCCCTTGGTGTCGTCGATGACCTGGACGACGATGTGCTTCGAGGAGCGGAACACGGCCAAGCGCGGACGCTCGGGGGTGCCGACGATCTTCTTGCGGCCCCGGTTCTGACGGCGCAGACGCGCGGTCGTGGGCTTGGCGGTGCGCTTGCGGCTGACGGTGATGCCCATGCCTACTTACCAGCCTTTCCGGCCTTGCGGCGGATGTGCTCACCCTGGTACCGCACACCCTTGGCCTTGTAGGGGTCAGGCTTGCGCAGGCCGCGGATGTTCGCGGCGACCTGGCCCACGAGCTGCTTGTCGATGCCCTCGACGTGGAACAGCGTCGGCTTCTCCACGCGGAAGGTGATGCCCTCCGGCGGCTCCACCACGACCGGGTGGCTGTAGCCCAGAGAGAACTCGAGGTTCTCGCCGCGGGCCTGGACGCGGTAACCCACACCGTGGATCTCCAGCGTCTTCTGGTAGCCCTCGGAGACACCGTGGACGAGGTTGGCCAGCAAGGCACGGGTCAGACCGTGCAGCGAGCGGTTCTCCGGCTTGTCGTCGGGACGCACCACCGTGATCACGCCGTCCTCATCATGAGAGACGGTGATCGGCTCGGTGATGGTGTGGTTCAGTTCGCCCTTCGGCCCCTTGACAGTGACGTCTTGCCCGTTAATCGTGACTTCGACGCCCTTAGGGGCCGAGATCGGCAGTCGACCGATACGCGACATGCTTCAATCTCTCCCTGATTACCAGACGTAGGCGAGGACTTCGCCGCCAACGCCGTTCTTCTTGGCCTGCTTGTCGGTCATCAGGCCACCGGACGTCGAAATGATCGCGACGCCAAGACCACCGAGCACCCGCGGCAGGTTCTCCTTCTTGGCGTAGACCCGCAGGCCCGGCTTGGAGACGCGGCGGATCCCCGCGATCGAACGCTCACGGGTGGGGCCGTACTTCAGGTCCAGCACGAGGGTCTTGCCCACCTGGGCGTCCTCGGTGCGCCATCCCTGGATGAAGCCCTCCTGCTGGAGGATCTCGGCGATGTGCGCCTTGATCTTCGAATACGGCATCGCGACGGTGTCGTGGAAAGCCGAGTTCGCGTTACGCAGACGCGTCAGCATGTCTGCGATCGGGTCGGTCATCGTCATGGCCGACTGGCCCTTCCTCACCGCGGTTTCCGTGTGCGGGCCATTCCCAGGACCCATTCCCGTGCCGGACGCGCCGGCGCGAAGCCACCTTCGGACCTACGGCGTGGTCGTGGGCACCGCCGTCCCTCGAGGGACTACCGTGCCCTGTCTCATTGTTCTTCGTTGACTTTCCGGCCCGCCTCGGTGGAAGGCCGGATCACTCGGGGTTCGCCGCCGAGAAGCCGGGCGCCCCGGCGGGGGCCGACCCGTGCGCTCGCCCGGAGGGGGACATGAGCGCCAGGTCGGCCCCGCCGAGAACTACCAGCTCGACTTTGCGATACCGGGCAGCTCGCCGCGGTGAGCCATGTCGCGGAAGCAGATACGGCACAGGCCGAACTTCCGGAACACGGCACGCGAGCGGCCGCACCGCGAGCACCGAGTATACGCGCGAACGCCGAACTTCGGCTTCCGCTGCTGCTTTGCGATCAGGGACTTCTTAGCCATGTCCTACCCCTCAGGCTTCCTTGAACGGGAAACCGAGCCGCTTCAGCAGGCTACGGCCCTGCTCGTCGTTGACGGCCGTCGTGACGACAGTGATGTCCATCCCACGCTGCCGGTCGATCTTGTCCGGGTTCACCTCGTGGAACATGACCTGCTCGGTCAGACCGAAGGTGTAGTTCCCGTTCCCGTCGAACTGCTTCGGGGACAGGCCACGGAAGTCACGGATCCGGGGGAGGGCGAGGGAGAGCAGGCGGTCCGTGAACTCCCACATCCGGTCGCCGCGCAGCGTGACGCTGGCGCCGATCGGCATCCCCTCGCGCAGCTTGAACTGCGCGATGGACTTCTTGGCTCGGTTGATCTTGGGCTTCTGGCCGGTGATGGCCGTGAGGTCCGCCACCGCGCCCTGGATCAGCTTCGCGTCACGAGCAGCCTCGCCGACGCCCATGTTCACCACGATCTTCGTGAGACCGGGAATCTGCATGACGTTGGCGATCTCGTGCTCCTCCTTGAGGGCGGGCACGATCTCGTTGCGGTACTTCTCCTTGAGGCGCGGCATCGGCGGGGCCGTGATGTCGTTGGTAACCGTCATCAGATGTCCTTACCGGTGCGGCGGGAGACGCGGACCTTGCGGACCTCGTCGCCCTCCTCGTCGAAGCGGTAGCCGACCCGGGTGGGCTTGCCGTCCTCCGCGAGCGCAACGTTGCTCACGTGGATCGGGGCCTCCTTGGTGACGACCTCGCTCTGCTGGCCGCCGGCCGGGTTGGCCTTCCGGTGCTTCTTGATGAGGTTGACGCCCTCGACAACGACACGGTCCTCACGGGGCAGGGCCTTGACGACCTTGCCGGTGGCACCCTTGTCCTTGCCGGCGAGGACGATCACCTCGTCGCCAGATTTGATCTTCATCGCTCAGAGCACCTCCGGCGCCAGCGAAATGATGCGCATGTACTTCTTGTCACGCAGCTCGCGGCCGACGGGGCCGAAGATGCGGGTGCCTCGCGGGTCCCCACCGTCCTTGATGAGCACGGCAGCGTTCTCATCGAAGCGGATGTAGGAGCCGTCGGGCCGGCGGCGCTCCTTGGCGGTGCGCACGATAACGGCCTTGACGACGTCGCCCTTCTTGATCCCAGCGCCAGGCAGGGCGTCCTTCACCGTTGCGACGACGGTGTCGCCGACGCCGGCATAGCGCCGACCCGAGCCACCGAGAACACGGATGGTGAGGATCTCCTTGGCACCCGTGTTGTCGGCGATCTTGAGTCGCGACTCCTGCTGAATCACGTCTGCTCCTGATGTGATGCGTGCGGTCCACTGCCGCACGGCTAGGTGGTCTCACCCCTCGGTCCGGCGGCCGACACCGAAGTGTCGGCCGCCGGAAGGCCGGGGTTACTTAGCCTTCTCCAGGATCTCCACGACGCGCCAACGCTTCGTCGCGGAGAGCGGCCGGGTCTCCATCAGGAGAACCCGGTCGCCGACGCCACAGGAGTTCGCCTCGTCGTGCGCCTTGTACTTGGTCGTCCGGCGGATGACCTTGCCGTACAGGGAGTGCTTGACGCGGTCCTCGACCTCAACGACGACGGTCTTGTCCATCTTGTCGCTGACGACGTAGCCCTCGGCCGTCTTGCGGTAGTTGCGCGTCGCAGTCTGGGTCTGGTTCTCAGTCATTCGGCTGCTTCCTTCGTGTCCTCAGCCGACTCGCCAGACAGCGGCATGATGCCGAGCTCGTGCTCGCGCAGGATCGTGTAGATCCGGGCGATCTCGCGCTTGACGGTGCGCAGGCGGCTGTGGTTGTCGAGCTGGCCGGTCGCGGCCTGGAAGCGGAGGTTGAAGAGCTCTTCCTTGGCTTCCTTGAGCTTGACGACCAGGTCCTCCTGGGACTGCTCGCGCAGCTCGGTGGCAGTGACGGTCTTCGCCATTACTCCCACACCTCCCGCTTAACGATCTTGCACTTCATCGGGAGCTTGTGCATCGCACGCCGCAGGGCCTCCTTGGCCACCGGCTCGGGCACGCCACCCGACAGCTCGAACATCACACGGCCCGGCTTGACCGGCGCGACCCACCACTCGGGGGAGCCCTTACCGGAGCCCATGCGGACCTCGGCGGGCTTCTTCGTGATCGGGCGGTCCGGGAAGATGTTGATCCACACCTTGCCGCCACGCTTGATGTGCCGGGTCATGGCGATACGAGCCGACTCGATCTGGCGGTTGGTGACGTAGGCCGCCTCCAGCGCCTGGATGCCGTACTCGCCGAAGCTGACGGTGGTCCCGCCCTTGGCCCTGCCGCGAAGGTCGGGCTTGTGCTGCTTGCGGTACTTGACCTTACGAGGAATAAGCACTGGTCAGCTCCCCTCGCTCTTCGCGGTCTCGGCCGGGGCCTTCGACTCGTTGTTCTGACCGCCGCCGCGGCGACGGCGCTGCGGACGCTCACGGCGCTGGCCGCCGCCGGCGGTGCGCTCAGCGGCCTGCTTGGCCTCGCGCTCAGCGCGGGTCACAGGGGCGTCGCCCTTGTAGATCCACACCTTGACGCCGATGCGGCCGAACGTCGTACGGGCTTCGAAGAAGCCGTAGTCGATGTCGGCGCGCAGCGTGTGCAGCGGCACGCGGCCCTCGCGGTAGAACTCCGAACGGGACATCTCGGCCCCGCCCAGACGGCCACCGCACTGGATACGGATGCCCTTGGCACCGCTCTTGACGGCGCTCTGCATGGCCTTGCGCATCGCGCGGCGGAAGGCCACGCGGCTGCTCAGCTGCTCGGCGACGCCCTGGGCGACGAGCTGGGCATCGGTCTCGGGGTTCTTCACCTCGAAGACGTTCAGCTGGACCTGCTTGCCGGTCAGCTTCTCCAGGTCCGTGCGGATGCGGTCGGCCTCGACGCCGCGGCGGCCGATGACGATGCCCGGCCGGGCCGTGTAGACGTCGACGCGGACGCGGTCACGGGTGCGCTCGATCTCGACCTTGGAGATGCCCGCGCGCTCCATGCCGCGGGTCAGCATCCGTCGGATCGCGACGTCTTCCTTGACGTAGTCCTTGTAGGCCTTGTCCGCATACCAGCGGCTCTTGAAGTCGGTCGTGACACCGAGGCGGAACCCGTGCGGGTTGATCTTCTGCCCCACTATCGGGTCCTTTCCTTCGTCTTGGACGAGGCGACCGAGTTCTCAGCGACGACCACGGTGATGTGGCTCGTGCGCTTGGTGACTCGGAAAGCCCGGCCGAACCCTCGCGGTCGGATGCGCTTCAGGGTCGGACCCTCGTCCACCCAAGCGCCCTCGACCACCAGCGTCTCGCGGTCCAGCTTGTCGTTGTGCTCAGCGTTGGCGATGGCACTGGCCAGCACCTTGCCAACAGGGTCGCTCGCCGACTGGGGAGCGAACCGGAGCACCGCCTGTGCCTCGTCAGCGGGCAACCCGCGAATAAGGTCCACCACCCGGCGGGCCTTCCGGGGCGTAACACGGACGAACCGTGCCTGAGCCCTCGTTCCCATCGCTTTTCCCTCGCTCACGGAAATTCATCTCCACACACCGTGGAGAAAGTGGTTCTTATCTGCTGCAGCAACCGCTAACGGCGGCTACGGCGGTCTTCCTTGACGTGGCTGCGGAAAGTACGCGTGGGAGCGAACTCACCGAGCTTGTGGCCGACCATCGACTCCGACACGAAGACCGGGACGTGCTTGCGGCCGTCGTGGACAGCGATCGTGTGACCGAGCATGTCCGGCACGATCATCGACCGCCGGGACCACGTCTTGATGACGTTCTTGCTGCCCTTCTCGTTCTGAGCCTCAACCTTCTTGATGAGGTGCTCGTCGACGAAAGGACCCTTCTTCAGGCTACGTGGCATCAGACGTGCTCCTTACCGCTTCTTCTTGCCGCTACGCCGACGCCGCACGATGAGCTTCTGGCTGGCCTTGTTCGTGTTACGGGTCCGGCCTTCCTTGACGCCCCAGGGGCTGACCGGGTGGCGACCACCGGAGGACTTGCCCTCACCACCACCGTGCGGGTGGTCGATGGGGTTCATCACGACACCGCGGACGGTCGGGCGCTTGCCCTTCCACCGGTTGCGGCCGGCCTTACCCCAGTTGATGTTGGACTGCTCGGCGTTGCCGACCTGGCCAACGGTCGCACGGCAGGTGATCTCCACCATGCGCATCTCACCGGAGGGCATACGCAGCGTGGCGTACTTGCCTTCCTTGGCGAGGAGCTGGATCTGAGACCCAGCGGAGCGGCCCAGCTTGCCGCCGCCGCCCGGCTTCAGCTCGACCGCGTGCACGAACGTACCCGTGGGGACGTTGCGCAGCGGGAGGCAGTTGCCGGGCTTGATGTCGGACTGCGGACCGTTCTCGACCTTGTCGCCCTGCTTGAGGCCGGCGGGCGCCAGGATGTAGCGCTTCTCGCCGTCCACGTAGTGCAGCAGCGCGATGCGGGCCGTGCGGTTCGGGTCGTACTCGATGTGCGCGACCTTGGCCGGCACGCCGTCCTTGTCGTGGCGACGGAAGTCGATCACGCGGTAGGCGCGCTTGTGACCGCCACCCTGGTGGCGCGCGGTGATCCGGCCGTGGCCGTTGCGGCCGCCCTTGCTGTGCAGCGGACGCACCAGGGACTTCTCCGGCTCCGAGCGCGTGACCTCGACGAAGTCGCTCACGCTGGAACCGCGACGACCCGGCGTCGTCGGCTTGTGCTTACGAATGCCCATCTTCTTCGCGCATTCCTTTACGTCTTGCTTGGTGTGTAGCGGTCAGACCCGGCAGGGTCTCAGACACCGAAGATGTCGATCCGGTCACCGTCGGCGAGGCTGACGATCGCCCGCTTGGTGTCGGGACGCTTGCCGTAACCGAAGCGCGTGCGCTTGCGCTTGCCCTTGCGGTTGACCGTGTTCACGTTCGTGACCTTCACATCGAAGATCTTCTCGATCGCGATCTTGATCTGGGTCTTGTTGGCGTCCGGGCGGACGATGAACGTGTACTTGTTCTCGTCCATGAGCCCGTAGCTCTTCTCGGAGATCACCGGTTCGACGATGATGTCCCGGTGGTCGGCGATCCTCACTTGGCGTCCTCCTCGGACTCAGCGGCCTTGGAGGCACCGGCCGCGTGGGCCAGGAACTCGGTGTAGCCCGCCTCGGTGAAGACCACGTCGTCCGAGTAGAGGACGTCGTAGGTGTTCACCTGGTCCGCGTCGAGGATGTGCACCTCTTCGAGGTTGCGCAGGGCACGCCGGTTGTGCTCGTCCTCGCGGGCCAGGACCACGAGGACCTTGTCGGACTCGGTGACCTGGCGCAGCGCCTTCAGAGCCGTCTGCGTGAGCTTGTTCTCTGCGTCGGCGGCGACGAAGTCGCTGACGACGTGGATACGACCGTGGCGCGCCCGGTCGGAGAGGGCACCGCGCAGGGCGGCGGCCTTCATCTTCTTCGGGGTGCGCTGGCCGTAGTCGCGGGGCTGAGGGCCGTGGACCGTGCCACCACCGACGTACTGCGGAGCGCGGATCGAACCCTGGCGGGCGCGACCGGTCCCCTTCTGCCGGTACGGCTTCTTGCCACCGCCGCGGACGTCGCCGCGGGTCTTGGTGGCGTGGGTGCCCTGGCGGCCGGCGGCCAGCTGGGCGTTCACGACCTGGTGGATCAGCGGAATGCTGACCTGCTGGGCGAAGACGCTCTCCGGCAGCTCGACGCTACCGGTCGCCTTGCCCTCGGGGCTCTTGACCTCGATCTGGGCCATGGCTTACTTGTCCCCCTTCACAGCGGTGCGGACCAGCACCAGACCGCCGTTGGGACCGGGGACTGCACCCTTGACCAGGATGAGCCCCTTCTCCGAGTCGACGGAGTGAACGGTCAGGTTCTGGACGGTCTTGCGGACGTTGCCCATGCGACCGGCCATCCGCATGCCCTTGAACACGCGGCCGGGCGTGGCGCAACCCCCGATGGCGCCCGGAGAACGGTGCTTGCGCTGGGTGCCGTGCGTGGCGGAGAGGCCGTGGAAACCGTGCCGCTTCATCACACCGGCGAAGCCCTTGCCCTTGGTCTTACCGGTCACGTCGACCGCCTGGCCGTCCTCGAACGCCGAGGCATCGACCTCCTCACCGAGCTGGTACTCGGAGGCGTCGGTCGTGCGGACCTCGACGTAGTGGCGGCGAGGGGTCAGCTCGTGCGCGCGGAGGTAGTCGCCCAGGGGCTTGTTGACCTTGCGCGGGTTGATCTGCCCGTAGCCGAGCTGGATGGCGGAGTAGCCATCGGTGTCCGGAGTCCGGATGCGGCTCACGACGCACGGACCGGCCTTCAGGACGGTGACGGGCACGATCTTGCCCTCGTCGTCGAAGACCTGGGTCATGCCGAGCTTTTCGCCCAGAACTCCCTTGATCTGCTTGGTGGCCATGTCTGTGCGTCCTTAAAGCTTGATCTCGATGTCAACGCCCGCCGGCAGGTCGAGACGCATCAGCGAGTCCACCGTCTTCGGCGTGGGGTCGATGATGTCGATCAACCGCTTGTGGGTGCGCATCTCGAAGTGCTCGCGCGAATCCTTGTACTTGTGCGGCGATCGGATGACGCAGTAAACGTTCTTCTCCGTCGGCAGCGGCACCGGGCCCGCGACCTGTGCGCCAGTTCGCGTCACGGTCTCGACGATCTTCTTCGCCGAGCTGTCGATGACCTCGTGGTCATAGGCCTTTAGCCGAATGCGGATCTTCTGTCCCGCCATGTGGCCTGTTCGTCCTTCGCTTCAGTGTCCGTAACGGTGTGCATTCCGGTCACAGAAACCCAGGCCGGGCGGGGGTCCGCCGCTTGTGGCCGTGAGCCTCTATTTCCTTGAGAAACCGCAACAGGGCTTGCCCCTGCGGTGCGCCACCGTCACAGAGCCCGATGACGTCTTTGGGGTGGTGGGGCGGGCCGTGCGTGCACGGCCCGCCCACCTGCCGGGGCGGTGGCTCCCGCGAGGGGAACGTGTCCCCGGCTCGGTACTACTTGATGATCTTCGTGACGCGACCGGCGCCCACGGTCCGGCCACCCTCGCGGATGGCGAACTTGAGGCCCTCTTCCATCGCGACCGGCTGGATCAGCACGACGGACATGGCGGTGTTGTCACCGGGCATGACCATCTCGGTGCCCTCCGGCAGCGTCACGACGCCGGTGACGTCGGTGGTGCGGAAGTAGAACTGCGGGCGGTAGTTGTTGAAGAACGGCGTGTGGCGGCCACCCTCGTCCTTGGACAGGATGACGACCTGACCCTCGAACTCGGTGTGCGGCGTGGTGGTGCCGGGCTTGATGATGACCTGGCCGCGCTCGACGTCCTCGCGCTTGGTACCGCGCAGGAGCAGACCGACGTTGTCACCGGCCTGGCCCTGGTCGAGAAGCTTACGGAACATCTCGACACCGGTGACCGTGGTGGTCTGCTTCTCGTCCTTGATCCCGACGATGTCAACGGTCTCGTTGACGTTGATGATGCCGCGCTCGATGCGGCCGGTGACGACGGTGCCGCGACCGGTGATCGAGAAGACGTCCTCGATCGGCATGAGGAACGGCTTGTCGGTGTCACGCTGCGGCTCGGGGATGAAGCTGTCCACGGTGCTCATGAGCTCCAGGACGGCGTTCTTCCACTCCTCCTCGCCCTCGAGGGCCTTGAGGGCGGAGACCCGGGTGACCGGGACGTCGTCGCCGGGGAACTCGTACTCCGTGAGGAGCTCACGGACCTCGAGCTCGACGAGGTCGAAGATCTCGTCGTCGTCCACCATGTCGGCCTTGTTCAGGGCGACGACGATGGCCGGCACGCCGACCTGGCGGGCCAGGAGCACGTGCTCCTTGGTCTGCGGCATCGGGCCGTCGGTGGCCGCCACGACCAGGATGGCGCCGTCCATCTGCGCCGCACCCGTGATCATGTTCTTCACGTAGTCGGCGTGGCCGGGGCAGTCGACGTGAGCGTAGTGGCGCTCGGTCGTCTGGTACTCGACGTGAGCGACGGAAATGGTGATCCCGCGCTCGCGCTCCTCAGGAGCGTTGTCGATGTCCTCGAACGGGGTGAACGGGTTCAGCTCCGGGTACGCGTCGTGCAGGACCTTGGTGATCGCCGCGGTCAGCGTGGTCTTGCCGTGGTCGATGTGACCGATGGTGCCGATGTTGACGTGCGGCTTAGTCCGGTCGAACTTTTCCTTCGCCACTGGATGTCTCCTGACGTACAGAGCTATCTGACCCGGCCTCCGCCCGCGTGTGGGCGGGACCGGACTGGTTACGTGTCCGCGAACTACTCGCCGCGGACCTTCGCCACAATTTCTTGGGCGACGTTGGACGGAACCTCCGCGTAGGAGTCGAACACCATCGAGTAGTTGGCTCGACCCTGCGTGCGGCTGCGCAGGTCACCCACGTAGCCGAACATTTCGGAGAGGGGCACGAGGGCCTTGACCAGGCGGGTCCCGGAACGCTCCTCCATGGACTGAACCTGTCCACGGCGAGAGTTCAGGTCGCCGATCACGTCACCCATGTACTCCTCGGGGGTGGTGACCTCGACAGCCATGACCGGCTCCAGAAGAGTCGGCTTGGCCAGCTGGACGGCCTCCTTGAAGGCCATCGAACCGGCGGTCTTGAAGGCCATCTCGGAGGAGTCGACCTCGTGGTACTGGCCGTCCTGCAGGGTGACCTTGATGCCGACCAGCGGGTAGTGCGCGAGCACGCCCAGCTCGGCGGCCTCCTGGGCACCGGCGTCGACCGACGGGATGTACTCGCGCGGAACGCGGCCACCCGTGACGGCGTCGACGAACTCGTACCCGTCGGCGGTCCCGTCCTCGCTCATCAGCGGCTCGAGGTCGATCTTGACCTTGGCGAACTGACCCGAACCACCCGTCTGCTTCTTGTGGGTGAAGACGTGGCCCTCGACCTTCTTGCGAATGGTCTCGCGGTAGGCCACCTGAGGCTTACCGATGTTCGCCTCGACCTTGAACTCGTCGCGCATGCGGTTGACCAGCACCTCGAGGTGCAGCTCGCCCATGCCGGAGATCACGGTCTGGCCGGTCTCCTCGTCCGTGGCCACCTGGAAGGAGGGGTCTTCGTCGGCCAGGCGCTGGATCGCGATGCCCAGCTTCTCCTGGTCGCTCTTGGTCTTCGGCTCGATGGCCACCTGGATGACCGGAGCGGGGAAGGACATGGACTCCAGGATGATCGGCGAGCCCTGCTCACAGAGCGTCTCACCGGTCGTGGTGTCCTTGAGGCCCATGACGGCGACGATGTCGCCGGCGCCGGCCTCGGCGATCTCCTCACGCTTGTTGGAGTGCATGCGGTAGATCTTGCCGATGCGCTCCTTGCGGCCCTTGACGCTGTTGAGCACCTGGCTGCCAGTGGTCAGAACACCGGAGTAGATGCGCACGTACGTCAGCTTGCCGAGGTGCGGGTCGCTCATGATCTTGAAGATCAGAGCCGACATCGGCTCGTCGACGCTGGGCTTGCGGACGAGCGTGGACTCCTCGCTCTCGTCCTTCGGGTCGTGGCCCTCGATGGACTCGACCTCCAGGGGAGAGGGGAGGTAGGCGGTGACCGCGTCGAGCAGGGGCTGCACGCCCTTGTTCTTGAACGCGGTGCCGCACAGGATCGGCACGGCGGTGCCGGCGATCGTGGCGCGGCGGATGGCCGGGACGAGCTGCTCGATGGTGGGCTCGGTGCCCTCCAGGTAGAGCTCCATGATCTCGTCGTCGGCCTCGGCCAGCGTCTCGATGAAGGACTCGCGGGCCTCGCGGGCGGCGTCGATGTGGCTCTCGGGGATCTCGATCGTGTCGTACATCTCGCCGAGCTTGGCCTCGTCGTTCCAGACGTAGGCCTTCATGCGCACAAGGTCGATGACGCCCTTGAAGTCGCTCTCGGCACCGATGTTGAGCTGGATCGGCATGGCGTTCGCGCCGAGGCGCTCACGGAACATGTCGACACAACGCTGGAACTCGGCGCCGATCTTGTCCATCTTGTTGACGAAGCAGATCCGCGGGACGCCGTAGCGGTCGGCCTGACGCCAGACCTGCTCCGACTGGGGCTCAACGCCCTCCTTGGCGTCGAAAACCGCGACAGCACCGTCGAGAACGCGCAGCGACCGCTCGACCTCGACCGTGAAGTCGACGTGGCCGGGCGTGTCGATGATGTTGATGGTGTGGTCGTCCCAGTGGGTGGTGGTGGCGGCCGAGGTGATGGTGATACCCCTCGACTGCTCCTCCTTCATCCAGTCCATCGTGGCGGCGCCATCGTGGACCTCACCCACCTTGTGGGTCACACCGGTGTAGTAGAGGATCCGCTCAGTCGTCGTGGTTTTACCCGCGTCGATGTGGGCCATGATGCCGATGTTCCGCACCGTGGCCAGGTCAAGCACAGTCTTAGAAGCCATATGGCTCGTCGTCCCTCGGTCGATCTCGTCCGCGTTACCAGCGGTAGTGAGCGAAAGCCCGGTTCGACTCGGCCATCTTGTGCGTGTCCTCACGCTTCTTGACGGCCGCGCCGAGACCGTTGCTGGCGTCGACCAGCTCGTTCATCAGACGCTCGGTCATGGTCTTCTCACGGCGCCTGCGCGAGAAGGTGACCAGCCAACGCAGGGCCAGGGTGGTGGACCGGGAGGCGCGAACCTCGACCGGCACCTGGTAGGTCGCGCCACCGACACGGCGGCTGCGGACCTCGAGCGCGGGCTTGACGTTGTCCAGACCACGCTTCAGAACGACGAGCGGGTCCTGACCGGTCTTCTCGCGGGCGCCCTCGAGGGCGTCGTAGACAATGCCCTGGGCCTGGGAACGCTTACCGTCGAGCAGCACCTTGTTGATCAGTGCGGTGACGAGCGGCGAGCCGTAGACCGGGTCGGTGATGAGCTGGCGCTTCGGCGCCGGGCCCTTGCGCGGCATGCTTACTTCTCCTTCTTGGCGCCGTAGCGGCTACGCGCCTGCTTGCGGTTGCGGACACCCTGGGTGTCGAGCGAACCGCGGACGATTCGGTAGCGGACACCCGGCAGGTCCTTCACACGACCACCGCGGACCAGCACGATGCTGTGCTCCTGGAGGTTGTGGCCGATGCCGGGGATGTAGGCCGTCACCTCGATGCCGCTGCTCAGCTTCACACGGGCGACCTTGCGCAGCGCGGAGTTCGGCTTCTTGGGCGTAGTGGTGTAAACACGCGTGCACACACCACGACGCTGCGGACTCCCCTTCAGCGCCGGGGTCTTGTTCTTTGCGACCTTGTCCTGTCGGCCCTTACGGACCAGCTGCTGGATGGTGGGCACCGCGTCTCCGTCTTCCTCGTGACCTACGCCGGTTCTCGTAGCCGATATCGCTATTGACCTGCTGAACTTCCCGAACCTCCCCGACCCCCGCTGTCGGGCGTGTCGCTTTCGTCCCGACGCACAGCGGCGGCGGGTGAGGCACACCCGGCCGTAAGGCCGTAAAGGGAGGGGGTGCACATGCGAAGCGCGCCCTGATCAATGGATCCGCCCCAGCTACAGGGGCCGGGCGCCGCACACACACGTGTAACCCGTCGACTCACGGGCACAATCACACAGGTTACCGCTTGCCGACTGAGCGGTCAAAACGGTGTGCGACATGGCGAGAACCGGCTCAGGCCGATCCTCGCGTAGCCGTGGGTCTTCCCCAAGTCTACGCGGTTCACGGGATGCTTCGCCCCCCGATTTCGAGACCTTCCGGTGTGACCTGCGCGATGCGCCGGCCCATGAGTTGACTCACGCCACCGAGAGGGCACCTCAGCACCCGCACACCGGGGATCCCGGGGCGGCAGACAGGATGAGGGCCCGTGGCCGACGCGATGTCCGGCCACGGGCCCTCGTCGGTCAGCGGTCTAGAACACCACGAGCAGCAGCGAGACCACGCTGATCACGATGCCGACGACCGCGAAGACCGTACCCGTGGTGATGAGCCCGAGGCCGTCGAGCTCGCCCCGGGAGTCCCGGATCTCCCGCTTGGCCTTGGGGCCGGTGACCATCAGCGCCAGGAGCGCGGTGACCAGACCCACGAACGGCACCAGCGAGGCCACACCCAGCCAGAGGGTCTGGTTGGCCCCTGGCTCGGTGTCGGCGAGGAAGTCCACACCGTCGTAACCCGGGTATCCGTCGCCGGCGTCGTTGCCCAGGGTGCGGTCGTCGAACTCCGGGAAGTCCTCCTGGATGTTCATGCGGCGGCGGGAACGGCGCGGCTTCTCCGGCATCCCGTAGTCGGCCGGCGTGAAGCCGTCGTCGTAGCCCTCGTCCGCGGGAAGGTCGTCGTCGTACTCGTCGTCGTAACCGTCGTCCTCGTACTCGTCGCCGTAGCCCTCGTCGGCACGGCGGCGCCCGTAGGAGGGCACGGACCCCAGGTCGGAGGGCACACCCGCGGGCGGGCGCCCGTCGCCCTCGCCCGGACCGTCCGGGGACAGCGGGGAGAACATCTGGGTCGAGGCACCCTGGTCGTCGTCGAACCGGGGCGGGTCGAACATCTGCGTGGCACCGCCGTCGGGTGCGGGTGCACTCGGACCGTCGTCCCACCGGGACCCGGTCTGCAGATCGGCGAGGGCGGACAGTGGATCGTCCTGAGGCGGCCCGGCGTCGGGACCGGCCTGTTCGGACGTGCCCCAGTCGTCGTGGCGCACCCCGGCGTCAGGGGTCTCACGGCGGCGCTGCTCGGCCTCGCGGACCGCGTCCGGCAGGCGCGGGTCGTTGCGGTCGAAGGCCCACGTGTTCCCGCTCCCGGACCCGAGCCCGCCGCTCTGCTCGGGCTCGGACGGCCGGGGGGCGGAGAGTTCGTCGTCGTAGCGGTCGCCGGCCCACGGTTCCGTGGCGCCGGAGCCCCAGCTGTACTCGGACGGCTCGCGGTCCTGCGGGGTCCACGAGAGCGGACCTGCCGGACCGGAGAGTTCGTCGTCGTACCCGTCACCGGACACGGGGCGGTCGTCCCGACCGAGCGGGTCGGCGGCGTTCCAGCCCCCGCGGCCACCCGAGCCCAGGGGGTCGGAGGTCGGAGAACCCCACGACGGGGCGTCTCCGGACGGGCTCCACGCATCTCCGGGCACGGGTGCACCCGGATCGAGGGGATCGCTTCCGCGGGTGTCCCAGGACGCCGGACCGCCGGAGGCCGAGGTGCCCAACGGGTCGTCACCGGCGGAACCGCCCCAGGAGGGCGCGTCGTCACCCGGGTTCCAGTGCCCGCCGGCGCCGGGGGTGGGTGTACCCGTGCCGAGCGGATCGGGCCCGCCGGGAGCGTTCCACGGAGAGGACTCGGCCGGGGGCGACCACGGTTCGGGGTCCGCCGGGGTCCAGGAGGAGGGATCGGCGGAGGGTGTCCATGCCTCACCCGGATCCGACGGGGACCAGGAGGAGCGCTCACCTGTCGGGCTCCAGGCCCCGTCGGCCGCCGGGGTCTCGCCCCGGGGGTTCCACGACGGGGTCTCACCCGCAGGGCTCCACGAGGGCTCGCCCGACTGGGACCACGGTTCGCCGACCCCCGAAGGGCTCCAGGACGTGGCGTCCTCCGACGGGGACCACGGTTCTCCCGGATCCGGGGGCGACCACGAAGAGGGCTCGCCGGACCGAGTCCAGGGCTCACCGGCCGCCGGGGGCTCGCCCGCGGGGCTCCAGGAGGAGGACTCGTTCGACGGGCTCCACGAAGTGGGCTCACTCGACGGAGACCAGGACTCACCCGGCTCCGAGGCGCTCCAGGAGGAAGAAGGCTCCGCCGACGGGTCCCACGACCCACCCGGCTCCGACGGACTCCAGGACGGAGGTCCGGTCGGCGCGTCCCGGGACGCTGCCTCACCCGCGGCGTCCCACGGTTCACCCGGTTCGGAGGGGTTCCACGAGGAGGCTTCCCGGTCCGACGCGGGGACGTCGCCGCTGACCGGGTCGGTACCGGGACCACCCCACGTCGGGGCTCCCCCGCCCGGTGTCCAGGGCTCTGCCCCGGCCGCAGGCGCACCCGGGCCCAGCGGATCCGGTCCGGGGGCGTTCCGCGACGGCGGCTCGGCCGAGGGCGACCACGGCTCACCGGTCCCGTCGGTCTCCGCCGGGGGGTTCCACGACGCCATGTCGTCGGACGGCGACCAGGAAGCACCCGTCTCCGAGGGGCTCCACGCGGAGGACTCACCCGACGGGGACCACGGCTCGCTTCCCGGGGAGGACGTCTCTCCGCTGACCGGGTCGGTGCCTGGGCCGCCCCACATGGGGGCGTCCCCGGCCGGGGCCCGGCCCTCGCCGGCACCCGGCCCGTCCAACGGGTCCGGCCCCGGCACCGGCGCCCACGGTTCGAAGCCCGGGCGCTCGTTCGCGCCCGGGTATCCGCCGCCCGGATCCGAGGGCACGGTCGCCCCAGGATCGCTCTCGGGGCCGCCACCGGGGCTCCACGCCTCCGGCCCGGACCACGCACCGGCACCTGCGGGACCGGCCGGGGTTTCCGGACCGGCAGAACCGGACGCGGGCCACTCCCCTGCCGGCTGCTCACCGGGCGGCGGCGGGACGTCCGCGCTCGCCGCCACGTTCGGGTACCCGCCCGTGCGCTCGTCGGCCTCCTGCCACGGCTCCGGCGACTGCGGCTCGGCAGGACCGAACCCGCCCAACGCCTCGGGGTAGGGCTCGACCATCTCCGGACGCGCCGAGCCCAGCCCGGCGTACCCTCCGCTGTCCGGGAAGACCGCGCCCGGGTCCTCTTCCTCCCGTTGGTCGTCCAACGGGTCCTGATAATCCGACTGAGTGCGGTGACGGTCCTGACTCGGCCGGAACCACGAATCCGCGTTGTCCCGGCCGGGACTCCGTCCACCCCCGTGTTCGGTCACTGATGCCTGCCTTCCGACAGCGCCGAAGCGCCCTCTCCCCTCCACACCAGCACGTGTGGACCAACAACGACGAACGGCGGCGGTCCCCACCCCCGTGGGGGTGGGTGGCCGCCGCCGTCAGTACAGCAAACCGCGCTTAACGGTTGTACGGACCGAAGTCGTACTCCTCCAGCGGCACGGCCTCTCCCGAGCCCTGCCCGAAGGTGTACTCACTCGGCTCCTCGTAACCCGAGACGGAGTACATCGAGGCCTTGGCCTCCTCGGTGGGCTCCACCCGGACGTTGCGGTACTGCGGAATACCGGTACCGGCCGGGATGAGCTTACCGATGATGACGTTCTCCTTGAGGCCGAGCAGCGGGTCGCTCTTGCCGTGGATCGCGTTCTCGGTGAGCACGCGGGTCGTCTCCTGGAAGGAGGCCGCCGACAGCCAGGACTCCGTGGCCAGCGAGGCCTTGGTGATACCCAGCAGCACCGGACGACCGGAGGCGGGCTGGCCGCCCTCGGAGACCACACGGCGGTTGATCCGCTCGAACTTGGGCCGCTCCACCATCTCACCGGGCAGCAGCTCGGTGTCGCCCGACTCCAGGATGTTCACACGCTTGAGCATCTGGCGGACGATGATCTCGATGTGCTTGTCGTGGATGGACACACCCTGCGACTTGTAGACCTCCTGGACCTCGGACACGAGGTGCTGCTGCACCGCGCGCGGGCCCTGGATGCGAAGAACCTCGTGCGGGTTGATCGCACCCTGGATGAGCTGCTGGCCGACCTTGACGTGGTCGCCGTCGCTCAACAGGAGCTGAGCACGCATCGGGACCGGGTAGGCGATCTCGTCCGTGCCGTCGTCGGGGATGACGACGACCTTGCGGCTCTTCTCGGTGTCGTCGATCCGGATCCGGCCCTCCATCTCGGAGATCGGGGCCACACCCTTGGGGATGCGGGCCTCGAAGAGCTCCTGGACACGGGGCAGACCATGGGTGATGTCCTGACCGGCCGAACCACCCATGTGGAAAGTCCGCATCGTCAGCTGGGTACCGGGCTCACCGATGGACTGGGCCGCGATGATGCCGATCGCCTCACCGACGTCCACCGGCTTACCGGTCGCCATGGAGCGGCCGTAGCAGGTGGAGCACACTCCGATCTTGGCCTCGCAGGTCAGCGACGAGCGGATACGGACGCGGGTGATCCCGGCCTCGACCAGCTTGTCGATGTTCTGCTCGGAGGTGTCGGACATGGCCGGCAGCACGACGTTGCCGTCCGGGTCGAGCACGTCCTCGGCGATGGTGCGGCCGAAACCGGTGTTCTCGACGTTGTGCTTGCGCACGACGCTGCCCGAAGCGGTCTTCTCACCGACCTCGTGCCAGAGCGAACGGTCCGTGCCGCAGTTGAACTCCCGGACGATGACGTCCTGGGCGACGTCCACCAGACGACGGGTCAGGTAACCCGAGTCGGCGGTACGCAGCGCGGTGTCGGCCAGACCCTTGCGCTGACCGTGGGTGGAGATGAAGTACTCCAGCACCGACAGGCCCTCGCGGTAGGAGGACTTGATCGGACGCGGGATCGTCTCACCCTTGGTGTTGGAGACCAGGCCACGGATACCGGCGATCTGGCGGACCTGCATCGGGTTACCGCGGGCGCCGGACTGGACCATCATCCACACCGGGTTGTCGGTGGGGAAGTTGTCCTCCATGTTCTTGGCGACCTCACCGGTGGCCTGGGTCCAGACCTCGGTGAGCTCCTGGCGGCGCTCGTCGTCGGTGATGAGACCCCGGTCGAACTCACGCTGGATCTTGTCGGCCTTGCGCTCGTAGCCCTCGAGGATCTCGCCCTTGCGCGGAGGCGCGACGACGTCCTCGATACCGATGGTCAGGCCGGACCGGGTGGCCCAGCGGTACCCGGCGTCCTTCAGGGCGTCCAGGGTCGTTGCGACCTGGATCTTGGCGTAGTTCTCGGCGAGGTCGTTGACCAGCGTCGAGATCTGCTTCTTGCCGACCTGGAAGTTGACGTACGGGTAGTCCATCGGCGTGGTCTCGTTGAAGAGGTACCGGCCGAGCGTCGTCTCCAGCAGGTAGGGCTCCCCGGGCTCCCAGCCCTCCGGCGGCTCCCAGCCCTTGGGGGCCGGAGCACCGTCTGCGATGCGCAGGTGGATCCGGGCCTGGACGTCCAGGTCACCCAGGTCGTAGGCCATGAGGGCCTCGGCCGGCGACAGGAACGAACGGCCCTCGCCCTTGGCACCCTCCATCTGCGTCGTCAGGTAGTACAGGCCGATGACCATGTCCTGCGTGGGCATCGTCACGGGCTTGCCGTCGGACGGCTTGAGGATGTTGTTGGTGGCCAGCATCAGCAGCCGCGCCTCGGCCTGGGCCTCGGCGGACAGCGGCAGGTGCACGGCCATCTGGTCACCGTCGAAGTCCGCGTTGAACGCGGTGCACACGAGCGGGTGGATCTGGATGGCCTTGCCCTCGACCAGCTGCGGCTCGAAGGCCTGGATGCCCAGGCGGTGCAGCGTGGGCGCACGGTTGAGCATCACCGGGTGCTCGGTGATGACCTCTTCGAGGACGTCCCACACGACGGGGCGGGACCGCTCCACCATCCGCTTGGCGCTCTTGATGTTCTGCGCGTGGTTCAGGTCGACCAGGCGCTTCATCACGAACGGCTTGAACAGCTCCAGCGCCATCTGCTTGGGCAGACCGCACTGGTGCAGCTTCAGCTGGGGGCCGACGACGATGACCGAACGGCCGGAGTAGTCGACGCGCTTGCCCAGCAAGTTCTGGCGGAAACGGCCCTGCTTGCCCTTGAGCATGTCGGACAGCGACTTCAGCGGACGGTTACCGGGACCGGTGACCGGGCGACCGCGGCGGCCGTTGTCGAACAGCGCGTCGACGGCCTCCTGCAGCATCCGCTTCTCGTTGTTGACGATGATCTCGGGCGCGCCCAGGTCCAGGAGCCGCTTGAGGCGGTTGTTCCGGTTGATGACGCGGCGGTACAGGTCGTTGAGGTCGGAGGTCGCGAAGCGGCCACCGTCCAGCTGCACCATCGGACGCAGGTCCGGCGGAATGACCGGGATGCAGTCCAGCACCATGCCCATGGGGCTGTTGGTGGTGTTGAGGAACGCCGAGACGACCTTGAGCCGCTTCAGGGCGCGGGCCTTCTTCTGGCCCTTGCCGGTGCGGATGGTCTCCCGGAGCTTCTCGGCCTCGGCGTCCAGCTCGAAGTTGGACAGGCGGTCCTGGATGGCCTGAGCGCCCATGCCGCCACGGAAGTACTTCCCGAAACGGTCCCGCATCTCGCGGTAGAGCATCTCGTCGCCCTCGAGGTCCTGGACCTTGAGGTTCTTGAACCGGTTCCAGACCTCGTCCAGGCGGTCGATGCCCCGCTGGGCACGGTCCCGCAGCTGGCGCATCTCCCGCTCGGCGGACTCGCGGACCTTGCGGCGCGCGTCGCCCTTGGCGCCCTGCTCCTCGAGCTCGGCCAGGTCGGCCTCGAGCTTGCGGTGGCGCTCCTCGATGGTGGAGTCACGGCTCTGCTCGAGGTGCTGTTTCTCGACAGCGACCCGGGCCTCGAGGGACTGCAGGTCGCGCTCACGGCCCTCGGTGTCCACCCACGTGACCATGTAGGCCGCGAAGTAGATGATCTTCTCGAGGTCCTTGGGCGCCAGGTCGAGCAGGTAGCCCAGGCGCGACGGCACGCCCTTGAAGTACCAGATGTGGGTGACCGGGGCGGCAAGCTCGATATGGCCCATCCGCTCACGGCGCACCTTGGCACGGGTCACCTCGACGCCGCAGCGCTCACAGATGATGCCCTTGAACCGGACTCGCTTGTATTTGCCGCAGTAGCACTCCCAGTCCCGGGTCGGACCGAAGATCTTCTCGCAGAAGAGGCCGTCCTTCTCGGGCTTGAGGGTGCGGTAGTTGATGGTTTCGGGCTTCTTGACCTCGCCGTGCGACCACTGGCGGATGTCGTCGGCCGTGGCGAGACCGATGCGCAGCTCGTCGAAGAAGTTGACGTCGAGCACTTAATTCGTCCTCTGCTCTCGAAGAATGCGGAAGTTAGACCTCTTCGACGCTGCTCGGCTCGCGCCGACCCAGGTCGATACCCAGTTCTTCCGCCGCGCGGAAGACGTCCTCGTCACTGTCCCGCATCTCGATGGACATACCGTCACTGGACAGCACCTCCACGTTCAGACAGAGCGACTGCATCTCCTTGATGAGCACCTTGAAGGACTCAGGGATACCCGGCTCGGGGATGTTCTCGCCCTTGACGATGGCCTCGTAGACCTTGACGCGACCCACGACGTCATCGGACTTGATGGTCAGGAGCTCCTGGAGCGCGTAGGCGGCGCCGTAGGCCTCCAGGGCCCAGACCTCCATCTCACCGAAGCGCTGGCCACCGAACTGTGCCTTACCGCCCAGCGGCTGCTGGGTGATCATCGAGTACGGCCCGGTGGAGCGGGCGTGGATCTTGTCGTCCACCAGGTGGTGGAGCTTCAGGATGTACTTGTAACCGACGGAGATCGGCTCGGCGAACGGCTCACCGGTACGGCCGTCGAACAGCATGGCCTTACCGTCCTCGTTGATGAGGTGGTTGCCGTCCTGGTTCGGGTTGACCGACTGGATGATGCCGCTGAGCTCGCTGCCGCGCAGGCCGTCGAAGACCGGGGTGGCCACACGGGAGTCGGGCTCGGCGTGCGAGGCCCCGATCTCGTCCAGTGACTTCTTCCAGTCCTCGTCCAAACCTTGGACGTTCCACCCGTTCTTGGCCAACCACCCCAGATGGACCTCCAGCACCTGGCCGACGTTCATGCGGCCGGGCACACCCAGCGGGTTGAGGATGATGTCGATCGGGGTGCCGTCCTCCAGGAACGGCATGTCCTCCTGCGGGAGGATCTTGGCGATGACGCCCTTGTTGCCGTGGCGGCCGGCGAGCTTGTCGCCGTCGGTGATCTTGCGCTTCTGGGCCACGTAGACGCGGACCATCTCGTTCACGCCGGGAGCGAGCTCGTCGCCGTCCTCGCGGCTGAACACGCGCACACCGATGACCTTGCCGGTCTCACCGTGCGGCACCTTCAGGGAGGTGTCGCGGACCTCGCGGGCCTTCTCACCGAAGATCGCACGCAGCAGGCGCTCCTCCGGGGTCAGCTCGGTCTCGCCCTTGGGGGTGACCTTGCCGACGAGGATGTCGCCGTCGACGACCTCGGCGCCGATGCGGATGATGCCCCGGTCGTCGAGGTCGGCCAGGACCTCCTCGCTGACGTTGGGGATCTCGCGCGTGATCTCCTCCGGCCCCAGCTTGGTGTCACGGGCGTCGACCTCGTGCTCCTCGATGTGGATCGAGGACAGGACGTCGTCCTGCACCAGGCGCTGGGAGAGGATGATGGCGTCCTCGTAGTTGTGGCCCTCCCACGACATGTAGGCCACGAGGAGGTTCTTGCCCAGCGACATCTCGCCGTGGTCCGTGGAGGGACCGTCGGCCAGGACCCCGCGCTCCTCGACCCGGGCGCCCTCGTGGACGATCGGGCGCTGGTTGAAGCAGGTGCCCTGGTTGGAGCGCTGGAACTTGCCCATGCGGTACGTCTTGCGCGTGCCGTCGTCGGCCATCACGGTGACGTAGTCGGCGGTGACGTCCTTGACCACACCGGCCTTCTCCGCGAGCACGACCTCGCCGGCGTCGGTGGCGGCACGGTACTCCATACCGGTACCGACGAACGGGGACTCGGCGCGCAGCAGCGGCACCGCCTGGCGCTGCATGTTGGAACCCATGAGCGCACGGTTGGCGTCGTCGTGCTCGAGGAACGGGATCATGGCGGTGGCGACCGACACCATCTGGCGCGGCGACACGTCCATGTAGTCGACCTCGTCGGTGCTGACCGACTCGAACTCGCCACCGCGGCGGCGCACGAGGACGCCGCTCTCGGCGAAGGTGCCGTCGGCGTTCATCGGCGTGTTCGCCTGCGCGATGACGAAGCGGTCCTCTTCATCGGCGGTGAGGTATTCGACCTGGTCGGTGATGCGGCCGTCGACGACCTTGCGGTACGGGGTCTCGACGAACCCGAAGGAGTTCACGCGCCCGTAGGCGGCCAGCGAACCGATCAGACCGATGTTGGGGCCCTCAGGGGTCTCGATCGGGCACATGCGGCCGTAGTGCGAGGGGTGCACGTCACGGACCTCGAAGCCCGCGCGCTCACGGGACAGACCGCCCGGGCCCAGCGCCGACAGGCGGCGCTTGTGGGTCATCCCCGCGAGCGGGTTGGTCTGGTCCATGAACTGGGACAGCTGCGAGGTGCCGAAGAACTCCTTGATGGAGGCCACGACCGGGCGGATGTTGATCAGGGTCTGCGGCGTGATCGCCTCGACGTCCTGGGTGGTCATCCGTTCGCGGACCACGCGCTCCATGCGGGCCAGACCCAGGCGGACCTGGTTCTGGATGAGCTCGCCGACGGTGCGCAGACGGCGGTTGCCGAAGTGGTCGATGTCGTCGGTCTCGATGATCCGCTCGCCGAGCGGGGTCTCCTTCTCGGTCTCACCGGCGTGCAGGCGGACGAGGTAGTCAATCGTGTTGACGATGTCGTCCTCGGTCAGCGTGCCCTGCGTGTAGTCGGTGTCGAGGCCGAGCTTCTTGTTGATCTTGTATCGGCCGACCTTGGCGAGGTCGTAACGCTTCGGGTTGAAGTAGAGGTTCTCCAGAAGCGTCTGCGCCGATTCCTTCGTCGGCGGCTCGCCGGGACGCAGCTTGCGGTAGATGTCCAGCAGCGCGTCGTCGGTTCCGGCCGTCGGGTCCTTCTCCAGAGTGTTGCGGATGGACTCGTACTGGCCGAACCGCTCGAGGATCTGGTCGGTGGTCCAACCCAGCGCCTTGAGCAGGACGGTGACGCCCTGCTTGCGCTTGCGGTCGATGCGCACACCGACGAAGTCGCGCTTGTCGACCTCGAACTCCAGCCATGCACCGCGGGACGGGATGACCTTGCAGCCGAACAGGTCCTTGTCCGAGGTCTTGTCGACCGACGTGTCGAAGTACACGCCCGGGGAGCGAACCAGCTGGGACACGACGACGCGCTCGGTGCCGTTGATGATGAAGGTGCCCTTGGCGGTCATGAGCGGGAAGTCGCCCATGAACACCGTCTGGCTCTTGATCTCACCGGTGTCGTTGTTGATGAACTCCGCCGTGACGAACATCGGGGCGGAGAAGGTCATGTCCTTGTCCTTGCACTCCTCTTCGGAGTACTTGGGCGGCTCGAACCGATGGTCGCGGAAAGACAGCGACATCGTGCCCGAGAAGTCCTCGATCGGACTGATCTCCTCGAAGATCTCTTCGAGACCGGACTGCTCCGTAACGTCCTTGCGACCGGCGTTCCGGGCCGCCTCCAGCCGAGCCTGCCACTTCTCGTTGCCCAGGAGCCAGTCGAAGGACTCGGTCTGAAGGGCGAGAAGGTTCGGGACCTCGAGTGGTTCCGGGATGCGGGCGAAGGAAACGCGGTGCGGACCAAGGGCGTTAGCGGAGGCGTTGCGCGAGGCTGCCAACAGGGGTCCTTCCGAAGGCTTGTGGCGGTTGAAGCGCGCACGCCAGACGATCCGTCACGAGAAGGACCGTCACGAGGTCGAGACGGTCGCATCGAGTGGGAACGGCCTACCGAGTTCCGGTTACTACAACGGATGGCGGCAAACGTTCACCAACACAGGGATCACCAAAGGGCAGCGCAAAAGAGCAGTGTAGCCGAACACCACACCGCTGTCCACTCACGGTCCACAGCACCACTCACGACACCGGCAGGATCGCCCGGCGAGGGCGATCCGTCAACCCCGAACACCCTGCCAGAGGGTGCCCTCCCGTCGTCTTCCCCATGGGTGGACTAGCGCGCCTGCCCCTGGCCCCTGGGGGATCGGTGAGCCAACGGACATCCCGAAGGGTTCCCCTGTGTGCAACGGGTAAACACTCCGCCCGGACCCCGTCAAGAATCCCGGGACGGGAGATTATCGCGTCCAAGGGACAGTTCGCACATGCGCTCGCGGCCGCCCGGACGGACCGACCCGACCAAGCTTGGCACATCCGAACCACCGCACGGCCACGGACACGGCGGCGTTCGCGACATACGGGGCGCAAGGCCCCGCAGACGCACTGTACGAGCCGGGAGGGACAGGGCGGGCGACCCTCGAACGCCGGCCCTTCTCTGCGCCGCTGAGTCGCCTGTGAACACACGAACGCGGCCGCCCCTCCGGAAAAGGAAGGGCGGCCGCGCCAGAGCAGACCTGCGGGCCTGTGCGGCCCGCGGACGACTACTTGAGGGTGACGGTGGCGCCGGCGCCCTCGAGGGCCTCCTTGGCCTTGTCCGCGTTCTCCTTGTTGGCGCCCTCGAGGAGCGGCTTCGGAGCGTTGTCGACGAGGTCCTTGGCCTCCTTGAGACCCAGGCTCGTGAGGCCGCGGACCTCCTTGATGACCTGGATCTTCTTGTCGCCGGCGGACTCGAGGACGACGTCGAACTCGTCCTTCTCCTCCTCGGCCTCGGCCTCGGCGCCCCCGCCGGCCGGGGCGGCGACGACGGCGGCGGCCGGGGCGGCGGCCTCGACGTCGAACTTCTCCTCGAAGAGCTTCACGAACTCCGAGAGCTCGAGGAGGGTCATCTCCTCGAACGCAGCAAGCAGGTCCTCGTTGCTGAGCTTCGCCATGGTGCGATCTCTCTTTCTCTACAGGACACGCGCACCGATCGGGCACTGCGTGCGAGCCTTCGGCGGGCGGCCGCCCGCCGTGGTTCAGGGGGTTCTAGGCGGCTTCCTCGGACTTCTTCTCCTCGAGGGCCTTCGCGAGACGCGCGGCCTTGAGGGGAAGGGCCTGGAAGACGGCGGCGGCCTGGCCCTGCTTGGCCTTGAGGGCACCGGCCATCTTCGAGAGAAGCACCTCGCGGGACTCCAGGTCGGCCAGCTTGGTGACCTGCGCGGCGTCCATCGTCTTACCGTCGATGACACCGCCCTTGATCACCAGGGCGGAGTTCTGCTTCGAGAAGTCACGCAGACCCTTGGTCGCCTCGACCACGTCACCGTGGACGAAGGCGACCGCGGTGGGGCCCTCGAGGAGGTCGGAGACCTCTTCGTCGATGCCCGCGTCCTTGACCGCGATCTTGGTCAGGGTGTTCTTCACGATGCGGAATCGCGCGTTCTGACCGAGGCCACGACGGAGCTCGTTGAGCACCGCCACGGAGAGCCCCCGGTATTCGGTCAGCACGGTGCCGTTGGACTCACGGAACTCGTCCGCGAGCTCGGCGACCGCGGCTGCCTTGTCCGGCCTCGCCATGGGACTCCTTCCAACATTGTCGTCACCCCGCCCGACGGCGGAGCTGCCGACACCAGCCGGCTCCCACGGACTCGTCGCGATCGGCGTCAGCACGAGAAAAAGCCCCGAGCGCCAGGCGCACGGGGCACGACCTCGTCCTCGGGGATACACATCGGCACCCGGGACGGGAAAGCTCTGAGTGACACCTGCGCGGGCGCCCATCTTCGACGGGTCCTTAGGCCGCCCATGAGGGCGGCGACCAGCGGTCTTCGGCAATATCCAACCGTACCCCACGTCCGGGGGTGCATCGACCCGTCACCCGCACGGATCCGACGTCGTACGTGCCACACACGAGAGGGCTCCGTCCCCTTCCGAACGGAAGCGGCCGGAGCCCTCTGCGTCACAGCTGCGGCCTCAGGGCCGCGGATCCCGGGAGACTCAGATCTCGAGCGGGATGGAGGGCCCCATCGTGGTGGTGAGGGAGCCCTTCTTGATGTAGCGGCCCTTGGCGGCGGACGGCTTGAGGCGGTTCACCTCGTCGAGCGCGGCCCGGTAGTTCTCCACCAGCTTGGCGTCCTCGAAGGAGCCCTTGCCGATGATGAAGTGCAGGTTCCCGTGGCGGTCGACGCGGAACTCGATCTTGCCGCCCTTGATGTCGGCGACGGCCTTGGTCACGTCGGGCGTGACGGTGCCGGTCTTCGGGTTCGGCATCAGGCCACGCGGACCGAGCACGCGGCCCAGGCGGCCGACCTTGCCCATGAGGTCCGGGGTGGCCACGACGGCGTCGAAGTCGAGGAAGCCGTTCAGGACCTCCTGGACGAGGTCGTCGTCACCGACGTAGTCGGCGCCAGCGGCGCGAGCCTGCTCGGCACGCTCACCGGTCGCGAAGACCAGGACCCGAGCGGTCTTACCGGTGCCGTGCGGCAGATTCACGGTGCCACGGACCATCTGGTCGGCCTTGCGCGGGTCGACACCCAGGCGCAGGGCGACCTCGACGGTCGGGTCGAACTTGGCTGCGTTGGTGTCCTTGGCCAGCTTCACGGCCTCGGCGGGGCTGTAGAGCCGGTCACGGTCCACCAGCTCGCTGGCTTTGCGGTGGTTCTTGCTGCGCTTCACGCTTGTCTCCTATGCGGACGTGTGGTCGCCGGGCCAGCGCCTGGCCCTGCCACGGTCGGTTGCGGACGCGGTGCGCCCGATCGCCCCGGTGGAGATGCACCGGAGCCACCCGAGGGGTGTTACTTGATCACGACGCCCATGGAGCGGGCGGTGCCCTCGACGATCTTGGCGGCGGCCTCGATGTCGTCGGTGTTGAGGTCCGGCAGCTTGGTCTGCGCGATCTCACGCACCTGGTCGGCGGTGATCGTGGCAGCCGTGTTGCGCCCGGGGTCGGTCGCGGCCTTGTCGATGCCCGCGGCCTTGAGGATCAGCTTGGGCGCCGGCGGCGTCTTGGTGACGAAGCTGAAGGAGCGGTCCTCGTAGATGGAGATCTCTACGGGGATGACGTTCCCGCGCTGGGCTTCCGTGGCAGCGTTGTACTGCTTGCAGAAGTCCATGATGTTGACGCCGTGCGGACCGAGAGCGGTACCGACGGGCGGGGCCGGCGTGGCCTGACCGGCGGGGAGCTGCACCTTGACGAGTGCTGCCAGTTTCTTCTTCTTCGGAGGCATATCGGGTCCTTTGCCTGATGTGCGGTGTGTGTCGGTCCCGTCCCCTCGACGGCACCGAGCGGCCGGGAGCCGCAGGGCGCCGCGCGCCGAAGGGGTGGTCGGCCCGGACCCAGGGTCTCGGGCCTCGGCCCACCGGGACCGGGCGGGCCTGGCGCGGCCGACAGTACGGGCACACGCCGGTGGGCCCATCCGAAGATGGACCCACCCAGTCTATGCCGCCCGGGGAGTGGCCCGGGTCGGGTCCGGCGAGGCGGACGGGTTCAGATCTTGGAGACCTGGTTGAACGACAGCTCGACCGGCGTCTCGCGGCCGAAGATCGACACCAGGACCTTGAGCTTCTGGGTGTCGGCGTTGATCTCGCTGACCGTCGCCGGAAGGGTCGCGAACGGACCCTCCATGACGGTGACGGACTCGCCGACCTCGTAGGCCACGTCGGCGCGGGCCTCGCCGCCGCCACCGCCGGCAGCTGCCGGGGCACCGGCCTGCTGGGGCTGCTCCGGCTCCTCCTCCGGCTCGGGGGCCAAGAGCTTGGCGACCTCGGTCAGGCTGAGCGGGGCGGGCTTGTTGGACAGGCCCACGAACCCGGTCACGCCCGGTGTGTTGCGGATGGCCGACCAGGACTCGTCGGTGAGGTCCATGCGGACGAGCACGTAACCGGGCAGGACCTTCTCGGTGACCTGCTGGCGCTTGCCGCTCTTGACCTCGGTGACCTCGTGCTCGGGCACCTCCACACCGAAGATGAACTCTTCCATGTTGAGGGACTGGGTGCGGCTCTCGACGTTGGCCTTGACCCGCTTCTCGTAGCCCGCGTAGGTGTGCACGACGTACCAGTCACCGGGCAGGAGCATGAGTTCGGTCTTGAACTCCTCGACGGGGTCGAGGCGCGGGACCTCGGGCTCCGCGTTCTCCTCGGCCTCGGTCTCGATGTCTTCGGCGGCACCGCTCAGTTCCGGGCTGTCGGCCTCGGTCGACTCGACCGCGTCCTCCGTCGGCTCGCCCGCCTGGCCGGTCTCTTCCGCCGACGACTGATCCGGCTCCTCTTCGGGGAAGTCGTCAGAGGTCAGTGGGGACTCGGACACGGCTGCTCTTTCTCTCGTCGGATCGCTGTGCGGGCCGACGCACGCCAAGCGCGCCTCGTAACCCAGTCCTGACAGCTTAAGGTCTCCGCGGGCAGCACGGGACCAGCGCGCTCGTGTGAGATCGGGCGGATCGCCGTAGCGAGTGTCCGGGTCAGGGGGCTTCGACCCCGGCGCCGCCCTCGGCCCCGGCTCCGGCGCCGAAGGTGCCGTAGAGCCATGTGATGGCTTCACCGAAAGCGAAGTCGAGCAACGAGACGTAGGCCAGGACCATCACGACGAAGACCATGACGACGATGGTGTAGGTGACCAGTTCGCGACGTGTGGGCCAGCGGACCTTGCGGAGCTCACCGACGACCTGCTTGGTGAAGGTCACCGGACCAGTGCGACGCGGCCGCTCCTCGTCGGGCTTGGCGTCGGCGTCAGTCTGAGTCACCTGAGGGTCCTTAGGGTCGCGGGCCGCTGAAAATCCCGGTGAGTTCGTCCCGGTCGGTCGAACGGCGCCGGGAGCGCCGCCCGACCGCGCGAGAACCTGCAGGGCAGGAGGGACTCGAACCCCCAACCGCCGGTTTTGGAGACCGGTGCTCTGCCAATTGAGCCACTGCCCTTGGGAGGGAAACTGCGCCCCACCATAGCTGGTCCTGACGAGTGCCGCACACTGTCGCGTGCGCCACACACGGCCCGGACCTTCCGACGGGACCGAGTGTATGCCCTGAGTCTGCTCGGGGCCAAACCGCCTGGGCCCGCGGGCACGCACGTGGAGCACTCCGGCCCCGGTCACGAGTCCTTCCCGCCCGAGCGGGCCCTCCGCTCACATGACAAACTGGAGGGCATGACTGAACGACCGCGTATCTCCGCACGTATCAGCGCCATCTCCGAATCGGCGACGCTGGCCGTCGACGCCAAGGCCAAGGCCATGAAGGCCGAGGGCCGCCCCGTCATCGGCTTCGGCGCCGGGGAACCGGACTTCCCGACCCCCGACTACATCGTCGAGGCCGCTGTCGAGGCCGCCCGTCAGCCGAAGAACCACCGGTACTCCCCCGCCGGCGGGCAGCCAGAGCTGAAGAAGGCGATCGCCGAGAAGACCCTCCGCGACTCCGGGTACGAGGTCGACCCCGCGCAGATCCTCGTCACGAACGGCGGCAAGCAGGCCATCTACGAGGCCTTCGCCGCCATCGTGGACCCGGGCGACGAGGTCATCGTCGTCGCCCCGTACTGGACCACCTACCCCGAGTCCATCAAGCTCGCGGGCGGCACCCCCGTGTTCGTCACCACCGACGAGAGCACCGGCTACCTGGCCTCGGTGGAGCAGCTCGAGGCGGCGCGGACCGACAAGACCAAGGTCCTGGTCTTCGTCTCCCCCAACAACCCCACCGGCGCGGTCTACTCGCGCGAGCAGGTCCGCGCCATCGGCGAGTGGGCCGACCGGCACGGCCTGTGGGTACTCACCGACGAGATCTACGAGCACCTGATCTACGGCGACACCGAGTTCTCGTCGCTGCCCGTGGAGGTCCCGCAGATCGCCGACCGCACGCTCGTGGTCAACGGTGTGGCCAAGACCTACGCCATGACCGGTTGGCGCGTGGGCTGGATCATCGGCCCCAAGGACGTCATCAAGGCCGCGAGCAACCTGCAGTCGCACGCCACGTCCAACGTCGCCAACGTCTCGCAGGCCGCCGCGATCGCCGCCGTGGCAGGGGACCTCACCGCTGTCGCGAAGATGCGGGAGTCCTTCGACCGCCGTCGCCGCACCATCGTGCAGATGCTCAACGAGATCGACGGTGTCGTGTGCCCCGAGCCGCAGGGCGCGTTCTACGCCTACCCCTCGGTCAAGGGCGTGCTCGGCAGGACCGTGCGCGGCCGCACCCCGCAGACCTCCACCGAGCTGGCCGAACTCATCCTCGAGGAGGCCGAGGTCGCGGTCGTGCCGGGCGAGGCCTTCGGCACCCCCGGATACCTGCGCCTGTCCTACGCCCTGAGTGACGAGGACCTCACAGAGGGCGTGAGCCGGATCCAGAAGCTGCTCGCCGAGGCGAAGTAGTCCCGTTCAGGGGCCCGGGCCCCGACGCACGCACGGACGCGTCCCGGTTCCGCCGGGGCGCGTTCGTCGTTTTCGGTCCCCTCGGACCCCACNCCCCCCCCCCCCCCGCCGATTGGAGCGGCTGCCCAAAGCACACCTGCACCTGCACTTCACCGGCTCGATGCGCCACGAGACGCTGGTCGAGCTCGCCGACAAGAACGGCGTGCACCTGCCGCACTCGCTGGCCGAACAGTGGCCGCCGAAACTGCGCGCCACGGACGAGCGGGGTTGGTTCCGCTTCCAGCGCCTGTACGACATCGCGCGGTCGGCGCTGCGCACCCCCGAGGACCTGTACCGGCTGCTGCGCGAGGCCGCCGAGGATGAACGTGCCGCAGGTTCCGCGTGGCTCGAGATCCAGGTCGACCCGGGCGGGTACGCGTCCCTGTTCGACGGCCTGACCGCCACCCTGGAACTGATGTTGGACGCCGCCGCGGCCGCGCACCGGGACACCGGCGTGCACATCGGCCTGATGGTGGCCGCCAACCGCACGAAGCACCCCCTGGACGCCAAGGCCCTGGCCCGCCTGGCCCGCCAGTACGTGGGCCGGGGCGTGGTCTCCTTCGGCCTCAACAACGACGAACGGCGGGGGCGTGCCCGCGAGTTCGAAGGAGCTTTCCGTATCGCCAAGCGCGCCGGCCTGATCTCTGCGCCGCACGGTGGGGAGCTGGGCGGTCCGCGCAGCGTGCGCGAGTGCCTCGACGAGCTGGGCGCGGACCGCGTCGGCCACGGGGTTCGTGCGGTCGAGGACCCGTACCTGTTGGAGCGCATCGCCACCCAGGAGGTCACCCTCGAGGTCTGCCCGACCTCGAACGTGGGCCTGGGTGTGGTCGACGAGCTCGACGAGCTCCCTCTGCGGCACCTCTACGACGCGGGCGCTCCGATCGCGCTCGGCACGGACGACCCCCTGCTGTTCGGCCCGCGCCTGGTGGAGCAGTACGAGATCGTGCGTTCGGTCTTCGGGTTCGGCGACGCGGAGCTGGCCGAGCTCGCGCGGATGTCGATCCGGGGATCGGGAGCGCCGGACTGGCTCAAGAAGGACCTGCTGGCCGGCGTGGACACCTGGCTCGCCACAGAACCGGTCTGACCGGGCGGGGTCAGGTCAGGGCGAAGGTGCCCTGGGCGAGCATGACGGCACCGGCGACGAAGAAGAGCACGGCGGCGCCGATGCGGATCGCCTTCTCCGGCAGCTTCTTGCCGAGGACCGCGCCGAGCGCGATGGCGATCGCGTCGGCGGCGACCATGCCGACGGTGGAGCCGATCCACACCGGGAACCAGTGGTGCTGGGTGCCGACCGTGATGGTGGCGAGCATGGTCTTGTCGCCGAGCTCGGCGACGAAGAAGACGAGAGCGACCGTCATGAACCCCGATCGGATGCGTCGGGAGGAGGCACGTGCCTCGTCCTTGTCGTTCATCTCGTCGCCGTGCAGGGTCCAGGCGCCGAAGAAGAGGAACGCGAGGCCGGCCGCGAGGGTGAGCCAGTCGGTGGGGATCGCCGCCCCCAGGGCCTCGGCGATGAAGACGCTCCCGAGGTGCACCACGGCGGTCGCGGCCGTGATGCCGAGGATCACGGTGAGAGCGCGATATCGCGTGGCGAGGGACATCGCGACCAATTGGGTCTTGTCGCCCATTTCTGCAATGAAAATGGCAACGGTACTCACCACGAGACCGGCCACGAACCCTGTCATTCTTCCCCTCGATCCATTCACGGCGGGGCGAGAGACGGCGCGGACGCCTCTTCGACCCGGACGTCGTACATGCGCCGGGCCGAAGGTCTCGTCCGCCCTGCCTCGCCGGGCGAGGGCTCGCGCGACCGGGCCGTTCGCCGGGCCAGTGTGTCGACCGCACGGATTGAGGACTACTCCCCTTCGGTGAATGCCACTTTATGACAAGGGAGAGGAAAGGGGCAATTCATGGCCGTGTCGAATTGTGTCGGCAACGAGGTCAAATTTAAAAGTTCGCCGCACCCAACTCGAGAATTGGGTGCGGTGTGAAAGAGGTGTGGCCCGCGTCGCGTTACAGGGCCACGCCCACCATGACGGGCTCGTTGACCAGACGGACCCCGAAGGCGGACTCGACCCCGGCCCGTACCTCGCGCGCCAGGGCGAGCAGGTCCTCTGTGGAGGCCCCTCCGGGGTTGGTCAGCGCCAGCGTGTGCTTGCCGGAGATGCGGGCCGGACCCTCCCCGTACCCCTTGGTGAACCCGGCCTTGTCGATGAGCCAGGCCGCGGAGAGCTTGATACCGCCGTGGCCGTCCGGGTGGCCCGGGACCGGCGCGTCCGGGCCCAGGCGCTCGGCGGCACGCTCGCGCACCGCCTCGAAGGTCTCCTGCGACACCACGGGGTTGGTGAAGAACGAACCTGCGCTGCGCGTGTCGGGGTCGCCCGCCTCGACGACCATGCCCTTGCCGCGGCGCAGGCCCAGGACGGTCTCGCGGGCGCGCTCCAGCGGCACCCGTTCCCCCGCGTCCACGCCCATGGTGCGGGCGACCTCGGCGTAGGCGATCGGGCGGCTGAGTTCGGAGCGGTGCAGCGCGAAGACGACCTCGCACACCAGGTGCCGGGGCTCGCCCTTGAAGATGCTGTCCCGGTAGGTGAAACCGCACTCGGCGTTGGTCATCGTGCGCAGCTCGCCCGTTCGCCGGTCGTGGACCAGCACCTCGCGCACCGTCTGGCTCACGTCCTGGCCGTAGGCGCCCACGTTCTGGATCGGGGTGGAACCCACCCGGCCGGGGATTCCGCTCAGGAACTCCAGGCCGCTGAGGCCCTCGGCGACGACGCGCTCGACCAGCGGGTCCCACTCGACCCCTGCCTGGGCGCGCAACAGCACCACGGGCTCACCGGTCTCCGGGTCCGTACCGGCCTCCTCGAAGCCCAGACCCCGCGTGTCCGCGTGCACCACGGTGCCGGGGAACCCGGAGTCGGCCACGACGAGATTGCTGCCGCCGCCGAGGATCAGCACCGGCTCACCGGCGTCGTCGGCCGCGCGCACGGAGGAGACGAGCTCCTCGGTCGTGCCGGCCCGCACGAAGGTCTTGGCCGGCCCGCCCAGACCGAGCGTGGTGTAGTCGGCCAGCACCGGCCGGTCGTCGGAGAACGGGGACACCTCAACCACCTCTGTCGAAACTGTCAGGACGCGAGCCGGACCAGTGCCTTGGACTGCACCAGGACCTTCGCGCCACCGGAGCGGGCGGTCAGGAGCACGTTCACGGTCCCGTCGTCGTTCTTGGCCTTGACCTTGCCGCCCACAGTGATCTCGGCGCCGTCCTCGTCGTCCGGAACGACCACCGGGGCGGAGAACCGCACCGAGTAGTCGAGGAGGCAGCCCGGATCCCCGGTCCAGCCGGTGAGCACCCGCGCGGCCTCGGCCATGGTGAACATGCCGTGCGCGATCACGTCGGGAAGGCCCACGGACTTGGCGAAGCGCTCGTTCCAGTGGATGGGGTTGAAGTCCCCCGAGGCGCCCGCGTATCGGACGAGGTCCAGGCGGCGGACCGGGAAGGTCTGTTCGGGGATCTCGGTGCCGACCTCGACGTCGGCGTGGCGCAGCCTGCTCACGCTGGTCTTCCTCACGATTCGCTGGGGACGGTGGTGCGGCCGGTTCATGCTCCGCGCACGACGAGCATCATGGTGGCGGTGACCACGTGCTCGCCGTTCCGGTCCGTGGCCTCGGTCTCCAGGGTCAGCAGGTCGTTGCCGCCCAGGGTCTTGATGCCGGTGATGCGCGTGACACTGGAGAGCACGTCCCCGGCGAGCAGAGGGCGCGAGTACTGGAACCGCTGGTCGCCGTGGACCACGCGGGAGAAGTCCACACCCAGGTCGGGGTCGGCCACGGCCTGCGCCGAGCCGGCCATGCCGAGGATCACCGGGAAGGTCGGCGGTGCGACCACGTCGGCGTACCCCAGGGTGCGCGCCGACTCGCGGTCGACGTAAGCGGGGTCGGGGTCGTTGATCGCCTCGGCGAATTCCCGGATCTTGCCCCGGGTGACCTCGTAGTCCTCGGGGGCACGGTACTCCCGGCCGAGGTGGTC
This sequence comes from Nocardiopsis salina YIM 90010, assembly GCF_000341025.1. Lineage (GTDB taxonomy): Bacteria > Actinomycetota > Actinomycetes > Streptosporangiales > Streptosporangiaceae > Nocardiopsis > Nocardiopsis salina. Next base: position 6,905 of record NZ_ANBF01000181.1, on the reverse strand, counting down.
AGGGTTGATCGCCACGGTCTCCCTCTCCTGGTTGGGGCCGACGGGTGCCCGGCACACACGAAACAGCCCGGTGAGCGTCTCGCTCACCGGGCTGGAAGTTTAGGCCCTGCTCGGCGCGCTGCGGACAGCGCCCGCCGAGAACGCCCGGGCCGGGTCCGTGGTGTGCGGACCCGCCTCCCGTCCGCGCTTGACACGCGGCACTCGCGCGACCTAGCGGGTCTCGCGGTGCTCGTTGTGCTGACGGCAGTTCGGGCAGAACTTGCTGATCGAGAGCCGGTCGGGGGTGTTCCGACGGTTCTTGCGCGTGATGTAGTTACGGTTCTTGCACTCCTGGCAGGCCAGGGTGATCTTCGGCCTCACGTCGGTGGCAGCCACTTCGGAGTGCCTTTCTCGCTGGAAACATGACCTGACACGCAGTGGAACACTGCAGAGCACCCGCGAAGACCCCTGGCGTTCTTCTCAGTCCCAGGGGTCGGCAGGTTCGTAGCGGGGGCCGGACTTGAACCGACGACACAGCGATTATGAGCCGCTTGCTCTACCGACTGAGCTACCCCGCCCCGATCTCACAGGGGTGAGGCCCTGGAATCGGACCCTCCCCGGATCGGTCGGCGGCTTGCGCCGACCACCCACCTGAGTGGATCGGACCTCATCAAGTGGTGGAGCCCCTTTACGGAATCGAACCGTAGACCTTCTCCTTACCATGGAGACGCTCTGCCGACTGAGCTAAAGGGGCGCGCTGTATGGGGCTTCCTCTCGTCCACCCCGGGGGCGTTGCCCCCTTGCGCTGATTAGAACTATACAGGCCTCAGGGGGTGGTCTGCCAAATCGGTCGGCGCCCACCCCGGGGCAGGGCTGCGCCGAGACCACCTTCACAAGCATGAAATGCCTGTTCATGGCGGGTTTTCATGCTCGCCGGAGCCACCCGCGAAGCCCCCTGAAAAGCTCCGAATGTGACCCAGGCCGCTCACCCCGGAGCCCTCAGCGCCCCTCGTCGAGCCACACGTTGGACATGGCGTCGCGGTTGATCGTGCGGATCGAGGCGGGCCCCCCCAGCCTCTGCATGGCGTCCGGCAGACGGGTGTCGTGGGTGAAGACGATGAGCTGCCTGTAGCGTCCCGCGTCCGCCAGGACCGAGGCCAGTCCCTCGACGGTCTCGGTGTCCATCGCCTGCACCGGGTCGTCCAGGACGAGGAACCCGAACGGGTTGCCCTCCACCAGCGCCCGCGGCAGGCAGATCGACAGCGCCAGCGCCTGGAACTCGCCCTGGCTCAACAGCCCTGGCGCGCTCGTCTGGTCCTCGACGCCGTCCACCGCGACGTCGACCTCGACCCTGCGCCGGACCCCTCGGCCGATGAGGCGCATGCCCTGCAGGTCGATGTGGCGTTCCTGCCGCAGGCGGTACCAGACCTGCTCGGCCTGGGACGCGACCGGGCCGAGGCGTTCGGCGCGCAGCTCCCGCGCGCGCTCGGACAGCCACTCGAGGGCCTCCTCGGCAGGCCCCAGGAGCTCCCTCGCCCCGATGGCGTCCTGGGCGTCCTCGAGCCACTCGGAGAGGCGTCCGGCGAGCTCGGCCCACCCACCTGTGGGGTCCTCCAAGCGCTCCCCGGCGTCACGGCGCGCGCTGATCGCAGCAGTGCGGAGCTGCCGTCCGACCGTCTCGATGTGCTCGGCGAGCTCGGCGAGGTCGGTGATGGTGTTGCCCGACTCCCACAGCGCCCAGACCTGCCCGAGTTCGCTGTCGGCCGGCAGCCAGGACGGCATCGGGGAGAGCAGGAACCGGGCCTGGTCGCGGGCGGCCGAGGCCCGCTCGTGCGCGGCCTCGGCGGTGGCCGCCTGGGGACGCAGGGTCCGCACCTGGGCCTTGGCCTTGCGCACCCAGTCCGGACCGAGGGCACCGCTCGCCGAGCAGGTGGGGCAGGTGGTCTCGGTGGGGTGGCGTTCGTGGTGTTCCAGGGCCTGTTCGAGCAGGTTGACGACCCCGTACGCGTGGTCGCCCTTGGTTCCGGCGGCCATGGCCAGCTCCATGGAGGCCCCGCGCAGTTCGTTGACCACGTCGGCGATCACCACACGTTCCGGCACGCTGAGGCGGCGCAGTCGGCGCAGGACCACGTGCTGGGCGGGGTCGGCCGGACCGTCGTCGGCGGCGATGCGGCGGAGTTCGGCGAGATCGAACTGCGGTGCGGTGAGCAGCGACACGGCCCGTTCGGCGCGGGGGTCGTCGGAGGCGCGCAGGGCCTCCAGGAGCACCCGGAGGTCGCGTGAGGGCCGGTCACGGCGCTTGGCGAGCCCGTCGCAGACCCGGGCGAGGCGGCGTTCGGCCTCGGTGAGGTCGGTCAGGCCGAGGAGGGCGGTGAGGGTGTCGTAGAGCTCGGCGGCGCGCCCGGTGACCGTGCGCCCGAGTTCGTCGTAGGAGAGGAAGGGGCGGTAGCGCACCAGGTCCTCGCCCCAGTCGAGGGAGCGCAGCCGGGAGACCTCGCCGTCGGGGCGCACGCCCTCGCCGCGGGCCGACCTCACACTCTCGCCGGTCCAGCGGCGGGTGATACGTGTCGGTGCGCTGTCACCCGCGAAGTGGATGTCGACGCTGGCCTCGGTGCGGTCGTCGAAGTGCAGGTTGCGCCATCCGTCGCGCCACCCGGTCGGCATAGCGTCCCAGCGCGGGTTGCGGCCGGTCAGCGCCGCTTCGGCCGCCTCGGCGAAGCTGGACTTGCCCGACCCGTTGCGTCCGACGATCACGTGGAGCCCGGGACCGGTGGGGAAAATGAGCTCGGCGGGACGGCCGATACCGCGGAACCCCTGGACCCGGATCCCGGTCAGTTGCGAGTGCGGTGCCCCGCCTTGCTGCCGGGGTGCCGAGCTCGGTGCGGGTTCGGGCATCTCGCGGCCGTCCAGGACCGCGGAGACGGCTTCGTCGCCCCACAGCGCCGCCCGCACCCAGTCGCGTGTGCGACGGGACAGACCCGACCGCTCCAGCGCCTCCAACAGCACTTCCGCGGTGGGGTCCTCGACCGGCGGGGTCCCGTCGCCGTCCTGTCCGTCCCGGTCGAACGTCTCGGGCCTCCGAGCCACCTTCGCCACCCCAGATCCGTTGTCGCTTCGCACAACGAGACTAGGACAGTGGTGGACGAAGAGTGCGTGGTGTCGGAGAACCCGTCCCCTCGCACCGGCGGCGCGAGCGGCACGCGCACCGCACGGTGAGGTGTCTCACGCACCGGCGGGCGATCAGACCCCGACGAGTCTGCGGCGGCTTCCGTCCCACGTGAAGTGCAGTGTCGCGATGCCGGGCACGTTCGGATCGCGCAGGCACTCGTAGATGTTCAGACTGGGCACGCTCGGGAAACAGCCCCAGACGCGTTCGGACGTGAGCACGAAGTCGAGGTCGAGCTCGACCAACAGCCCGAGCAGTCGCCCGTGTGTGGGTTCGTCGACCTTGGCGAAGGCGTCGTCGAGCAGGATCAGCCTCGGCGCCCACGGTGCCCGCGCCGCGAGGGCGTCGAAGTGGGCGGCGGCCGCGGCGAACAGCACCAGGTAAGCCACCACACGCTGCTCGCCCTGGCTCAGCGCGGTGCGGTGGCCCAGGCGGCGCTCGTCCCCGCTGCCGTCGGTGACGTGGACGGTGAAGGCGAACCAGGAACGGTAGTCCAGGGCCGCGCGCAGCTGGGCCCCGCCGATCGCGGTCGGGTCGAGGCGGCGGATCGCCTCGATGCACCTGCGCAGGGCATCGCGCAGACGGGTCGTCTGCACGCGGGTGCGCTCCTCCGGCGGGGTGGCCAGCAGCGGCACGACCGCTTCGATGTCGGCGCCGGCGTCGGGCGCCAGGCGCCAGTCGAGGCGCACCCCGAGCCCGGCGGAGGTCGTGACGTCCTTGAGCACGTCGTTCATGGTGCCGATGAGGGCGCGCGCCTCGTCGATCTGGCGGGCGAGATGGCCGGCGAGCTCCCCGAGCAGGTGGCGTTCGAAGGCCTCCTCCTCTGCGACGGCGACGGTCTCCTCCGACCGTTCGAAGGCCGCAGAGAGGCGTTCGGCGTACGCGGTGACGTCGTGGTCGCCGTCCTCGTCGTGCACGGTGATGCGCTTGAGGCCGCGGGGTTCGGTGAGCTCGGTGCGCGAGTGCGCCCACGCGGCGGAGGTGAGGCGCTCGTGGAGGCTCTCCCGGCTGTTGAGCACCGCACTGTCGTCGACCTCGGGGGCGCCTTCCTGGGCGGCGAGGTCCTCCTCCAGCAGGGCGGTGAGGCTCTCCAGGAGCTCGAGCCGGGCACGCGGGGCGGCGTCGGCCTCCTCCCCGCTCTCAGCCTCCTCGCGTGGCTTCAGGTAGGCGGCGAGCGGGGAGTCCTCGGCGGCGAGGCGGTCGAGGCCGGCGGCACCCAGCAGGACGGTGTCGGGAACCTCCGCCTGTCCCTCTCCGACCGTGGCCAGAGAGGCGGCGAGGGTGTCGCCGGCGGCCAGGGCCCGACCGATCTGTTCGTTGAGCTCGCGCCCGGCGATGTCCAGGCGGGCCTCGGCCTCGACACGGGCGTCGCGGGCGCGCTGTGCATCGCGTTCGAGGTCCGGAAGGCGCCGCTCTGCCTCCTCGGCACGCCCCTGCACCTGGGAGCGGGCCGCATCGAGCTGCTCGCCGGCGACCGAGCGGGCGCGGTCGCCGAGCTCGATCTGGCGGCGCACGGTGATCATGTCGTCGATGGCGTTGCCGCGGGCGTCCTCGGCCACCACACGGGCGTCGCGGGCGCGGCGCCAGGCGGCGACGTGGCGGTCGTGCCCAGCGAGGTCGCGGGCGAGCACGTCAAGGGACCGCAGGGCCGAGGTGAGCAGGACCCGCAGGTGGTCGAGGGCGCGCAGGGTGCTGTCGATCCCGGCGCGTTCTGTGGGCAGGCCGTGTTCTGCGGCGTCGGTGCGCAGGCGCGCGCGGGTGTCGAGGAGTTCGGCGCGCGCCTCCTCCTCGGCCTCACGGGTAGCGTCGTGAGCACCGCGGGCAGCGGCGACGTCGGCGCGGGCCACGTCGAGGGTGGTCCAGGCGCGCACGAGGCCGCTGGAGTCGGGGAGGTCGCGGGAGACGCGCAGGAGCTCGGCGTAGGAACGCTCGACCGCCCAGCGCCGTTCGCCGGCCTCCGACAGCAGCGCCTCGGCGATGGCCATGCGGCGATCGGTGTTGGCGCGCACCCGGTCGCGGCCGCGCTTGCGGGCGGCCTCGCCGATGTACTCGGGTTCGCTCTTGAAGTGGGCGCCGCTGAGCACACCCAGACGCCAGGTCCCGGTCAGGGACACGGAGCTGACGGTGGCGACGGAGGCCTCGCGGCGGTGCTTGGCCTCGGTGTCCTCCGAACCCTGGCCCGCGGACTGCAGTGACACCGACGCGAGCAGGGCGCGCACGGCGTCGGCGCTGACGCCGTGGCCGGGTGCGGGCACGGGCACGAGCACGTCGAGGAGGGTGCGCCCCTTGGCCTGGCGGGCCGGGCTCAGGACGAGGTCACGGGTGGAGGGGTCGTAAAGGTGACCGTCGGCGCGCAGCCAGGCGGTGAGCAGCCCCCCGGCCTCGAGGGCGGCCTCCAGCCCGGCCTGTTCGCGGGTGCTGAGGCCGTCGGCGAAGTCCACGGCAAGGTGGAAGGGCAAGCCCTCACCCTCCGGGCGGGGCGCGGTGGCCCAGCCGGGGCGGCCCGGAGCCGGATCGGCCTCCCCCGCCCGGCGGTCGGCGAGCTCGGCGAGTTCGTCGGACAGGCGGCCCTCCTCCCCGACGGCGACGTCGCGGCGCGAACGCAGCTCCTCGAGGAGGGGGTCGACGGTGTCGTGTGCCAGTCGTGCCACGGTCTCCGGGACATCGGGTTCCAGGACCCTCAGCGCGTCCGACAGCGGGAGTTCGACGGAGGCCTCCAGTTCGTGGATGGCCTCCCCCAGGGCGTGGGCGTGGCTGTGGTCGCGCAGGCGGGCGGTCCAGGCACGGACCCCGTCGGCGTAGGCGGCGCTCTCCTCGCGCAGGGCCTTGACGGCGTTCTGCTCTCGGGTGTGCGCGTGTTCGACGGCGGCCTCGGCGGCCTCGGCCTCGCTGGTCAGCGCCAGGACCCGGCGGTCGGTGGCGGCTTCCTCGGAGGTGAGGGCGGTGAGGTGGTCGGCCTGTTCTGCGCGGCGGACCGCGGTGGACATGGTTCCGGTGAGGTGGTCGTGGAGGCCGCCCAGGTGCTCGCGCATCGTGTCGGTGTCGAGGCCGTCGACGGGCGCGCGTTCGACAGCCTGCTCCAGACCCTGCAGGTCGACGCGGGTGGTGCTCTCTCGGGGGGCGAGAGAGGCGGTGGCGGGTTCGGGGACCCGGCCGAGCGCGTCGGTGTCCAGGCCCGCGGCCCCGGCGGCCCGGACGGCCTCGGCGTGGGTGCGGGACAGTGCTTCCAGGGCGCGTCCGGCGTTGCCGGAGTCCTCCCCGAGGCGTTCCACGGTGTGGCGTTCGGTGGTCTCGGCGTGCTCTGCGGCGGCCCACGCTGCCTCGGCGGCGCGGATGTAGGCGTTGACGGCGGCGTCGTAGGCGCGGCGCTGCTCGTCGGTGGCGGCCCCTCCCCCGCCGGCCCCGGCCAGGGTCGAGTCGTCGGCGCGTGCGGTGTCGCGGGTGCGGCGGGCCTGATCGCGTTCCTCGGCCACCTGGCTCTCGGCGGCGACGAGGCCGTCGAGTTCGCCGCGCAGGCGCTGGGCCTCCTCGGAACGGCGGGCGCAGGCCTCGAGCTGTTCGCGGACCCCGGCGGCGCGCTCGCGCAGGGCGGTGACGAGGTAGCCGTGGTATTCGCCGAGGAAGGCCTCGACCGCCTCGCGGGTCTCGGTGAGCGCCGCCTTCTCCTCGCGGGCCTGCTCGAGGTCGGCGATGTTGCGGGCGACCTCGTCCAGGACGGTCTCGTCCATGGGTGGCAGGGCCTCGGAGAGCACGCCGACGA
>NZ_ANBF01000180.1 GCF_000341025.1 Nocardiopsis salina YIM 90010 | reverse complement strand
GGTGGGGCGGCGGAGCCGGTAGAGCAGGTGGATGAGGTTGCGGTAGCGGACCGGGTCGTCGATGCCGAACAGGTCGCGCATGACCCGGGTGCGGTAAGCGATCGCGCTGGTGAAGCAGTTGTCGGCCCCGAGTTCGGAGCGCAGGCGGTCCACCGGTTTGGGGTGCCCGTCCACGACCAGGTCGAGGTCGTGGCCGACCCGGCGGTCGGTGACGAAGAAGACGCAGCGCGGATCGGACTCGCCCACGGCGGTGACGGCCGCGCCGAGCGTCAGGTGGGTGGGCGGAGCGCCCTCGCGGCCTGGTTCGCCGGGGCCGGAGGTGTGCGGTTCGGCGGTGTCGGCACCGTCCAGGCCCCGGTCGCCGCGTTCGGTCGTGAACTCGACCCACAGGTAACCCAGGCGGGTGAGAGGGCCGGTCTCCTCGACAGGGGTGTCCTCGGCCGTCTCGTCGCCCCCGCCGGCAGCGTCCTCGTCCTGTTCCTCGGGGCCGTCGAGCAGGTCGGGGCGGTCGTCACCGTCCTCGGGCGCGCGGGCGCGCGGGTCGTCGGCCATGAGCCAGCGCAGGCTGGTGCGGTTCGTACCGGTCGTGTCCAGGCGCCGCGGGTCGCCGTCCAGCAGGAACGGCAGCAGCATCTCCAGCGCCTTGGACTTGCCGGCGCCGTTGCGCCCGCGCAGCAGCAGACGCCCCTCCGCGAAGTCGAGGACGTGGTCGTCGTACTGCCAGACGTTGCGGATGCCCGCTCGTTCGAGGCGGTAACGCGGGGTCCCTCGAGTCGGGTCGACCGGAGCCGCCGCCGGGGCCTCACTGGTCTCCTGGGTCACCACTGGTCGCGCTCACCTTCTCGTTCGCCACCGTCTTCGTCATTGTCCAGGATCTGGGGGACCCGCGTGTCCGTCTCTGTCCCGTAGCGGGCGGCCGCGGCGGTCAGGTGCCGCTCGCCGGGTCCGCCGCGCAGGAGCCCCCAACGGAACAGCAGGTCGGTCACGAGCACGGGCATGCGGTCCGGGTCGGGGACCTCCGGGCCGGCCGTGCGCTCCCACTCGGTGCGCTGCCGGGCGCGGGCACCGGTCAACGCGCCCAGGGCGGCCTGCAGTTCCCGTTCCGGGACGGGGACCGAGGTGGCGGGGCGACCCGGCGAACAGCGGCCGGAAAGGTGCACCACGAGGTCGAGCGCCACGCGTGCGACCGGGTCCTGCGCAGGGAACCCTGGGCTCCCTGAGGCGTCGTCCGGCATGATCAGGGCCACACCCTCGGCACGGAT
>NZ_ANBF01000179.1 GCF_000341025.1 Nocardiopsis salina YIM 90010 | reverse complement strand
GCCCCGCCACTGATGGGCGGCGAGACGGTCGCGCTGGCGGTCGGGAAGGTCCGCGCGGAACACGGCGGCGTCCTCGGCGAGCATGCGGCGCAGCGCGGTCTCACCGGCCTGGTCACCGTCGGGGTCGCTCTCGTCGGCCTCGGCCAGGAAGGCCTCGGGGCCCTCACCGGGGCGCGGCAGGTGCGCGGCCACGGAGCGGACCGCCTGGGTGTGGGGACGCAGGACCACCTCGTCGGACGGGTCGGCCACGTGGGCCGCGACGGTCCCGGAGAGTTCGGAGACGGCGCCGAGCCCCACCAGGTGGCGCAAAGCGGCCCCGAAGGCGCGGCGTTCGCCCGCGCCGCGTGCTGGATCGGCGTCCACACCGGCCTCACGGGCAGCCTCACGCACCGCGGCTGCGAGGTCCTGCACGCTCGTGTCCCCGTGCGGCTCGACCAGGACGGCCAGGAGGAGCGCGAGGTGGGTGTGCGTGCGCGGGGTGAACCGGGCGCCGCCCGACCGGCGGAACGGTTCGGGCACGCGCGCTCCTGCCCCGCGCTTGTACAGGCGGGCGTGGTCGTCGGCGACGGTGAGCCGGTACCCGAGCACCCGCTGGAAACGCTGGATCAGCCATTCGGCGTGGACGCGCACGAGGGCGAGGTCTGCGGGGTCGGTGCGCTCGGTGAGCAGGGGTCGGGACATCAGGGCGCGCGCTGCGGCCTGTCGCTCACCGATGAGGGCGGAGTCCTCGATGTAGGGGTCCATGCTCGTCATCCCCGTTCCTGGCCGCGGGGCCGGTGTGTGGAGATCTCGATGGGACCGGTGGTCTCGCCGTCCGGGTCCGGTCCGGGGAGGCTACCGGTGACCGGGGGGCGCTCGACAGGGGCGGCCGGGTCCTCGTCGGAGGGGTTGCCGGCGGGCGCGGCGTCAGGGGTCGGGGCCTCGCCGCCGGGGGCGGACCCGGGGGTGGTCCCGACCGGTGCGGCAGCAGGGCCGGGGCCCACGGGAGGTGATTCGGGTCCGGGGTCCGGAGTGGGCGCGGGATCCGGTTCAGGCTCGGGATCCTGCCCCTCGGCGGTGTCGGTGTCCGTCCCCTCGGCAGGTCCATCGGCCCCGTCGGCTTCCTCGGCGGATCCCTGGGCCTCTTCGGCGGGGGTTTCGGACGGCTCGAGCTCCGGCAGCGCTCCGGGGTCGGTCTGTCCGTACGGGGTCGCGTACAGGCGCAGGTCTTGCAGGGCCAGGTCGCCGCCCTCCCCGGAGACCGTCACCGACGCACCCGGGGACGGCAACACGTGCAGGCGCAGTCCGAACTCGAGGTCACCGGCGTGGGTGGCGCGCCCGCTCGCGTCGCCGGCGGCCAGCGCCGCGGTCAACAGTTCGGTGAGTACCTCCATGCCCGCGCCGGAGAGGTCCAGCTGTGCGTCCCGCCCGGTGGGTTCGGTGAACAGGGAACGGAGCTGCTCCGCCCCGGTGCGGCGCCAGTGCGCGGAGGACTCGGCGGCGTCTCGCAAGCGGGCCTGCTGGGCTCGGTGGTCCCGGACCGGTTCGGGGCGGCGGTTTCCGGGGCGTTCCACAACGGTGGAGAGGTCGGGGTCGGCCTGCCACCAGCTGGTGGTCGCTGCGACAGTTCCGTCCACACGTCCGTGCATGTGACGGGCGGGATCGAGCGCGTACACGGCCGAGGCGAGCGCGTCGGAACGCTCGGGCCCGGCCTCCTCGAACCACGCGGCCAGGCGCAGCAGCGCCGCACGGCCGTGTCGGGGCGCCGGCGTGCTGCCGGGGCCCGGTACGTCGTCGGCGGGGTTGTCCGTCCACTGGTTGATGCCCACCTTCAGCAGACTAGAGACCCCGCGCACTCACCACGCCCGTTTCAGCCGGTCCGGGGGCGGGCGGGGAGCCCCGATCACCGCTGTTGAGCAGGCGTTTCGTGTTTTTTGGAAGATTGGAGGTTTCCGGATCCGGGCAACGAGGCCAAGGTCACGTCCGACCGGGGCTGCGCGGGTCGGAGGTCAGTTGTCTTCACCGTCGTCGTTGTCGCCGTTGCCGTTGCCGTTGCCGTTGCCGTTGCCGTCTTCATCGTCGCCCGGGCTGTCGTCGTCCGGATCGTCGTCCTGGTCCTCGGTGTCGTCCTCGTCGGGGGCGGGTTCGGGCTCCTCCCCGTCGGCGCCGCCCTCCCCCGGGACGGTCAGGCGCCCGGCGTCCGCGGCCTCCATGCCCTGGCGGATGTCCTCGGGCATGTCCCCGGTGTCGACGACCTCGTAGGTGGAGAAGTACGAGACCCCGTCGACCTCGACCGGATCGTGCAGCTCGACGTCGACGTCGTAGGGGTCCTCGTCGCAGTCGAGGTTCAGGCACCAGGTCCCGGCGATGTTCCCGCTGCCCCGCGCGATCTCGTCCGACCACTCGTCCCACGACATGTCCGTGAAGCTCGTGAACTCCGTCGCGACGTAGGTCTCCGGGCGCTCGTCCGGGTAGCCCTCCTCGTCCTGGTAACGGTTGAGGACCATCGTGCCCTGCTCGGGCTCCTCGTCGGTGGGGCTCGGGGCGGGGCCCTCGCCCGGTTGCCACCCGGTGGGGTCGAGCGAGCCGTCGTCCTCGTCGGCGCAGGCGCTCAGAACCAGGGTCGCCAGCAGTACCGGAGCCATCGTGCGCTTCATCGCCGCCTCCCTCGCGTGATTGCGCCCATCATGCCCACGAGCAGCACGAAGGCCCCCCGGCACACGCCGGGGGGCCTCCCAACTGCTCTTGAGGGTCACGCCGGGGGCGAACCCCGGAAGGTGAGGGCGGCGCCCTCGCTCAGGTCCTAGTCGACGTTGGTGTGGACCGGACCGTTGACGCAGTCACCCGTCGTCTGCGGCGACAGCACCGGCACGTTCGCACCGACCAGGCCGACCGCCAGGTCCGTGTTGCACAGCTGGACCGGGACGAGCTGCACGTTCTGGTTGAACTGCTGGTCCCCACCGTGCGACCCGTGCGATGCGGACGCGGGCGTGGCGGCCAGCATCGCCCCGAGGGCGACACCGGCGATCGCGCCGGCCGCGGTGATCTTGCGCAGCATGCAGGATCTCCTAGTCGATGTTGGTGCTGACCGGGCCGTTGGTGCAGTCGCCGGTGCTGTCGGGCGACAGGATCGGCGCGTTGACGCCGGCCAGCAGGCCCACGGCCGCGTCGGTGTTGCACAGCTGGACCGGGNCCCCCCCCCCCCCGCCGTACCCGGCGGAGGCGGGGGTGGCGGCGAGCATGGCACCGAGGGCGACACCGGCGATGGCACCGGCGGCAGTGATCTTGCGCAGCATGGCGTTCTCTCCTGATCTGGAAAGTGTGTGGAAGGGGCCCGTGAACCCCGGAAACCTCGTCCGGACACACGGATCCCCGGAAGGTCATTCGGGGTGTTGCACCGACGCACCGGGGAGGTGGTCCGCCTCCCCGGTGCCGAGCCGGTCACGGGTGCGCCGTGGCCGGCCGACTGCGTCGGTCGGTGCGGGAGCGACTGCCGGTGCCGTTCCGGGGACGGTTGTGCACCGGCGGGTGGAGCGGCCGCGCTCGCGAGGGCGCGGGCCTGTACCCGGCTCCTAGTCGATGTTGGTGCTCACCGGGCCGTTGGTGCAGTCGCCGGTGCTGTCGGGCGACAGGATCGGCACGTTCACGCCGACCGCGCCGACGGCGGCGTCGAGGTTGCAGGACTGGACCGGAACGGCCTGCAGGTTCTGGTTGTACTGCTGGTCGCCACCGTGCGACCCGCCGCCGTACCCGGCGGAGGCGGGGGTGGCGGCGAGGACAGCACCGAGAGCGGCGCCAGCGACGAGACCGGCAACGCCGAACTTACGCAGCATTTGATGACCTTTCAAAATTATGTGTCGAGTTCTTCTGTGGCTTGTTGCCGGAACTAGTTGATGTTGGTACCGACGGGGCCGTTCACGCAGTCGCCGGTGGTCTGCGGCGACAGGACAGGCGCGGTGACGGCGACCAGGCCGACACTGGCGTCCAGGTTGCAGGACTGGACGGGCACGAGCTGCAGGTTCTGGTTGAACTGCTGGTCGCCTCCGTGCGAGGCGTGAGCCGGGGCTCCCATGAGGAGCGCGCCCAACGCGGCACCGGCGACCAGGCCAGCAGCGGCCGTCTTCTTGATCATGAATCCCCCGATAATAGGAACGGGTTCCGACAGAAAAAGACTCAGGCGCTCTTGCACCTGTGTCGCGGTGGACTGAAGCAATCATTGAACGGTCCCCGGTTTTTGTCAACGCCGAAACCCGGAAGCCGGTTTGTGCGTTTCGCCTTTCCTGCCCTTTTCGAGCGGCGGGCGAATGCATTCATCGGGACTCAATCACCGCGTGCGTGTGAAAGGCCGCGAATCCGGACACGGGGCCACACGGCCGCCCGTAACGGCACCGCCCCGTTACCGACACGAGACGCATGCGTGTCGAAACCGCTACCGTCCGTATTCCTTCACGCCGTGTGACCATCATCGAAACCCCTGCTGTGCAGAAGCGGGCCAGGGATCACCGGATGCACGTGGAGCACGGAGCGACCGACGAGCACCCGATACTCACGACCGTCGCACACAGCGTTAACGGAGCAGTGCCCACCTCACTCGAAATCCGGTTCGTTCCTGCTCCGTGAGCGCACGAATCCCCGGAACCNGGCCCGCCGAGTCTGCACGGCGGGCCGCCCCAGGAGCTGGTGCGTCAGCGCTCCTCAGTCTTCTTCAGGAGGCCGGTCGGCCTCGGATCCGCCCTCGGACGCCCCCGGACTGACGGAAGCTTCCCGGCTCAGACGCAGGAACTCCAGGTGGCGCTCGTACTCGTCGAGGATGTTGCTGATGAGCTGTTCCTTGGTGTAACCCATCACGTCGTATCCCTGCCTGCTCCCGCCGAGCGAGACCTCGAAGCGCACATAGGTGTCGTTCCACGAGAGCGACCGCATGGCGAAGCTCGGCGTGGGCCTCACCACGGGGCCGATCTCGTAGACGAAGTCCTCCGAGCCCTCCATCGAGACCTTCAGGTCCATCTGCGAGATCCCCGTGCCGTCATCGGCCCACTCTTCGCTCGAGGCCTCCAGCCCCTGCTCACGCAGTTCTGCGGTGACCTCATCGAGCGCAGGACGGCACACCTCGCGTGCGAACCGGGCCGCCGACCGGTGGTTGGGGAAGTTCACCGTTCTCTTGAGCCGCTGCCGCCAGGTGCTCCGCGCGTCCCGGCTCTCCACAGCGCTCCGGTCCGACAGGAACGGGGTCAGGGTGGTCCGGAACGCGTCCTGCCGGAAGCCTTCGACCCGTAGCGCCTTGTACAGGCTCCAGATGATCAACAGCATCACGAACGAGAACGGCAACCCCATGATGATGGTCGCGTTGGACAAGGCGTCCACCCCGCCGACGATGAGCATGGCGATCGTGAGCACGGAGATCGCCACTGACCAGAAGATGCGCAGCCATGGCGCGGCATCGGTGGTCGGCGTGGGCAGCCGCGAGCTGAGGTTGGCCATCACCAGCGCACCGGAGTCCGCCGAGGTGACATAGAGCAGCAGCCCGACGAAGGTCGCCAGCCCGGCGCTGAACATCAGACCGGGGTACTCGCTGAGCAGGGTGTAGAAGCCCTGCTCCGGGGTGTTCATGGCGATCAGGCCGAATTCGGTATTACCCGCGCGCACAGTGTTCAGCGCACTGTTACCGAAGATCGACAGGAACGTCAGCGTGTACAGCAGCGGGATCACCAGCGTCGCCGCGACGAACTGCCGGATGGTACGGCCGCGCGAGATCCTGGCGAGGAAGAGCCCGACGAACGGTGCCCACGCGACCCACCAGGCCCAGAAGAACAGCGTCCATTCGTTGAGCCATTCGGTCGGCTGGTCATAGGCGAAGGTGTTCAGCGTCATCGCCGGGAACCGGCTGAGATAGTCGCCGATGTTGAGTACGAGCCCGTTGAGCAGATCAGCGGGGTTGTCCAGGATCAAGATGTACAACATCAGGATCACGGCGAAGATGAGGTTGAGCTCGGACAGACGCCTGATGCCCTTGTCGACGCCCGCCACAGCCGAGACCGTGACCATGAGGACGGCGACCACGACCAACCCGATCTGCGCTGCCAGCCCCTCCGGAACACCGAAGAGGAAGTTCAGACCGAAATTGAGTTGTACAACGCCGATACCCAGCGACACGGAGATACCGAAGATGGTCCCGACGATGGCAGCGAGGTCGACGGCGTCGCCGAGCCGTCCGTGGATGCGCTTGCCGATGAGCGGGTACAGGGCCGACCGGATGGCCAGGGGCAGGCGCTTGCGGAAGGCGAAGTAACCCAACGCCATTCCCATCAGCGCATACATCGCCCAACCGGTGATACCGTAATGGAGCAGTGTCCACACCACACTCTGCCGGGCCGCTTCGACGGTTTCCGGGTCGCCCTCGGGTGGGGCCAGGTAGTGGCTGACCGGGCCGGAGACCGAGAAGAACATCAGGTCGATGCCGATACCCGCGGCGAACAGCATGGTCGCCCACGCGAACAAGCTGTAGTCGGGCGTGGAGTGCTGAGGGCCGAGTTTGATCCCGCCGTACCTGGACGCAGCGATGTAGACCACGAACACCAGGTAGATCGTGGTGACGAGGAAGTAGTACCAACCGAGGTTCTCGGTGATCCAACCCACCACCACCCCGATGGTGTTCTCCGCACCCGCCGGCGTGATGATCGCCCAGATGGAGATCGCAAGGATCAGCACGGCCGAGCCGAAGAAGACCACCGGCTTGAGGCGGCTCTTCTGGGTTTCGGCCCCGGCTTCGTCCTTCGGCGCCTTCAGCGGTACCTCGGCGTCGGGCTCCCGCGGCCCCTGATCGTCCTGCCCATCATTGGTGGACACCGGTCTCCCCTTCCGTCAGTACGGTGCCGATGGTCCTGCCGGCACCAGTGACAAAGCGTGGTCTGCAGGACAGCCGTGACGAGCTCCTCCGAGGAGCCTCACCACTGAGACTTCGACGTCTCCGCTCTCGCGCACCGGGCTACGCCGTGTCCTGGACCTGGGGGGAGAGCTGCACGGCGCCCGGCAGTTCACAACTTCCTACTTCACATTTGCACGCGCCGTTCGGCAAATCCACCCCATGAAGACACACCCGTGGCGGTCATCACAGGTCGGCCCCCGGTCGCCGGGAGTGCCCGCAGCTGCCTCGAGGGCAGCCGCTGCCCCTGCTCCCCCGGAACAAAAAACCCCGGTGACCAGAGTTCGCACTGGTCACCGGGGCTTCTTCCCAGTGTGGCGGGTCAAGGATTCGAACCTTGGAAGGCAAAGCCGACGGATTTACAGTCCGCTCCCATTGGCCACTCGGGCAACCCGCCTGGGTTGCGGCGACGGAGTCCGTCGCGGCGCATGAACGACAATAGCGGATCATCGGCCCGAGGGTGAAATCGAAAGCTGCGGCGCGTCCGCGAGCGGTCGCGGCGGGCGCCCCGGAGAGGGTGGGGGCTAAGCTCGGGTGCCGTGTGTGCGGGCCGTACGGCGGTCCGCCGCGAATCCGACCACACGGGCGCCCACGTGCGCCCGCGACCGATGAGAGAACGAGCGGGGTGTAGCGAGCGTGGCCGCCGAATCCAGTTTCGACGTCGTGTCCAAGATCGACCACCAGGAGGTCGACAACGCCGTGAACCAGGCGGCCAAGGAGCTGTCCCAGCGGTTCGACTTCCGCGGGACCGGAAGCACCGTCGGCCGCCAGGGCGAGAACGGCCTGGAGATCCGCAGCAGCTCCGAGGAGCGCGCCAACGCCGCGCTCGAGGTGCTCAAGGAGAAGCTGATCAAGCGGAAGCTGTCCCTGAAGATCCTGGACCTGCCCGACGAGCCCAAGCCCTCCGGCAAGGAGTACCGCCTCCAGATCGGGCTCAAGGAGGGCATCTCCACCGAGGACGCCAAGAAGATCTCCAAGTACATCCGCGACGAGGGCCCCAAGGGCGTCAAGGCGCAGGTGCAGGGGGACGAGCTCCGGGTGAGCTCCAAGAAGAAGGACGACCTGCAGACCGTGCAGAACCTGGTCAAGGAGAAGGACTTCGACCTGGCGCTGCAGTTCGTGAACTACCGCTAGGGCAAGGCCCCTCGGTACAGCGGACGGGTCCGCGGATCACGCAGATCCGCGGACCCGTCCGTGTGTCGGAGGACTCGGCCGAAGGGTCTGCGGTCCGTTCCGATCGGCCGCTCGGGTCACTGGCCCAGGTCCCACTTGCCGCGCAGGGCCCGCAGGCGCTCCACCCGCTCGTGCACCGGCGGGTGGGCGGCGAACAAGCACCCCAGCCCGTCCGGGAACGGGTTCGTGGTCATCAGGTGCGCCGCTGCGAGCAGGACCCGGCCCTGGGGCAGCGGGAAATCCCGTGAGCCCTTCTCCAGGCGCAGCAGGGCGTCGGCGAGGGCCTCGGGGTCCCCGGTGAGCTCCGCGGCCTTCTCATCGGCTCTGAACTCGCGCCGGCGCCCCACACCGAAGTACACGACCACCGCAACGAGTGGTGCCAGCACCGCCAGCATCAACCCGCTGAGGAGGTTGGGCACGTCGGTCTCCTCCGACTCCCCCAGCGGCAGCAGCAGAGCCACCGACGTAAGCGCCGTGATCGTCGCCGTGAGGGTGGCCGCCACGGAACTGATGAGGGTGTCGTGGGCCCGGATGTGCGCGAGTTCGTGTGCGATGACCCCGCGCAGTTGCCGTTCGTCGAGGGAACGCAGGAGCCCGGTCGTGCAACACAGGGCGGCACGGCGTGGGCTCCCCCCGGTGGCGAAGGCGTTGGGCGACCTGATCGGCGACAGGTACAGCCTGGGCATGGGCTGGCGGGCGGCCGTGGCCAGCTCCCGCACGATCCGGTACAGCTCCGGCCGTTCGATCTCCCCGACGGGGTGGGCCCGCATCGCACGCAGGGCGAGGGACTCCCCGAACAGGTAGACGAGGACTCCCATGCACACCACGAGGGCACTCGCGAACTGCAGGCCCTGGGCCCCCGCGGCGAACCATCCGACGGACACGGCGCACACGCCGGCACCGACGAACAGGCCCACAGCACGGACCACGTTGACGTGCACGGCGTCCCCTCCTGTCGCTCATGGCACCGCGGCCGGTCTTGCTCGCGTACATGGTGACAAACGTGCGGGTCGGCACCTTGCGTTCCCCATGTGGCCCGAGGTCGGTCACATCCTCATTTCACCGCTCACCGGACCCCGGCCCTCCGCTCCGGGGCCGCGGCCTGTGACAATGGACACCGAGCCGCCATGAACGGCGGCTCAACGCCTATAGTGCGATCGTGGCCCTCATCACTGTGAGCACCAGGCGACCGGCGCGAAACGTCGCTCCGGTGCCCACACGGCTGTGTCGTTGAAGGCTGGCCCCTTCACGACCCGGCCGAGGCGGTAACCCCCGCCACACCGCGCTTGACCGGGTTGGCGCACCCGGTGGGTGCGGGGGCCACGAACGCTGTCCCCTTGTCCCCGACCACGACTCCCGGCCCGCGACGGAGCGGTCGGCCGGGGACTGACACCCGAGCGCCGCCGCCCGTCACGACCGGCGGCTCACCAAGGAGGTCGTCGATCTCAGTGGCCAAACAGATCGAACAGTTGGACCGTGTCATCATCCGCTTCGCGGGTGACTCCGGCGACGGTATGCAGTTGACCGGGGACCGGTTCACCCAGGAGACCGCATCGTTCGGCAACGACCTGTCGACCCTGCCGAACTTCCCGGCGGAGATCCGCGCCCCTGCGGGCACCCTTCCCGGCGTCTCCAGCTTCCAGCTGCATTTCGCAGACCACGACATCATGACGCCGGGTGACGCCCCGGACGTCCTGGTTGCGATGAACCCCGCCGCCCTCAAGGTCAACATCGGCGATGTGCCGAGGGGCGCCACCGTGATCGTCAACACCGACGAATTCACGCGGCGCAGTCTGGCCAAGGTGGGTTACGAGGCGGACCCGACCACGGACGGGACCCTCGACGCGTTCAAGGTGAGCGCGGTCCCTCTGACATCGATGACCGTGGAGGCGCTGTCCTCGTGTGACATCTCCAAGAAGGACGCCCAGCGCGCGAAGAACATGTTCGCGCTGGGACTGCTGTCGTGGATGTACAACCGGCCGACCGAGGGCACGACCTCCTTCCTGAAGTCGAAGTTCGCCGGGAAGCCCGACATCCTGGACGCCAACCTCAAGGCGTTCCAGGCCGGTTGGAACTTCGGTGAGACCACCGAGGACTTCGCGGTCTCCTACGAGATCAAGCCGGCGCGGCTGCCCTCGGGCACCTACCGCAACATCACCGGCAACTTGGCGACGGCCTACGGGCTCATCGCCGGGTCGACACGGTCCGGGCTGCCGTTGTTCCTGGGCTCCTACCCGATCACCCCGGCCTCGGACGTCCTGCACGAACTGTCCAAGCACAAGCGGTTCGGTGTGCGCACGTTCCAGGCCGAGGACGAGATCGCCGGTGTGGGAGCGGCCCTGGGCGCGTCCTTCGGCGGATCCCTGGGCGTGACGACCACCTCCGGTCCCGGGATGGTGCTCAAGCAGGAGACGCTGGGCCTGGCGGTGATGACCGAGCTGCCGCTGCTCATCGTCGACGTGCAGCGTGCCGGGCCGAGCACCGGCATGCCGACCAAGACCGAGCAGACCGACCTGCTCATGGCCATGTTCGGCCGCAACGGCGAGTCGCCCGTGCCGGTGGTGGCGCCGCAGTCGCCCGCCGACTGCTTCGACGCCGCCCTGGAGGCCACCCGGATCGCCGTGACCTACCGCACGCCGGTGGTGCTGCTCTCCGACGGGTACCTGGCCAACGGCTCCGAGCCCTGGCGACTGCCGGACGTGGAAGAGCTGCCCGTCATCGAGCCCGGGTTCGCGACCGAGCCCAACGGCGATGAGGGGGGTTTCCTGCCCTACAAGCGCGACAGCGAGACCCTGGCGCGCCCGTGGGCGATCCCGGGCACCGCAGGGCTGGAGCACCGGCTCGGCGGGATCGAGAAGCACTCCGAGACCGGGGACATCTCCTACACCCCCGCCAACCACGACCTCATGGTGCGCACGCGCCAGGGCAAGGTCGACGCGATCGCGCGCAGCATCGCCCCCCTGGAGGTCGACGACCCCTCGGGCGAGGCGAGCGTGCTCGTGCTCGGCTGGGGCGGCACCTACGGGGCGATCACCGCGGGTGTGCGTCGCGCGCGGCGTGCCGGGCTGAAGGTGGCCCAGGCCCACCTGCGGCACCTCAACCCGTTCCCGGAGAACCTGGGCGAGGTACTCAAGAGCTATGACCGGGTCGTGGTCCCCGAGATCAACCTGGGCCAGCTCTCGATGCTGCTGCGGTCCCGGTTCCTGGTCGATGTCATCGGTTACAACAAGGTCCGCGGCCTGCCCTTCAAGGCGGAGGAACTGGCGGACGTGCTGCGGGAGGTCGTCGAGCGTGACCAGTGAGAACCTGAACGGGAGCGGCGAGGGCAGCCTGGCCGGACTGAAGCTCGTTCCCACCACGGACACCCAGTACAAGATGAAGGACTTCAAGTCCGACCAGGACGTGCGCTGGTGCCCCGGCTGCGGGGACTACGCGGTCCTGGCGGCGTTCCAGTCCTTCCTGCCGCAGCTGGGGGTACCGCGCGAGAACATCGTGATGGTCTCGGGCATCGGCTGCTCCTCGCGTTTCCCCTACTACCTGAGCACCTACGGCATGCACTCGATCCACGGGCGTGCGCCCGCGATCGCGACGGGGCTGGCGACCAGCCGCCCCGACCTGTCGGTGTGGGTGGTCACCGGTGACGGCGACGGGCTGTCGATCGGCGGCAACCACCTCATCCACGCGCTGCGCCGCAACGTCAACATAAACGTGCTGCTGTTCAACAACCGCATCTACGGCCTGACCAAGGGCCAGTACTCGCCCACGTCGGAGGCGGGCAAGGTCACCAAGTCCTCGCCGGTGGGTTCGTTGGACGCCCCGTTCAACCCGGTGTCTCTGGCGTTGGGCGCGGAGGCCTCGTTCGTGGCACGCACGGTCGACTCGGACCGCAAGCACCTGACGTCGGTGCTGCGGGAGGCCGCCGACCATCCCGGTGCCTCGTTCGTCGAGATCTACCAGAACTGCCCGATCTTCAACGACGACGCGTTCGAGCCGCTCAAGGACCCGGCGGCGCGTGAGACCCGGCTGCTGCGCATGGAGCACGGTGAACCGCTCATGCTCGGCGAGGACCGCGGTGTGTTCGCCGGGGGCTTCGGGGGCCTGGAGGTCTCCGAGGTCACCGACGCCAACCGCGACCGGGTCATCACACACGATGCGCACCGGGACGACCCGGGGTACGCGTTCGCGCTGTCGCGGCTGGACCTGCCGGCCTTCGAGCACGTCCCGGTGGGTGTGTTCCGCAAGGTGCGGCGTCCGGTCTACGACGAGCTGGTGAACGAGCAGGTCGCCGACTCGCGTGCCGAGCGCGGGGACGGCGAGCTGGCGTCGCTGCTGTCGAGCGGGGACACCTGGACCGTGGACTGATCTGAACGCGGTCGTCCGGCGGGCGGGGCAGTGCGTCCCGTCCGCCGTTCGCGTTCCCGGGCCCGGTGAGAGGCCGGGGACCGTGCCGCGCGGGAGCCGTGTGCGGTGCCACCCCGGGGCGGGACGGGCACAGCGGCCCCGCAGGCAATACGCTGCCCCCATGCGTATCGTCATCGCCGGGGGACACGGCAAGATCGCCCTGCGTCTGGCCAAGCAGTTGGCCGACCGCGGGGACCAGCCGGTCGCCCTCATCCGCAATCCAGACCATGCCGGCGACGTCGAGGAGGCCGGTGCCGAGGCCGTCCTCATCGACCTGGAGCAGGCCACCGTCACCGAACTGTCCGAGAAACTCATGAACGCCGATGCCGTGGTGTTCGCGGCCGGGGCGGGCCCGGGCAGCGGGGCCGAGCGCAAGGAGACCGTGGACCACAAAGCCGCGGTGCTGTGTGCCGACGCCGCCTCGCTCGCGGGGGCGCGACGTTTCGTGCAGATCTCCGCGATCGGTGTCGACGACCCGCTTCCGGAGGGAACCGAGCCGGTCTGGGCCGCCTACGTCGAGGCAAAGCGCGCCGCCGACGCCGACCTGCGCGAACGCCACCTCGAGCTGGACTGGACGATCCTGCGTCCGGGCCGCCTGACCGACGAGCCCGGCACCGGCGTGGTCGACCTGGGCGAGGGCGTGGCCCGTGACTCGGTCTCCCGTGAGGACGTGGCCTCGGCGGTCGTGGCGCTCCTGCACGAACCGGGGACGGCCGGCAAGGTCCTCAACCTGGTGAACGGTGCGACGCCGGTCGACGAGGCCGTCCGCGAGCAGGCCGGCGGCTCCAACTAGCCGCTTTGGGCATCGGGTTCCATCCTGGGCGTTCCCGGACTTTCTGTGGCCAGACGGCCCGGCCGGGGGCATCATGGGTGGAGCCCGGCGCCCTCACCCCCCGTTGGAGGCGGCGACCGGGCTTTCGGCCCGACGGGGACGTCGCGCTCCTCACCAGAGCAGATGGGTAGTTTTCAATGAGCGTCACACAGGTCGTGCGGGACAGTACGGTCGTCGAGCACGCCAAGGTCGCGGCGCAGCAGAAGCGTCGGATGTTCGTCGTCGAGCTCGACGCCAACGCCTACGACGAGGCGGGGAGCAAGCTGCGTCCGGGGCTGACCCGCATCCTGGAGGGGATCGAGGAGGCCGGCTGGAGGCTGGACATCGTCTCCCCCAGTGAGAAGCAGGACGACGCCTCCCGCCTGTTCCTCTTCCGGCCCGACACCACGTCCGGGGCCGGCCAGGAGCAGCAGGCCCAGCAGCAGGCGCCGCAGGACGCCTCGGGCCAGCAGCCCGCCTACCCGCATTACCCCACCGGCGCACAGCAGCAGTACGACCCCTACGCCGGGTACCCGCAGCAGGGGTACGGGCAGCAGTACGCGCCGCAGTACCCGGGCTACGACCCGAACCAGTACCCCGGTTACGGGCAGCAGCCGGGTTACGGACAGCAGTACCCCGGATACGGCCAGCAGGGCTGGTGATCCGACGCCTTCGGGCCCTTCCGCGCGGCGGAGGGGCCCTTTTTCATGCCTGGAACACGCACGACGCCCGTTTCCGATGCATTCGTTCCAGGCGCCATCGGGACACCCTTTCGTTTGTGTAACACCGAGCCACCGTTACACCTCGACATGTCCGCCATAACGGACGCAGAGCCGAGAAATGGCCGAGGAAACTCAGTGTTCTTCCGGGAAAACACTCCAAGCAGGCGGCCAACTACGCTAAGTTATTTCCGGCGGCTACAGCCACCCTGTTTTGAACTTCCGAAAGGCAAGACGCATGTCCCGTATCGCCAAGGTTTCCGGCTTCGTCCTGGCCACCGGCCTCGCCTTCGGTGCCTTCTCCGGCACCGCCGCGGCCGACAACAACGCCGACGTCCAGAACATCACCGTCCCGGTGTGCCTGGACGTCCTCGCGGCGTCCGGCGCGAGCTCCGAGGGCTGCAACGTCGTGGACATCAACGACACCGACGGCATCTCCGTCCACGACTAAGACCCGAGCCGCACAGACCTCGGGGCCGTGCGCCCCGTAGGACCCCGTAACTCATCCTGCAACCGAAAAGGACAGCACCATGAAGCGCATCATCACCGCCTCCGGCTTC
This sequence comes from Nocardiopsis salina YIM 90010, assembly GCF_000341025.1. Taxonomy (GTDB): domain Bacteria; phylum Actinomycetota; class Actinomycetes; order Streptosporangiales; family Streptosporangiaceae; genus Nocardiopsis; species Nocardiopsis salina. The sequence goes on along the minus strand of NZ_ANBF01000179.1, from coordinate 9,028 downwards.
GTTCTCGCCACCGGCCTCGCCCTGGGCGCCATGGCCGGCCCCGCGTCCGCCGACAACAACGCCGACATCCAGAACATCACCGTTCCGGTGTGCGCCGACGTCCTCAGCTTCTCCGGCTTCAGCATGGAGGGCTGCAACGTGGTCGACGTCGACGACACCGACGGCATCACCGCCAAGTAGAGACTTCGTCCTGCCTGTGCGCAGGATCTGTGCGGGAGCGACACGGGGCGCGGGCCGGGGCCGCGCCCCGTTCTCGTGTCCGGGGACGTCACCCTGCGCGGCACGGACCGTCCGGCACACCCTCCACAGGGTCGTCGGCCAGGCGTGCGTGCGCCCCGGTGTCGTACCGGTGGCCGCCGTAGCGGAGCTTGGCGCGCTCGATCCCCTCCGGCCGGAACCCCGCGCGCCGAGCGGCCACGCACGAGCCGGGGTTGTCGAGGCGGTGGCCCAGCTCGAGGCGGAACAGACCGAGCCGGGTGAAGGCGAACTCGCTGATCAGGAGTGCGGCCGCGGTCGCTGCCCCGCGCCCGCGCGCAGCGTGGTGGGTCCAGTAGGACACCCACCCCCAGCCGTGACGAGGACTGGTCACCGCGACCTGGACGTGACCGAGCGGATCGTCCGCGTCGCCGCCGACGACGGCGAATCCGTGCACGTCGCGCTCGCGCACGAGTTCGGCCCGGTGGGCGATCCACTCGAGAGCCTGACCCGGGGTCCCGGGGACGCGGGGTTCCTGGCGGGAGAGCTCCGGGTCGGTGAAGGCGTCCAGGAGCCGGTCGGCGTCGTCCGGTGTCCACTCACGCAGTCGGTGCAAGCCCGTCTCTCCCCCGTCGTCCCGGCAGCGGGTTCCAGTGTGCACCGGCGCAAGACGGGCCCGTGAAACCGGCCGGTGACCAGGGGGCGGCGCTCGATACTGCGGAGATGCGCCTCGTCGACGGCCAGTACCGCGACGTCACCCAGATCCACGGCGAGGGCGCCTTCGAACGGAGGTGCCGTTCCCCGTGCGCTTGGTCCCGCAGTGGTTGGTGGCGTCCGGCCCCTGGCGCGAGCACATAGGGGGGCCCGGCCGGAGCCGACTGACCGCTACACCGGCCCGGGCTGGTCCGCGTGGATGTGAGGGTGCAGCATGTCACTCATGAACGTCCGGTCCGGGTACGTACCGAGCGCCGGGCATCCGGCCGACGGGCCCAGGCACCACGAGCTCGGCGGCTGACCGAGCCCGACCGACCCATTCCACACCTCGCACGGGGTACCGGCATGACGACGCAGACCTTCGAAGCACACCGCCCCCTGCTGACGGGGGTCGCGTATCGGGTGCTCGGCGACCACTCCGAGGCCGAGGACGTGGTCCAGGAGACCTGGATGCGCTGGGACACCGTCGACCACACCTCCGTCGACGACCCCCGCGCCTACCTCGTGACGACCGCGTCCCGCCTGGCGCTCGACCGCGCCCGCAGCGCCCGTGCCCGCCGGGAGTCCTACGTCGGCGAGTGGCTGCCCGAGCCCGCGGCGCCCGAGGAGAACGCCGAGCAGCGGGCAGAGACAGCCGACTCCGTGGAGTTCGCGCTGCTCGTGGTGCTCCAGACACTGAGCCCGTTGGAACGTGCGGTGTTCGTGCTGCGCGAGGCGTTCGCGTTCCCCTACACGCAGGTCGCCGAGGTCGTCGGGCGCAGCGAGTCCACCACCCGCCAGCTCGCGCGGCGCGCACGCGAGCACGTGCGCGAGCAGAGACCCCGGTTCACAGCCGACCGGGCCGAGCACCGGCGCATCACCGAACGGTTCCTGACCGCGAGCCTCGAGGGCGACCTGGAGGGGCTCACGGAACTGCTGACCGAGGACGCCGTGTTCGTCGCCGACAGCGGCGGCCGCACGAAGGCGCCCCTGCACGCGCTGCAAGGGCAGGACAAGGTCGCGCGCTTCCTCATCGGGATCGCAGGCCGCGCGGACCGGTTCCTGGAGTCCGCGGGCCTGCCCGCCGGCACCCCGTTCGGCCTCGCCCCGACCGACTCCGGAGGCACCCCCGCGGTGGTCATGCACGCCGCCGGGCGCGCGTTGATGCTGGTCATCACGGAGATCGAGGACGGCCGCGTCCGCCGGGTCCTCATGGTCTCCAACCCGGACAAGCTCAGCCGGGTGCCCTTGCCCGAGTGATCCGTTCCGGGCCGATGTCACGGATCGCACCCCCGATCCCGTCACCCCTGTATGGACATCGACATCGTGGGTGGCGGCCTCGCAGGACTCACCGCGGCCGTCGCCGGCGCCGAACGAGGCGCGAACGTGACTCTGTACGAATCCCACGAGACCCTGGGCGGCCGGGCCAGGTCGAGCGCCCCGCCCCACATCGCCAACGAGGGCCCGCACGTGCTCTACGCCGGCCGACCGATGCGCTGGCTGGAGGAGCGCGGTCTCCTGCCTCCCGTGCGACGCATGCCGACAGCCGCGTTGGCCGGGGCCCGGGCACGGTACGGGGGCCGAATCGCCGTCCCGCCGATGGGGATGCTGTGGGCGGCCGCGCGGCGCGGTCTTCGGGCCCCGGTCGACGAGGACTTCGGTTCCTGGGCCACCGGGAAGTTCGGTGCCGAGACGGCACAGGCGCTGGGCAAGGCCGGCGGGGTCGCCCTCATGGACCATGACCCGGGGCGGTTGTCCGCGGCCTTCGTGTGGGACCGGTTCCAGCGCGCGACGGCCCCGGGGCCGCCCCCGGTGTTCTACGTGCTCGGCGGTTGGACCAACCTGGTCGAGCACATGGCGCGGCGGGCCCGGGCCATGGGGGTACGCATCGAGACCGGTGCACGGGTGTCGGAGCTGCCCGCAGGCCCACCCGGAACCCCGGTGGTCGTGGCGACCTCGCTGGCCTCCGCACGTTCCCTGCTCGGTGACGAGTCCCTGGCGTGGGAGAGCGGGCACACGTTCCTGCTCGACCTGGGCCTGCGCAGCACCGGCCGGGAACCGTCGGTCGTCTTCGACCTCGACGAGGGCGGTTTCGTCGAGCGCTACACCGGCATCGACCCGACACTGGCGCCCCGCGGCGAGGAGCTGGTGCAGGCGCAGATGCCGGTCAGGCCCGGGGAGCGGCGCGCGGAGGTGGTCGAGCGCCTCGAGGGGTTCCTCGACACCGCGCTCCCGGGGTGGCGCGACCGGGTGACGTGGCGCCGCGATCAGGAGGCGTGGGGCCGGTCCGGCGCCCTGGACCTGCCCGGGACCACGTGGCGTGACCGCCCTGCCGTGGACCGCGGCAGGGGCGTGTACCTGGCCGGGGACTCCGTGGCGGCGCCGGGGCTGTTGGGCGAGGTCTCGATCACCAGCGCGGTCGCCGCGGCCAACGCAGCGGTCTCGCACGCGTCCGTGCTGACCGCATGACGCGCCGGGGCGCTGTCAGCGGTGGGCCGCCGACAGCGCCCCGAGTGTGATCGCAGTGACCGCGATCCCCCGTCCACCACCACGGGAGCCGGTTCATACCGCGGGGCGAGCCCGGTCCCGCACGGCGCTGGTTGCGCGGGATGGAACCGCGGCCGGGCGAGAGGTTCGCACGGCAGCCGCTGAAAAAAGCGCAACTCACGCCCGTGCCTCACGCGTTCGCGCGCGTTGCCGGTCTAGCCTCGCGGCGGCCGGTGGCGTTTCGAGGGCCCCGGCCGAAGGAGCCGGAGGGGGCGGGAATGCGTGGTGGACCGGGGCTGTCACGGTCCCTGGCCGAGTTCTTGGCGGCCGCGGTGCTGCTGCACTTCGCGTACCCGCTGACCCTGCACGGGCAGGCGGCTGAGCTGCTCTACACGCTGCTGTATCCGGTTGTGGTCCTGCTGGGTGTGCGTGTGGTGCGCCCTCCGGGACGGCGCCTGCTCCCCGTGGCCGTGCTCTCGGTGGTGTTCCTGTTCTTCGGGTTCTGGTCGGCGCTCACGCCCGACCAACCCCTGGTCCGCCTCGGTCTGTTCGCCGCCATCGTGCTGTTCCAGGGCTATGTGATCCTGCAGCTGCTGGTGTTCGTGTTCAGGTACGGCAAGCAGCACCGGCAGCCGCACGGACCACAGCTGATCATGGCCGCGATCTGCGCCTACCTGCTGCTGGGCGGTGTGTTCGCGGCGCTGTTCGGGATCATCGAGACCCTGTCGCCGGGCGCGTTCGAGAACTCCCTCGCGCCGCACCGTCCGGTGGGCTGGCAGGACCTCACGTATCTGAGCTTCGTCACCCTGGTCACTCTGGGATACGGGGACATCGTGCCGGTCACGCCGTGGGCGCGGTCGCTGGCCACGGGGGAGGCGGTGGCCGGAACCCTGTTCCTGACCACGGTCATCGCCCGCATCGTGGGCGCCCACGTCTCCCCCGGAGGACCGAGCCCGTCGGGACCAGACCTCTCGGGCCCTGAACCCACGGGACCGGACCCGGCCGGCTCTCCCGAAGCACCCGGGCAACCCGGCCGCGCGTGAGCGTCAGGCCTGCGCGGCCCGGTCCACGAAGTCGCGGAGTTCGGCCTTCGGCGCGGGAGGGTGGGGTCGATCAGGAGTCGGGTTCGGGGCGGTCGCGGAGGTTGCCGGAGACGATGTCGAAGAGCCGGTCGGCGTGCTCCTCGGGCGCGGTCACCGGGACGTTCGCAACCGGTCCCGTGCCTGGCCCCGGTTGACCTCGCCCCGTCGAGCTCCTGCTCGGCGCGGCTCACCAGTCCCCTCCGGTCAGGGCACCCAGCGGTACAGGTGCTCCGGCCGCCCGGCGCTTCCGTACCGCAGCCGCAGCCCAGCGCGCCCGTCCGCGCACAAGTGTTCCAGATACCGGCGGGCGGTCACCCGTGAGACGCCGGCGCGGTCAGCGACATCCGAGGCCGAGACCTCACCGTCAGCGGCACGCAGCACCCCGGCGACGAGTTCCGCCGTTGCCTTGGTCAACCCCTTGGGCAGTGATCCTGCCGCGGGCGGGCGCAACAGGCCGAACAACCGGTCCACGTCCTGCTGGGTGGCCTCGCCCTCCGCGGACATCCGGTCCCGCGCGACCGCGTACCGCTCCAACTGGTCCCGCAGCGCGCTGAGCGGAAAGGGCTTGAGCAGGTAGTGCACCGCTCCCCCGTGGAGAGCCGAGCGCACCTGGGCGATGTCGCGAACGGCCGTGATCATCAGGAAGTCCGTCCGGTGACCGGGGTCCTCTTCGGCCGACCGCAGCGCTCGCACCACCGACAACCCGGACGCGTCGGGCAGATGGAGGTCCAGGAGCACCAGATCGGGACGGTGACCGCGGATCTGGGTGAGCGCCTCGGCCGCGCTGTGGGCCACCCCGACCACGGTGAACGTCGGCAGGGTCTCCACGAGCTCCTGGTGGTTGCGGGCCACCCGCACGTCGTCGTCGACGACCAGCACACGGATCAAGGAAGCACGGCTCACGGGACCACCGCAGCAGCGGTCATGGGCAGGCACGCGGTGAACACCGCACCCTCCTCCGTGTCCGGGGCCTCCATCTCCACGCTTCCGCCCCTGTTCTCGCACACCTGTTTCACCAGCGCCAATCCCAGGCCCCGTGTTCCCCCGTCCCGGGACGCCTTGGTGGTGAACCCGAACCGGAAGATCTCCTCGGCGACGTCGTCGGGAACGCCCTGACCGGAGTCGGTCACCCGGATCTCCAGCAAATCGTGGCCGAGACCGGTCCCGGACTCGGGGTGCAGGCGTACGAGGAGCTCCACCCAGTTCTCCGGGTCACCGGCCGGATCTGCGTCCGGGGGATCAGCTGCACCGCGTTTCTGCGCACCGGCCCTGACGGCGTCGAGCGCGTTGTCGACCAGGTTGCCGAGCACGAGCAGGGCGTCCGTCCGCTCCTCCGCCCCCAACGGCCCGGGCACATGGGTCAGAGGCGACAGCTGCAGCTCGACCCCCTGTTCGGAGGCCTGCGCGGACTTGGCCAGGGCGAGCGCGGCCAGGGTTGGATCGTGCACGTGCTCGGACACTCCGGTGCCGACCCGGGTGTGCGAGGCGGTCAGGTCGGCCAGATAGTCCCGCGCCTCCCCGTGCGCACCGAGGTCCAGAAGTCCGGCGACGGTGTGCACCCGGTTGGCGAACTCGTGGGTCTGTGAGCGCAGCCCGCGGGTCACCGTGCGGGCCCCGTCGAGTTCCCCTGTGAGCCGGTCGAGCTCCGTGCGGTCGCGCAGAGTCACCACGGCGCCTGCGTCGTGACCGCGGATTCGCACCGGCATGCGGTTGGCGACCAGGATGCGCCCTCCCACGAGCAGGATCCGGTCCTCGCCCGGGTCGGCACCGGTGACCACGTCCCGCACACGTTCCGAGAGCTCCAGGTCGTCCAGGTGGAAGCCCTCCGCGTGCTCGGGCAACCCCAGCAGCTCGCGCACGGGCGGGTTGGCGAGTACGACCCGGCCGTCGCCGTCGACACCGAGCACCCCCTCCCGGACGGCGTAGAGCAGGGCCTCGCGCCCTTCCAACAGCGCCGTGATCTGCGCCGGTTCCAGACCGTGTGTCTTGGTGCGCACCTGCCGTGAGAGCGCCCACGCCCCGACCACGCCCAGGCCCAGGACCACGGCGGTCGTGCCCAGGATCGCGGGCACGGCGGCGCGCGCCTCGGTGGTCGCGTCGTCGTCGAGGATGCCCAGCGAGACGTAGCCGACGACCTCCCCCTCGGCGTCCCCCGCGTGCAGCGACCCTCCCTCGGCGAAGACGGGGATCTTGGCGCGCACCGTGCGCCCCTGGGTCCCGTCCTCCACCCCGGTCCACTCCTGCCCCTCGGCGGCCGGTCCGGGCGGGGTCGAGACCTGCTGCCCGATGAGGTCCTTGTCCGGGTGCGTGTGCCGGGTGCCGTCTGGTGACGCGATGACCAGGAAGTCCGCGCCCGCGGAGTCGGCGATGCGGTCGGCCAGCGGGTCGAGCTCCGCCGACGGTGCGGGTTGCTGCAGGCCTTCCACGACCTCGGGCAGAACGGCGACCGACCGGGCCACGGTCAGCACGCGTTCGGCGTACTGGCGGTCGGTCTCCCGGTCGAAGTGGACCGCCCACAGGGTGCCCACCGCGGCCAGTGCCACGACCAGGAGCAGGACGTAACCGATGAACAGGGCACCGGTGAGCGAGAGGCGGCCACGATCGGTGAACGCGGTCATTCGGTCTCCAGGGGGCGGGGCCGGTTCGGTGGACGCGGTCCGTCGAACCTCCGCCGATCAGGACATCCGCCCAGTTCGTGGCGGTACACGAACAATACGACCAATATGACTCCAGGTTCGACAACTGTGCCATCTGAGTGTGCGCCCGCCCACACTAGGGTGTGTGCCTCCTTGCCGTTGCCGATGTCGGCGGCCGTGCAGGGCGACTTCGCATTCGGGCTCGGCCTCGTGGCACCCCCTGCCGCGGGCGGCCCCCGGATCTCCGCCCCGGGGGCCGCCCGCATACGCTGACCGCGCCCTTGACCTCGCCCCCGGAGGATCGTTGAGTTACGACACGGTCGCGCTGGTCGCTCACGAGCCGGACCTCGAAACGGTGACCGGCGTCCTGGAGCAGACCGCCTCTGACCTGTGGGTGTCCCCGCACACCGACACCGCGCTGCTCGAGCTGCGTGACGACGACCGTGCGCTCCTGGCCACGGTCGAGCCCGGTCTGGCGATGGCCTCCCGGCAGGAGATCGGGCGCCTCCTGGGGCAGGACACACAGGACTCCGCGCCGGACCCGTGCTGGTGGGTGGAGACACGGGCGCGCCCCGACGACGCCGGTCGCCGGGTCGCCGACGATTTCGCGCAGGTACTGGTGGACCGCCTGGGCGGCACCGTGTGGACCTCGGGGCCGGCCGATGGCGACTTCCGCCCGGAGCCCGGGACCGACGGCGGCGCGGAAGCGTGGGCCGCAGCCGAGGCCGACAAGGGACACCCCGCGGCCGACCGGATCACCGACAGCGCCGTGCTCGTGACACAGGACCGCACCGTCGTCCCGTGGTCCTCCTGGCTCGCCGCCCCCGCCGTCAACGCCGGCCGCGACCGGATGCTGCAACTGCGCACGCCGCGTTCCTCACGGCTCACCCTTTCGGCGTGGACGGCCGTCACCAGCGCACACGGGATGTGGGTGGTGCAGGACGGCGAGGGCGGCCACTTCGACGGCATGACCGGACTCCCGCTGACGTGGGACGGTCGGCACGGGTTCGTCCGGCACCTGCCCGACCCGCCGAGGAAACGACGCAGGAAGCCGGTCGGCCAGGTACCGGAGGGGCCCGTACCCGCGTTCCTCGACGAGCCGCCCACGGGCACACACCTGGAGGTCCGGCTCTCGGTCGTGCACCCCGCGGACGAAGAACCCCGTATCGGGCACGGTGCGGAGATCCTCGCCGAGTGCCTGTCGGGGCCGCCGCCCGCCGCGTGGGACGTCCACGAACCGCTCACCCGGCCGTGGGACCCCACCCGCATGCTCAACTCGGCCCGGCACCGCGCCCCGGAACGGTTGCTGCTGCACTTCGCCGGCCCGTGGGAACAGGGCCACCCCTACGTCGGGCGCATCGGTCTGACATGGAGCGACGACGTGCTCACCGAGGAGGTGACCGTGGTCGTCGGGCTCGAACCGGTAGCGGAGGGGCAGTCCCTCTCCCGCCTGGCGGAGACGGTGGAGACCTTGGGCGAGAGGGACCTCTTGGACACCCTGTGGGCGCGCCGTTTCGTCGGCCGACCGGACACCACCCACGTGCCGGTCTGGCGCGGTCTGGGTTCTCCCCTGGGGATCGCCGTCGGTCCTCGGCGTGTGGAGAGCGTGGGGCTCGAGGCGACGGAGAGCGGGCCGCTGCCCGGGACCCCGTTCGGCCCGCCGGAGCACCGGTCGGTCTGGTACCCGGCACTCGGCGACGTCGACGATCCCCGGCGTGCGATGAGGTCCCTGCGCGCGCAGTGGCGGCACCTGGCGGAGCAGGCAGAGCGGTAGCGGGCGGGGCATTCGGTCCGGGCTGCGGTGAATTCTCGGTGAACCGTGCACGCCCCGTCGCTGGTCAGCACACACCCGGTTCCGGACGCACCGGGGCAACACAGAACGAACGCCGCACTCGGTGAACTTTCTGCCCACAGGTGCCGTCTTCCCCCACGGAG
>NZ_ANBF01000178.1 GCF_000341025.1 Nocardiopsis salina YIM 90010 | reverse complement strand
TTGCGGGGCCCCTCTTTTTTGTGTCTGCACTTGTGAACACGTGAAAAGTTCTTCGAGTACAGAAGAGGGGCCGCACCTCAGTGCGGCCCCTGCACGGAAGAACGTGCTCAGTCGTGCGATCCGTCGTGGCGGTCGGCCTCGTCGATCTCCTCCCGGGTGACCCCGAGGATGTAGGCGATCGTGTCCAGATAGGGCACGTTCACGGCTGCGTCTGCCTGTCGGCGCACGACCGGTTTGGCGTTGAAGGCGACACCGAGTCCGGCCGTCTGGAGCATGTCCAGGTCATTGGCGCCGTCGCCGACAGCCACGGTCTGGCTCAGTGGGACGCCGGCCTCGGTCGCGAACTGCTCCAGGGTGACGGCCTTGCCCTTGCGGTCGATGATCGGACCCAGCAGCCTGCCGGTGAGCTTTCCGTCGACGATCTCCAGCGTGTTCGCGGCCGAGTAGTCCAGACCCAGGGACTCGACGAGCCCGTCGGTGATCTGGGTGAACCCGCCGCTGACGATTCCGCATTCGTAACCGAGGCGCTTGAGAGTGCGCACCAGGGTGCGGGCGCCCGGGGTCAGCTCGACCTCGTCGCGGACCCGGTCCAACGCCGAGGCGTCCAGTCCTTCCAACAGGGCGACGCGGCGTCTGAGGGACTCCTCGAAGTCCAGTTCGCCGCGCATCGCCTCCTCGGTGACCCGGGCGACCTCGTCGGCACACCCGGCGTGAGCGGCGATGAGCTCGATGACCTCGCCCTGGATCAGGGTGGAGTCGACGTCCATGACGATGAGGTGCTTGGCGCGGCGGTGCAAGCCGCTCGCCTGGACGGCGACGTCCACCCCCTGGGTGGATCCTTCCATGGCGAGCTCGGCTCGGAGCTGCTCGGTGTCACCCCCGGAGATCTCCATCTCCACCGAGGTCACCGGATAGGCGGACAGCCGTTCGATGCGGTCGATGTTGGCGCCGGAACGTGCGACGCACGAGGTCAGGGCGCCCAGAGCGCCGGGTCGCAGAGGTGCGGCGAGCACGGTCACGTGGAGCTGTTCGCCCCCCGAGCCCTTCACCCTGCCGTTCCCTTCGGCGTACTCGACCTCCACTTCGAGGTCGATCGCGGTCTTGTCGAGGGCCGTGCGGACCTCCTCGAAGACCCGCTTGCGGCTCACCCCGGGCGCGACCCGCTCGTCCACGTCGATGACCGTGCCCAGGACCAGGCGTCCGGCGAGGACGACCTGCTCGAGGTCGACGACGGTCACGGGAAAGACGGAGAGGGTGCTCAACAGGCGTGCGCTGATGCCCGGGCGGTCGCGTCCGGTCACCGTCACCAACAACGTGGAATCATCATTCATGGCGTCATCCACGTTACTCCGGCCGAAGGTGGTGATTGCGCGCAGGGATCCCCTACCACCAGGGATGTCACTATGTGGACAGCCACTGGTCGGGGCCCGTATCAGTCCTGCTTACGGCCCTTCTTACGCTTGGGGCCCTTGGCCTTGACGTCCACACCGCCGAGCATGCAGGTTCCTGTCAGCCGGACGACGGGGGCGTTGGGGTCGACGACTTGATCGGTCCCGTGCAGGTCGGTGCCACCGAGAATCGCCGAGGTGTTGTTGATCACCCGGACCCCGTTGGGCACGGTGATGTCGACCCCGCCCATGATGACGGCGAGCTGGATGGTCACCTCGTGCTGGCTCAGGACGGCCTCGCGCAGGTCGAGTTCCACGCTTCCGCACAGCACCGACGCGTTGGTGCGGGGTTCGACCAGCCACCGGCCCTTGCGCTCGCACGCCCCGAATACCGCGACGAGATTCTCCGAGCCCTTGCTCTGTCCGGCCAGGTCGCGGGCCTCGCTGCCCAGGACCTCCATGCTGCTGGGTTCGGCGATGGAGGAGCGGTCGGGGGAGGAGAGGAAGCCGGGTGCGCTCGCACCGGGGAGGTCCTCGGTGATGGGGGCCAGCTCGCCGACGGTCTTGGCCTTGTAGAGGGTGTCGAGGCGCTCCTCGTGTTCGCTGGGGCTGAGCCTTCCCTCGGCCAGGGCCTCACGCAGCCGTTCGGCGACCTGGTCACGGTCGGCGTCTGAAGCTCGAATGTGCTCGGGCTGCATGATGGCGGGTCTCCTCTGGCTCCTGTCTGCGGGCGATGCCCCTTCGGCCACGTCCCCAGTATCGTTCTTCCCGTCTCCCGGGCGGATCAGGTATCTCCCCTGGATCAACCCGGAGTCGTTGCCCCGCCTCCCCAGGGTCCCACCGGTCCGGGCCCCGAGGAAGGGCGCGGGGCGGCACGATCAGCCGGGCCGGCCCGGCCGCAGAACAGCGGTGTGCGCGGAGACCATGGCCCTGCGTACCGCAGCGTCCAGTCGGCGCAGCGCCTCGACGCGTGTGTCGATCTGGTGGGCGCTCAGACCCCTGGCTCCCGTGGGGTCGGCCAGGTGCACGACCTTGGCCAGGCGTTCGGCCTGTGTGGCGACGCGGTGGGCACGCGGGGGGTACCCGTGCGCGAGGGGAGGGGCTTCCCTGGAACCGAGGTCGCCGAGTTCCCGGTGCACGGACGGAGCGAAGGAAGCGACATCGTCGACCCCTTCCAGGGCCTGCGTGACCTGCACGAGCGTGAGCTTCATCTCGGTCTCGGCCTCCGGGAGCGAGGGGACCTGGGGAAGGGTGTCCTCCGCCGCATACGGGGTCCACGAAACACCGGCATAGGATGAACCACGCCGGTCGGCGGAGGGCACCAGGCCCACCTGCTGATCGGTGAGCTGCACCAGTACCCCCTCTCCGGCCTCGATGGCGGCCTGGTTGAGCTCCTTGGGCCCGACGAGGCCCAAGGGATCACCCCAGGTGGGGAGCGCCAGGCGGAAGGCGGACAGACCCAGGCCACGGAGCCGTATCAGGGCCGTTCGCAGCGGGACGTCGCTGTCGAACGGCAGATCGCTTGCGGGTACTGTCCCGATCAGGTTGGGGCCACCGCGACGCTCGACCGCGTCGACGGCGTCGTCGAGCCCGACGTGTCCGGTCAGCCAGGCGTTGCCCCAGGCGACGAGCGGTGCGGACGTCAATTGCATTGCTTCAGGGTAGGGCGGCCCGTGCACCTGCGTGGGACGTGTCGTGAAGGAGGACTATGGACGGGCGAGTACTCGGTCTGGACGGAGTCACGGTTCGGCGTGGGAGAACGGAGCTGCTCAGCGGGGTCGACTGGTCGGTCCGTGAGGGCGAGCGCTGGGTGGTGCTCGGGCCCAACGGCGCGGGCAAGACCACGCTGTTGAACGTGGCCCACACGCAGCTGCACCCCACCGAGGGCCGGGTCGAGGTCCTCGAGGAGCAGGTCGGCGAGGTCGACGTCTTCGAGCTGCGCGCCATGGTGGGTTATGCCGGTGCCGCGGTGGCCGCCAAGGTCGAGGAGGGCACGACCGCCCTGGACCTGGTCGTCAGCGCCGCCTACGGGTATGTGGGCCGGTTCCGTGAGGAGTACGCTTCCCCGGACCTGGGCCGCGCGAGGACCTTGCTCGGGCACTGGGGCGTGGGCGACCTGGCCGACCGCACCTTCCACACGCTCTCGGAGGGCGAGCGCAAGCGCGTTCTCATCGCACGTGCCCTCATGGCCGACCCCGAGCTGCTGCTCCTGGACGAGCCGGCGGCCGGGCTGGACCTGGGTGGGCGCGAGGACCTGGTGCGGCGCCTGGGCAAACTGGCTCTGGACGAGGCGGCTCCCTCCCTCGTGATCGTCTCCCACCACGTCGAAGAGATCCCGGTCGGGTTCACACATGCCCTGCTGCTGCGTGAGGGTGGGGCCGTCGCGGCCGGCCCGCTCGACGAGGTCATGACCCCCGACCTGCTGTCGCAGACTTTCGGGCTCCCCCTCAAGGTGGAACGCGACGGTGAGCGCTGGACCGCGCGCGCGGCTTAGGGCTTGTTCGGCGAACACCGATCACCTGCTGCGCGA
>NZ_ANBF01000177.1 GCF_000341025.1 Nocardiopsis salina YIM 90010 | reverse complement strand
GGGCCGACTCCTTCTTCGGCCTTNGCGACAGCACCACTGGCTGCGCCCACCCGTCACCCGCCACCGCCCTCGACGGACGCCTGGCGACGCAGTAGCCGGCCGGAGCAACGGAAGGCGTTCACCAAACAGACCCTAGACGATGAGGATCCAAGGGGCCGGGTGGGACGCGTTCCCGCCCGGCCCTTCATCGATAAGGAACGGGACAATGTGGAGAATCTATTGTCCAAAACCGTAATTGTGGTCCATATATGGCTCACCGGTTCATTCATGCGGTAGCGTCGACGACCGGTGAGCGGATCACTCCGTTCCGGCACGCCCGGTGAATCGCAGGGTCGGCGGGTCGGACATGCGAGCTCCGCACCCCCAGCACCTGCCGCCCCCGTCAGGAGACCCTCGGAGCCGCCCAGATGTCGCCCTCGCCCCTCGACCCTCGGCACGAGCACGGGGGTCGCGCATGACCTCGATCATCATCGTTGCGCTTTTCGTAGCCGTCCTCCTGGTCATCTTCTGGCGCAGTGTGCGCATCGTGCCCCACTCGATGGAGGACGTGGTCGAGCGGTTCGGTAAGTTCCACCGGACCCTGAGTTCCGGTTTCAACGTCGTCATCCCCGGTGTCGACCACGTGCGTGAACGCATCGACCGCAGGGTGCAGGTCGTGAGTTTCCCGCCCCAGTCGGCCATCACCGAGGACAACCTCTCCGTCGAGGTCGACTCCGCGGTCTACATCCGGGTGGTGGACGCCTATCGGGCCACCTACGAGGTCGCGAACTTCATCCAGGCCGTCGAGCAGCTCACGCTGGCGACGCTGCGCAACGTCATCGGTGGCATGAACCTGGAGGGCACTCTCACCTCCCGCGATCAGATCAACCGCGAGCTCAAGTCCGTGCTGGACGAAGCCACCGCCAACTGGGGCATCGAGATCAGCCGTATCGAGCTCAAGGGCATCGAACCGCCCTCCTCCGTGCAGGAGGCGATGGAGATGCAGATGCGTGCCGACCGCGAGAAGCGTGCGCAGCTGCTCAGCGCCGAGGGTGAGAAGCAGTCGGCGGTCCTGCGCGCCGAGGGTGAACAGCAGTCCGCGGTGCTCAAGGCCCGCGGTGAGGCCGAGGCCATGGAGCTGACCGCGACCTCCGACGCGAAGGCGCAGACCACGCGGGCGCGCGGTGAGGCCGACGCCATCCACATGGTCTTCAAGGCTCTGCACACGAGCCGGGTGGACCCGGACGTGCTCGCCTACCACTACCTGCAGAAGCTTCCCGAGATCGCGCAGGGCGACGCCAACAAGGTGTGGATCGTGCCCGCCGAGATGGGGCAGGCCCTGCAGGGGGTCGGTAGCGCCTTCGACCGGCTCAAGGACGACGTCGTCCAGGCTCCCGGCTGATCTCGGGCAGACCCGCCCGAATGCGCCCCCTCCCGTGCCGCTGCGGTGAGGGGGCGTTCGCCGTTCTGGCCCCTTGTACCCGGGTACCCCGGTCCGATCGCCCGATGACCCGCTCTCGTAGTCTGTTGGCGCCCTCGGGAGGCGGGGGTGCAGTGCGTGGGAAAGGCTGGGGCTCATGGAACTGTGGGAGGCGGCGCTGATCCTCCTGGCCGGTGTGGCCGCGGGTGGTATCAACGCGGTGGCCGGTTCCGGAACCCTGTTCACCTTCCCGGTGCTGCTGGCGCTCGGGTCCCCGCCGGTGGTGGCGACGGTCTCCAACAGCATCGGCCTGGCGCCCGGGAGTTTCAGCGGCACGTGGGCCTACCGGCGGGAACTGGCCGGACAGAGGGCCCGGGCGCTGCGGCTCGGTGTGATGTCCTTCCTGGGCGCGGTGACCGGTGCGCTGCTGTTGATATCGCTGCCCCCGGGTGTGTTCGAGTCCGTGGTGCCGTTCATGATCGGCCTGGCATGTGTGCTGATCATCTTCCAGCCGCGCATCACCGCGTGGGTGCGCGCGCGTCGGCCCAGCCGCAAGGACGGGGGACCGCTGCTGCCGCTGGGCGCTTACGGTGCGGGTACCTACGGGGGCTACTTCGCGGCGGCGCAGGGGATCATCCTGCTGAGCATGCTGGGCACGGCCATCGACGACGACTTGCAGCGAATCAACGCCCTGAAGAACTTCCTGACCACGATCGCCAACACCACCGCGGCGGCGTTCTACATCGTGCTCGCCTCCCCGGCGTGGCCGGTGGTCGGGCTCGTCGCACTCGGCGCGGTCACCGGTGGCTACCTGGGGGCGCGGTTCGGACGCAAGCTGAGCCCGACGGCGTTGCGGGTGTGCGTGGTGATCGTGGGTCTGGCGGCGGCCGTACAGCTGCTCCTGGGCAGGGTCTGAACCGGGTCAGGACGTGAAGTACCCGCGCCGGTCGGCGTCGTCGACGAGCGCGATCGCGTAGGCGCCCAGGGCGTCGGAGCCCTCGGCGATGAGCTTGACCTTCTCCATGACCTCGGCGCGGGTGACGCCGAAGCGAGACCAGGTGCCGCCCTCGTTGTGCCAGTTGGCGAGCATGGGGTGCAGGCGGTCGATGGCCCGGGCGAAGCGGGCCTCCGGGGTCTGCCGGGCCTCGAACTCCTCCCAGACCTCGTGGGCGCGCTGGGCCTGGTCCTCCGGAAGCAGGGGGAAGATCCGGTCGGCGGCCTCGCGTTCGCGGGCGGCCTGGGTCTCGGCGTCGGCCCGGTCGAAGACGAAGGTGTCGCCGGCGTCGATCTCGACGATGTCGTGCAGGACGAGCATCTCGGTGACACGCTCGATGTCTGTGCCCGCGGGGGCGTACTCGGCGAAAGTGCGTGCGAACAGGGCCAGGTGCCAGGAGTGTTCGGCGGAGTTCTCGCGGCGGGATCCGTCCACCAGCAGGTTCCTGCGAAGGACGCGCTTGAGCTTGTCCACCTCCAGCAGGAAGCGGAGTTGCGCGTTCAGGCGTTCGTTGTCGACCCCGCTGGCAAAGACCGGTGCCGGTTCCGTCACGTGGTTCGCCCTCCTGAGGGATGAGTCGGAACTGTCGGGTGAGGGCCGCTTCGCGGCCGTCCCTGGATGATCCCATGGAACACGGACCGTCCTGGGCGCCGGAGTCCGCGGATATCTGCACCGCGCGTGCAGGAGGGCCGGGGACACCGGTACGGGGGCGTCGGCTGCGGGGCTCGGTGGCCCCGACGCTACCTCTCGGACGGACCGCGTGGGTGGTCTGCGGCCGGACCTGCGTGGAAGTGGGGGTGAACGCCCGGACGTCCGCGGTGGGGCACCGGTGGTCGGGGTGCCCGCCGGGGGCGGGGGCGGGGCCGATCACGTGGCCGGGGTCCCGGACCACGATGTGATACAGCGCATGCTCTGGTGGGCCGGGTCAGGGACCCGTGAGCGGGGTGCCCGGTTCCGGACCGGGGCCGCTCGTCACAGCGGTGCCGTGTCCGGGGCGAGTGCGGCGAACCGGCGCAGATAACTTCGGACCAGGCGCTTGGCCTCCAGCACGAGGAGGACGTCGCCGTCCGGGTCGTGGCGGAAGGCCAGCTTGAGGACCGCGTCCGCGGCCTCGACGGAGACGTGTACGGCCCGGTCGAGCTCCTCGCCGTCCTCCAGGCCGTGGTGGGCGACGATGATCTGGCGCAGCCGCACCGAGATGACCCGGTTGTTGTCGGCCCCGCGGTCCAGGAGCTGGGGGTCGACGACGTCGCCGAAGTGGAGGCTGCGGAACCCGGTGACGGTGCGGTGCATGTCCACGTACTCGTCGACGACCGCGTCGACGACGGTGGTCCAGTCGGACCGGTCCGTGCCGGTGAGGCGGTCGGTGATGCGGGTGGCGAACTGGTCGAGGAAGCGCAGTCCCAGAGCCTGGGTGATGGCCTTCTTGTCCGGGAAGAATTGGTACACCGAACCGATGGCCACGCCTGCGCGTTCGGCGATGCGTGTGGTGGACAGGTGGTCGTAACCGACCTCGTCGAGGAGCTCGGCGCAGCAGTCCAGCATGCGTTGCACCCGGAGCATGCTTCGCTGCTGCGCGGGCAGGCGCCGCAGGGGCGCCTGCGCGAAGCCGAGCTCGGTGTGGGCGAGGCCGTCCTTGCCGCGGATGGGTCGCTTGCCATGGCCCCGGGCGGTGGCGCGGTGGGGCCGCGGTGGTGTGGAGCTTCGGGAATTTGTCGTCACGAAACCTATGATGCCTTTCCCGAATCACCTGGTTCCGGGGAAATTCGAGTTTCGGTCCGAAGAATCGTCTGGTACCGCTCCCGTCGAGGGCGCTTCCGGTGTTGTCCGTGGTCGTCGCGGTTCCTGTGTTCCGTTCCGCCGTGTCCACATGTGGCCGGTGTCCATTTTCTGTGTCCTGGGCGGTCGTATACGGATGCGCATGTGTCCCACCGGCCCCGACCCGGCACCCCTGCCCCGGAGGCAGTACGTGACATGGTGGGAACGACGGTGCCCGACCCCGCGCCCGCGCCCCTCCAGGGAGGAACACAGCCATGACGACCCCCCGCAGCGAGACCTCACCGGAAGAACTCGACACGACCGTCGAACGGGCCGCGGCCGCGGCTCCGCTCCTGGCGGCTTTCACGCCCGACGACCGGGCCGTGCTCCTGCGCACCGTCGCCGAGGTCCTGGACGCGGCCTCCGACGAGCTCGTGCCCCTCGCCATGGCCGAGGCCCACTACCCCGAGGCGCGGTGCCGCAGCGAACTCGCCCGCACGACCTTCCAGCTCCGGCTCTTCGCCGATGTCCTGGAGGAGGGATCCTTCCTCGGCGCATCCGTCGACCCCGCCGACCCCGAGTGGGGAACGCCCCGGCCCGACCTGCGGCGCCTGCTGCTGCCCCTCGGGCCCGTCGCGGTCTTCGGCGCGAGCAACTTCCCGTTCGCCTTCGCCACCGCCGGTGGCGACACCGCCTCGGCCCTCGCGGCCGGGTGCCCCGTCGTGGTCAAGGCCCATCCGGGCCACCCCGAGCTCGCCCGCCGCACGTCCGATCTCGTCGCCGTCGCCCTCGCCGAGGCCGGGGCACCCGACGGCACGTTCGCGCTCGTCGAAGGGGTCGAGGCAGGGCGCCGCGCCGTCACCCACCCGCTCGTCCGCGCCGTCGGGTTCACAGGTTCGGTCTCCGGAGGGAGGGCCCTGTACGACCTCGCGGTGTCGCGCCCCGACCCGATCCCCTTCTACGGCGAACTCGGCAGCATCAACCCCGTCTTCGTCACCCATGCGGCCGTGTCCGCGCGCGGGGCCGAGATCCTGGCGGGGTACGCCGAGTCGGCCACACTCGGTTCCGGCCAGTTCTGTACCAAACCCGGCGTGCTCTTCCTGCCGGAGGAGACCGACCTCGGTCCGCTCACCGGCGACGTCGCCGACCGCGGCCCTGCGCCTCTGCTCAACGACCGGGTCGAGCAGGGTTTCGACGACACCCTCGGGTCCCTGGCCGACCACCCCGCCACCGAGGTGCTGGTGCGCGGCGTGCCCGGGGACGACGGGTGGACGCCGACCCTGCTTCGCACCGACCTCGACTCCCTCATCGAGCACGCCGACGTCCTGTTGGAGGAGTGCTTCGGTCCGGCCACGCTCGTGGTCACCTACCGGGACGAAAGCCGATTGCTGGAGGTCGGCGCCGTGCTGGGAGGCCAGCTCACCGTGACCGTGCACGGGGAGGAGACCGATCTCATCGCCCCGTCGCTGCTCTCCCTGGGTGCGTCGCTGGCCGGCCGGGTCATCTGGAACGGCTGGCCCACCGGTGTCGCTGTCACCCACGCCATGACGCACGGCGGCCCGTACCCTGCGACGACCGCGCCGACCCACACGTCGGTGGGCACCGCGGCGATCCAGCGGTTCCTGCGTCCGGTCAGTTTCCAGTCCGTGCCGCAGTCCCTGCTGCCCCGGGCACTGCGCGACGACAACCCGCTCGGCGTCCCCCGGCGGGTGAACGGGGCTCCAGAACAGTCCTGACGATTCGCTGTCAGGCTGTCCTCTCACTGGTGGGGAGGGGTGTCCGCCCCACGTACGCTCACGGCATGGACTCCCTCCCCACACCGCCTGACGTCGACGCCCTCGTCCGCGATCTGCCCAAGGTGGAAATGCACGTCCACCTCGAGGGTTCGATGCCGCCCGAGACCTTCTTCGAACTCGCGACGACCCACGGCCTCACCGACGTCCCCGACACGCTCGAAGGCCTGCGGGACTGGTATGCCTTCACCGACTTCCCGCACTTCGCCGAGGTCTACCTCGCCTCGGTGCGCACACTGCGGGACGAGGACGACTTCGCGCTCCTGGCGGCGGTCGTGGCCCGCCGCCTCGCCGCGCACAACGTCCGTTACGCGGAGGTCCACGTCAGCCTCTACGCCCACCTCGTGCGCGGGGTGCCGGCCAAGACCGTCTTCAACGGGATCGAACGCGCCCGGATGGAGGCCGAACGCGAGCACGGAATCCAACTGCGGTGGATCCCCGACTTCCCTGCCGACTTCGGGGTCGAGGCCGCCGAGCGCACCGTCGCCGCCACCCTCGAGCACGGACCGCCCAGCGTCGTCGGGTTCGGTGTCGGCGGGGTCGAGACGCCCCTGGGGCAGTACGCCCGTGTCTTCGACCGCGCCCGCTCCGCCGGGCTCGCCAGCCTGCCGCATGCCGGGGAACACGGCGGACCCGTCCGGGTGCGCGAGGCCCTGGACGTCCTGGGCGCCGAACGCATCGGCCACGGCATCGACGCTCTGCGGGATCCCGACCTGGTCGCTCGTCTCGTCGACGAGCAGATCCCCGTCGACGTGAGTCCCACCTCCAACGTGTGCACCCGCGCCGTGGACCGGATCGAGGACCATCCGCTGCCCGCCATGCTCGACGCCGGACTCCTGGTCACCCTCAACACCGACGACCCGCCCATGTTCGGCACCGACCTCACCCGGGAGTACCGCACTGCCCACGCACTGGGGCTGGGCCCGGCAGACCTGGTCCGGCTCGCCGCGAACGGGGTGCAAGCCTCCTACCTGGGGACCGCCCGGCGCCGTGTGCTGCTCCGTGAGATCGCCGGTGTGGCCCGCCGCCACGGGGTCGGCCTGACCCAGGACGCGCTCGTATGATCCGCAGGGTCCTGTGGGAGGCCGGCTCCGTGTCCGCCCTCCCTCGCGTACAGGCGAGCCAGGCCTGCGACCGGGGTGGTGTTGCTCAGGCGGGTGAGTCGCTCAGGTCGAGGTCGCACTCCTGGCGCTTGTCGACCCAGTTGGTGTGGGCGTCCTCGGCCTCCTCGCCCTCGTAGGGGACCGGGACACCGTCCTGGATCCGTGCCGGTGCCCAGTCGGAGCCCGTGACGGAGCCACTGTCGAAGGTCAGGGTGAGCACCCCCGTCTCGGCGGTCGGGCCGGAGAAGTTGTAGAAGACGAAGTTGCCCAGCCCGTAGTGCACGTACGAGTCGCCCATGAAGCCTCCGGGTGAGAGCACGTGCGCGTGCCCGCCCACGACCGCGGCGGCCCCGGCTCCGACCAGTTCCTCGGCCAGGTCCGGAGCGTGCGGCAGAGGGCAGTGGGCGCCCTCCAGCCCCCAGTGCAGGAACACGGCGACGTTGTCGTACTCGTGGGAGGCCTGACCGACCGCCTCGACCAGGTGGTCCTTCATCTCGTTCTTGGTGGTGGCCAGGCCGGGAGAGTCGTCGCCGGCGGTCCATTCGGGGATCAGGTGTTCGTCGAGCACGTCTGTGGCGCCGAACACCGCGAGGCTCTGTCCGTTGACCTCGGCGGTGAAGGGTTCGTAGGCCTGGTCGGCGTCGCGCCCGGCACCGACGAGGTCCACCTCGGAGGCGTCACCGTGATCGAGGGTGTCGAGGAGGCCGTCCTCCCCGTAGTCCATACCGTGATTGTTGGCGAGGGTGGCCGCGTCCACGCCCGCGTGTTCCAGGGCCTCCAGAGCGGTGGCGGGGGCGCGGAAGACGAACTCCTTGCCGGGGACGGCGGTTCCTCCCTCGGTCACTGCGGTCTCGAGGTTGACCATGGACAGGTCGGCGGCGGAGAGCTGTTCGGAGATCGGGTCCAGCGCGGTCTCGGGGCTGTCGAGCCGGGGGCGGAGCAGGCCCTCGAACATGACGTCGCCTCCGAAGGCGACGGTGACGGGGGCTTCGGGCGATTCTTCGGCGGCCACGGTCTCGTCGGGGGCCAGGGCGCCCTCGTCGACGTCCGCGGGGACGCCGGGGGAGGTGCAGGCGGCGGTCAGGGACAGGGCCAGCAGGGCTGTGCCGGCCTGGAGGGTCGTGCGTGCGCGGGGGCGCGTGCCTTCGGGCAGCATGCGTGCTCCAGTTCGCCGGAGGATGCGAGTGCATCCCCTCGGTCGGATGCACGCCACAGCTCCGGGGTGGCTGTCGTGACCGGGTCCGGCCCCTGGCACGGGACCACCTGTCACTGAATGGTCACTTGGGGTGTCCAGCCCTGGGTGCGGCAGATGAACGACTTCGGTCGGCGGAGGGCGGGACGTTCGGCGGGGTCACTTCGCCGCTCACCCAGGGTATGCATGGATGACCAGCGTTTTTGTGTTTCACAGGGGCCTGGTTGTGCACCGCGGACGCCGGGTGGTGGGTGCCCGGCGTCCGCGGTGCCCGGCGTTCGGCGCGGCTTGGGGCAGAGTGGAGTTTTCGTGTCTTTCCCGGCATTTCGTGCCGCAAGGGATGAGGCGTCGATGGGTGCCCGAAAAATGAATCGACTAAGCTCTTTAGTGGTTTCATCGGCCTGGTTCACGCGCATATTTTTCTTCTTTTTCTGTGACTCTCTGTTGTCAGGTGTACTCAAGCAGTGCTTGTTATTGGCTCTGTGAGCTGCCTGTATGACTCAGTGATGTTGTTCAGTGTCTGAGAGTGTTTGCATGTGTGGCGTCCGTTTTCGGAAAACGCTTGTGTGTCCCGTGTGGCTTGCTAACGTTTCGGTCCGTCGGCAGTTCGGCACGGAATGCGTCCCTCTCGTGGTCGCGCCGGCGTTCCTGCCCGAAGCGGGTCACCCCGCCGTCCCGCCCCGTACGCGGTGACGGACCCGCCCCCGCCGCCTGAACGGCCGGCGGCAGTCCCCTGCGTTCGTCCCTGCGAAAGGCAGCACCATGCGCAATACGCTCCGTTACTCCTTCGCCACGGCATTCACCGCCGGCCTGGTCGTGACACCCATCGCCGCCGCCTACGCCGACACCGTCACCGACGGGTCCGGCGGAGTCGGAAGCGGGAACCAGATCAACGTTCCCGTCGACATCGAGGCCGACCTGTGCGGCAACTCGCTCGCCGTGCTCGGGATCTCCGAGGCAGAGTGCACCAAGGTCTCCGAGGCTCTCTACGAATCAAGCGGCCAGAGCGAGACCGACGGCTCGGGCGGTGTCGCGAGCGGGAACCAGCTCGTCATCCCCGTCGATGCCGCCCTCGACGCCTGCGGAAACTCCGCCGCGGTCGGCGGGGTCTCCGAGGCCGACTGCGTCGAGGTCGTGGAGAAGCTCGAGGAGGAGGTCGGCGGCGAGGCCTCCGACACCCTCAGCACCGACGGATCGGGCGGTGTGGGCAGCGGTAACCAGATCGACGTCCCGGTCGACGCCGCCATCGACATCTGCGGGAACTCCGTGGCCGTGCTCGGTGGGTCCAGCGCCAAGTGCAACACCGTCATCAACGTCATCCAGGCTTCCGACGACAACTCCGCGGAGGGCGAGGACGGCGACAGCGAGGGTGACACCTCGACCGGGGGCTCCGGTGGCGTGGCCAGCGGGAACCAGGTCAACGTCCCGGTGAACGCGGCCGTCGACATCTGCGGCAACGCCGTCTCCGTGCTCGGTGTCGCCGAGGCGCAGTGCCTGGAGACCATCGCCGAGGAGGAGCCGCCCGAGGACGGCAAGGAAGAGGTGCCCGAGGACGACGGCCCGGGCGAGGTCCCCGAGGAGGAGCCCGAGGAGCCCCCGCGTGAGGAGGAGCCGGGCGACGACGGCAAGGACGAGGACCCCGCTGACGACGGTGCGTCCGAGGCCCCGGCCGACGACCAGAAGGCGCCCGAGGAGGCCGCCGCCGAGCTGCCCGTGACCGGTGGCGCCCTGACCGGACTGGTGGCCGCGGGCCTCGCCGCGGTCGGCGCCGGCGGCGCCGGGCTCTACTTCACCCGCAAGCGCAAGGTCGCCGCCGTGGGCGCGGAGGACTGAAGCAGACCGAGAACAGCCCGCCTCCCCTCTTCCCCAGGGGAGGCGGGGCGATCCCCCTTGATGGCGCGGGGCCACCGGTGGAGTTCCGGTGACCCCGCGCACGTGTGTCCGGCGGGGGCGGTGCGGACCGGGCGCGACCGTCTCCTAACCTCGGAGACGTGCTCAAAGTCCTGTTCTCCTCACGCATGCTGGCCTTCCACGCGCTGGTGGTCCTGGCCGTGCCCAGCTTCATCTGGCTGGGCTTCTGGCAGCTCGACCGGTGGGAGGCGCGCAGCGCCCAGATGAACCTGCAGCAGGACAACGTCGCCGCCGAGGCCGTGCCCGTCGAGGACCTCACCTCCGTTGGCACCGACGTCGCCCCCGACGACCGATGGCGCACCGTCGAGGCCACCGGGACCTGGGACACCGACAACGAGGTGCTCCTGCGCAACCGCGACGGGTCCCAGGGCGTGGGCTTCCACGTCCTGACTCCGCTGGTCACCGAAGAAGGGCCCGCCCTCCTGGTCAACCGCGGATGGATCGAACGCGGTGAGGACGCCCACGACACGCCCGAACCGCCGGCCGTGCCGGATGGGGAGGTCACCGTCGAGGGCCGCCTGCACTACTCCGAGAACGAGGACAACACCGGCCTGTCGAACCGGGACGACCTGCCCGAGGGGCAGATCATGATCGTGGACGTCGACGAGCTGGCCGAGCGGCTGCCCCACGACGTGTACGGCGGATACGCCGAGCTCACCGACCAGGCCCCCGTGCCCGAGAACCCGCCCGAGCGCGTCCCGCTCCACGAGGAGGACTCGGGGATGAGCGCCTCCTACGCCGTGCAGTGGTGGGTCTTCGCCGTCGTCGCAGTCGTCGGATGGATCGTGCTCATGCGGCGCGAGATCCGCGACGCCCGCGAACGGGAGGCCGCCGTCGGGGACGGGGGCGACCCCGGCTCCGGTCCCACGGGCGGCACCGGCGGGCCGGACGACGGCCCCTCCGGCAGCGGGGCGGACACACCGCGTACCCAGGCAACGGTGGAGTAGCACGGGCCCTGGCGCGCCCGTGGGATCGAGGGGGACAGCGTGCCCGACGAGACCGATTACCCCGATTCCGGGCGTCCCACGCGCCGCGGCGTCGGGCCGACTGAGAGCGCCCGCGCCGGCCGTTTCTGGTGGGACGGGGCCGCCGACGCCTACCAGGAAGAACACGGACCCTTCCTCGGCGACGCCGACTTCGTCTGGGGCCCTGAGGGGCTCACCGAGGAAGAGGCGCGCCTGCTCGGCGCCCCCGACGCCCTGCGTGAAGCGCGCGTGCTCGAGATCGGCTGCGGTGCCGGACAGTGCGGACGCTGGCTGCGCGCCCAGGGTGTGCACCGCGTCGTGGGCTTCGACATCTCCCACCGCCAGCTGCAGCACTCCCGCCGTATCGACGGGGCCACCGGGCACCACCTGGCCTCCGTTCAGGCCGACGCCCAGTACCTGCCCTTCGCCGACGCCTCCTTCGACGTCGTCTTCTCGTCGTTCGGCGCACTCCCGTTCGTGCCCTCGGCCGAGACAGCGCTCGACGAGGCGGCGCGGGTGCTGCGCCCGGGCGGTCGGCTCGCGTTCTCCGTGACCCACCCCGTTCGGTGGGCGTTCCCCGACGACCCGAGCGAGCGCGGACTCACGCTGATCCAGTCCTACTTCGACCGGATGCCGTACGTGGAGGAGGACGAGGCCGGCCGCGCTGTCTACGTCGAGCACCACCACACCGTCGGCGACTGGGTGCGTGCCGTCGCCGGGTCGGGGCTGCTGCTCGCCGACCTCGTGGAGCCCGAGTGGCCCGAGCACAATACCCAGGAGTGGGGCGGTTGGGGCCCGGTGCGGGGGAGCATGCTGCCCGGGACCGCAGTCTTCGTCGCCGACAAGCCCGACTGAGCTCCGGTTTCCCCTACCCGGGGCGGGTAGGCTTGACCTGTCCCAGCCCCCACCCCTGAGGGAGTTCCGGTGTCCGACGTCCACGTGCGTGCCGCCCGCCCCGAGGACCACGCCCGCATCATCGCCGTCTGCGACGCATGGTGGGGGCGCCCGGTGGCGCACATTCTGCCGCGGTTGTTCCTCGACCACTTCCACCGCACCAGCCTCGTGGCGGAAGGGGAGGGCGTGCTCGCCGGGTTTCTCGTGGGGTTCCACTCGCCCTCCGAACCCGGGACCGTGTACGTGCACTTCGCGGGTGTGGACCCCGGGCACCGGGGTTCCGGGCTCGCACACGGTCTGTACCGGCGTTTCTTCGATGCCGCCCGAGCGGAGGGCCGCACCCTCGTCCGGGCCGTCACCTCACCCGCGAACGAGGGGTCCATCGCCTTCCACCGGCGCATCGGGTTCACCGTGACCGGGCCGCACACCGATCACGACGGGCCCGGCGTGGACCGCATGGTCTTCGAACGGCGGCTGTGAGCGGGACGGAATAGGTGCTCCGGGGATGCCGGTTGCCGGGGACATGAAGGCCGTAGGAATCACAGAAGCAGGAGATCCCGACGTCCTCCAGGAGCTGAACCTGCCCGAGCCGCAACCCGGACCCGGACAGGTGCGGATCCGCGTGCGTGCGGCCGCGGTCAACCCGACCGACACCGTGCTGCGCTCCGGTGCGCGCGGTGTGCCCGATGGGTCGGCCGTGCCGGGGATGGATGCCGCCGGGGTCGTGGACCGGCTCGGCCNGAGGGGACCCCGGCCGCCTCTACGTCGGCCAGGACGTCGTGGCGCTCGTCGTACCCAGGGGAGCACACGGTGCCTACGCCGAGCAGATCGTGGTGCCCGCCGCATCCGTCGTGCCCGCGCCCGCGGGTGCGGGGGTCACTGCCGCATCGACCCTGCTCATGAACGCCATGACCGCACGCCTGGCCCTGGACGAGCTCGCGCTGTCGCCCGGCGACACCCTGGCCGTGACCGGCGCAGCCGGGGCCTTCGGCGGGTACGCGGTCCAGTTGGGCAAGGCGGATGGGCTGCGGGTGGTCGCCGACGCGAGGGACTCCGACACCGAACTCGTGCGAACACTCGGTGCCGACGAAGTGGTGCAGCGTGGTGACGACGTCGCCGACCGGATCCGTGAACTCGTCCCCGACGGGGTTCCCGGGCTCGCCGACGGTGCCTTGCTCAACGACAGGGCCGTCCCCGCCGTGGCCGATGGCGGGGGGCTGGCGACCGTGCGCGGATGGAACGGGCCCGCCGAGCGCGGGGTGACCGTCCACCCGGTGATGGTGGTGGACGGGGCGACCGACACCGCTGGGCTCACCCGGCTCGTACGCCAGGCCGAGGAGGGTGTGCTGAGTCTGCGCGTGGCACAGGTGCTGCCCGCGGATCGCGCGCCCGAGGCGCACCGCCTCCTGGAGGCCGGCGGTGTGCGCGGCCGCATCGTTCTCGACTTCGACTGACCCGTCCCGAGTANGGGTTCCCCGCCGGCCCCGGGAGTTGCTCGCCTGCGCCAGACGACGCAGGGAGGCCGGCAGGCTGTCGCCCAGGACCGTGCCGACCACGGCCTTCTCGGGCAGTTCGTCGACGTCGGTGAGGCCCTCCACGTATTTCAGGTCGGCCTCGGCCAGCCGGTCTGCGGCCTCGGCGTAGCCTTCGTACTCGTCGTCCTCTCGTCCCGCGTACCGCCCCTGAGCGACGATCGAGTCCGCACGCGCGTGGTCGCGGTCATCGCCGCCGCCTACACCGGTCTGACACTGCTCACCGTGTGGCAGCCCTGCGGGCGCAGTCGGTCGTGGCACCCGACGGCCTCACCCTCGGGGCCCTCGCGGCGCTCGGGGCGGGTACTGCCCTGGGGCTCGTGTGGGCGCTGCGCGTATCATCCCGGCAAAGAGACGAGGAGGAAGCGTGCGGCTCAAGCTCGACCTACACGACATCTTCAACAAGGGCCGGAGCATCGACCAGGCCCTGAACGACATCATGGACGAGGCCGAGCAGAAGAAGGCCAAGACGGTCGAGATCATCCCGGGCAAGGGGTCCGGCCAGCTCAAGAAACGTGTGCTGCGCTTCCTCGACCGCAAGGACGTCAAGGCGCGCTACCACCGGGTGGAGAAGGACTCGAAGAACTTCGGCCGCCTGTTCGTCCACTTCAAGCACTGATCGGGGGCGCCCGTCGGCCAGGCCGCCGGGTACACCGTCCGACTGACTCGCCAGGTCGCGGACGGTGTGTCACAGGGCGACGACGGACGCAGTCTCCTCCGGATCCTCAGCGGGCTCGACGAAGAACAGGCGTTCCCCGTCCCACCACACCTGATCGGGCTCGGGCTGCTCGAACTCGCTGATCTGGCTGCTCAGCGGTTCCTCGTCCCCCGTTCCGGGGTCGAGCACGTAGAACTGCCAATCCCGCGGCGGGTTCAGGAACGTGCACTTGGCGTCCGCCGGGCCTCCGCCCCGGATCGCCAGGAGCCGTCCGTCCTGTACTGCGACCACCCGGTGGTCGTCGCCGCGCATCGAGGTCTCCCAGAGCTCCTGTCCGTTGGACAGGTCGTGGGTGTACAGGCGGCTGGTGCAGCCTGTGCCCCGCGTGCTCATGTGTACGCGGTCCCCGTCGAACAGCGTGCGCGGGGCCTCCTCGTCGAGGTCCTTGAGTGCGCCCTTACTGTCCTCCATGGAGGTCACCAGGTCTCCGGAGCCGTCGAAGACCAGAATCTGCTCCCAGTGCGGGTCATCGGCGCCGCTCTCGGTGGTGCCGGGGTCGTGATCGCGTTCGGGGCCCCGCCGGTGCCCGAGGTCGAGGCGGACGACGGCGGGGTCGGTGTTCAGCAGCACGGTGGGTGCGGGTTCGTCACTGTTCTCGCGAGTGCCGCGGTCGAACGTGAAGGAGGACCCGTCCTGCCCGCTTCCGGCGTCGAGCACGTGCACGGAGATCCTGTCCCCGGGGCCGCAGTCGGCGACCGCCACGGCCTGCTCGGCGTCCCTGGCGGCGAGGTCGACGGTGGGGCACGAACCTCCGTCGGCGATGAGCTCCTCGCGCGACCAGGACTGCGAACCGTTTGCGGGGTCGAGGCCGCGAAGCTCGCCGTCGACCCGAACGACGACCCCGCCCTCGTGCAGACTCACGTCGAGCCCGTCCCGGTACCGTTCCTCGGCATACCCTCCCTCCAGAAGCGGACCGCTGCGCCAGAGCTCGGTCCCGTCATCGAGGTCGACCGCGAGGACGTCGTCGCACGAACGCTCCGGATCGTCCTCCTGGCCCGCACGCGGTTCCGGATCCACATGATCACCGTCCAGGAGCACCACCCCGACCCCGTCGGAGGCTTCCTCGGCCATGCCGCACACACGGGCGTCGGTCTCCAGCTGCCAGAGTTCGGCCCCGTCANGGGGGGCCCCCGCCGTGAGCCCGCCCCGGGAGATCTGCACGATCCGGTCCTGGGACCACCATCCACCGACGTTCTCTCCCGGCAGTCCCCCGGCCGTCCATTCCGGGGAGCCGGACACCTCCGGGAACAGCACGGCCCGGCCGCTCTGGAAGGTCTGCACGGTGGCGTACACGGACAGGATCAGCAGGAACACCATCGGGACCGCCAGGCACCCCAGGCAGCACGAACGCCACCGCGGCGATGGCGGTTCGGGGTGCCCCGACGTGCCGGGATGCTGTCCGGGTCCGTGAGCTGGGTGGGTGCGCCGGAAGGCCATGGTTTTCCCAGGGGGTCGGGGGGTGGTGCCGGTCAGTACGATGCGCGTTCGACCGCCCCGGGTTCGCGCCCCCTCACACGTCGGGGCCCCCGTGTTCGGCGGCGAACGCGGCCAGCTCGGCGCGGGTCGGCGCAGTCGCGGGGCCGCGCAGGGTCACCGCGCGGGCCGCCGCCGCGTTCGCGCGCCGGGCGGCTTCGTCCAGGTCAAGGTCCTCGGCGAGCGCCGCCAGCAGCACCCCCATGTGTGTGTCACCCGCGCCGTTGGTGTCCACGGCCGCCACCGGGACCCCGGGGATCCGCACCGGCCCCCGGCCGGTAGTGGCCACCACACACCCGTCCGCGCCGTCCCGGACCACCACGGCCCCGCCGTGCCGTACCCGGGACGCCAGGTCCGCGGCCGCCCGTTCCGGACCCGCGCCCCCGGTGAGCGCCGCGGCTTCGGCTGCGTTGGGGCTGAACACGTCCACGCGCTCCAGAACCTTCGCCAACAGCGCCGGTTCGATCGCGTCGACAACAGGGGCCGGGTCGAGCGCCGCCCGTACCTGTGGGTGCAGATCCACGATCCACGCCGCCAGATCCTCCGCCCGCGCCCCCGGCAGCAGGGAGTACCCGACCGCGTAGACCGTGTCGCCGGGGCCGGGGTCCAGAGAGCGCAGCGCCGTGGCGGGCAGCTCGCTCTCGGCGCCCAGGCTGGTGACGAAGGTGCGTTCGGCGCCCGAGTCGACGAGTGCCACACAGAACCCGGTGTCGGAGTCCGGAAGCGGGTCGTGCACGGCCTCGATCCCCTCCGCCCCCAGCGCCGCCCGGGCCAGGTCCCCGTTGGGCCCGCTGCCGTGCGCTCCGCCGTAGACCACGGGCATACCGGCGCGTGCGGCCGCGGCCATCACGTTGAACCCGCCGCCGGGAAGCGCCCGGGAACTGTCGGCGAGGGTGTCCCCACCGGGCTCGGGAAGGCGGTCGATGGTCATCACCAGGTCGATGATGACCGGACTCACATGGATCAGGCGGCCGTTCACGCACGCTCTCCTCTCGCTTCGAACACCCCCAGGATCCCGCCCCCTGCGCCGTTCCCGCCACGCGTGGGCAATGGGTGGCAAGACCGAGTTGTGGAGTTTTTGCCGTGGGGAACCCCTGAACGGTGGTGTGCGGGGTCAGACTCGTTCCAGGGCGCAACCAGTGAGAGGGGATGGCATGATCACGACCGATTTCAGGCCGGGGACGCCCTGCTGGCTGGAGCTGAACACACCCGACGTGGTGGCCACGGCCGACTTCTACCACCGGGTGTTCGGGTGGACCCTGCACGAGATCGGGTTCGATGCCGGGGGTTATCAGTTCCTGCGCCGGGGGGACTCTGCCGCAGCGGCGATCGGCCCCCTGGAGCACGAGGAGCAGCGCCCGGGATGGACCCTCATCTTCGCCGTCGGCGATATCGAGGACGTCATCGACGAGACCGAGGGCCGTGGCGGTTCGGTCTACGTGGAACCCTTCGCGGTGCCGCCGGTGGGCAGGATGGCCTTCCTCATGGATTCCCTGGGCGGGGTGTTCGGCGTCTGGCAGGGACAGGAGTTCGGCGGGTTCGAGGTGGTCAACGAACCGGACAGTTTCGGCTGGGCCGAGCTGTGGACACCCGACGCCGCGGTTTCCATGTCCTTCTACAGCGGGGTCTTCGGCTGGCAGTACGAGATCCTCGACCAGGGTGAGAACGGGGAGTACGCGGTGGTGCACAATGCCGGGACCTCGGTCGAGGAGTCCCACAGCGGGATCATGGAACTCGGACGCGAGTACCTGGCCGACACCGAGGGATCGCCCGACTGGCACCCGGTGTTCATGGTCGCCGACTGCGACGCGAGCGCCCGTCTGGTCCGGGACAGCGGAGGGAAGATCCACATGGGTCCGGTCGACATTCCGCAGGCGGGGAGGATGGCGGTCTGTGCCGATCTGGTCGGTGCGGAGTTCGTCCTGCTCACGCCGTCGCCGACCGGCTGACCCTCTACCCGCGCGCCCCTCCGCCCCGGTCTCCTGGGGGCGGAGGGGTTCTGTGTGTGCTGGATGGGCGTTGAACTGTTCTTTCTGCTCAACGCGGCCGTAGCTCTGGTCACAGCGGCCCTGCTCGAACAGGGCCGGGGGTGCCGCCTGTCGGGGCTCCTCGACGACGGGATCCGGGCCTGAGCCAGGCAGGTTGCCACTGTGGAGCCACATGAGAAAGGGCCCTGCGCCGCAGCGCAGGGCCCTTTCCATCTGCGGAGGATATGGGATTTGAACCCATGAGGGGATTGCTCCCCAACCGCATTAGCAGGGCCATTGCATAAGTTTTGACTGGTTGCTGTGGGTGCCCCGAAATGCCATTTCATATGGTCAGACGGGGTTCGGTGTGTCGTGGTGTGTTGTCCTGCGAACCCTCGTGTCGGAAGGTTTGTGCCAGGACCGCACCAGCTAAACCACCAGAAGTCTTAAATTCGTTTGTAGCAACCTTACCGGCCAGGCACAGTAACCGGACACGTTCACCCGGTGCAAGCAGATACATGGAGCCCGAGGCTTTGTCGACGGGTCGCCTCGTGCGGAAGTGAGGGGCTGGAGGGATCCTCCGTGATGCGGGAGGGAGAGTCCTACTGGGTTAGCCCTCCTGACCAGACCGTGGATGAGAACCTACGGCGGGGCGCCCTGAGTGCTCCAGTAAGGAGATCACCTTGGCCTCAGAGCGTCCTTGGTCGGCATCGGCGGCTACCTGGTTAGTGTTGTCCTCTGGCTGCGGGAAGCGTGAGGTGATCGTAGTGAAGAGCGCGATTGGAGAGCCGCACTCCTCCGAGAGATCTCCCGCTTCGACACCTGCGTCTCGGCGCAGCAGTTCCGCAGCTCCCGGCAAGAGAGAGGGTTGTTCCAAAATAGGCATGGGGCCGGGTTCGCTTCGACGCCACCCCTTCTGGCTCAAGGAGACCACCGCGTTGCGATAGGTCACCTCGCCCATTACCCCCAGAGTCCGAGCACGGAACAACAGGGCCTGCAGGCTCACGTTCCAGTACTGCTTGAGCCTTTGTAGAATTTTCCAGTCCGCGCGCGGGGGCAGTTGATCGATGATCTGATCGGCCGGCATCAGGAGTTCTGACGCGAAGCGGTTGGCTTGGTTCTCGACCACCCTCCCGCCAGGTTCGGCATCCAGGTGCATTACGAGGTGCCCCAACTCGTGGGCGACGTCGAAGCGTTGGCGGAAGTAGTCGTCCTTGAGCGGGTTGAGTAGCACCACAGGACGTTGGAGGGTGTCGAAGGAGTAGGCGTCCACCTTGGCTGTTCCCCGTGGTGTGAATACAACGAGGCAACCGTGGTTCTCAGCTAGACGGACCAGGTGGCCCACGGGTCCCTCCGGGAGGTTCCAATCCTTGCGTAGACAGGAGGCGGCTTCCTCGGGAGCGCCGTGGTCAGGTTCTTCCCCGGCGATCGGGTAGGCCGGAAGGTCGCGTTCGGGAAACTCCACGTGCCGTTCGATGCCTGCTGCCACGTCGACCACCAGTTGGCCGTAGGCGTGGGCCTGGTCACGGGCGAGTTGGGTGGTGGAGCGAAGCGAGCGAAAGTGCGGTGGCGTTCCTGCGGGGTTGGCCTTACCGGGGCGCGGGAGAAAGAACCCGGGGTCCACTTGGAGTGCCAGAGAGAGTTCGGCGACGGTTGTGGCGGCGGGGCGTTTTGCTCCGTTCTCGTAGGCGGCGACAGCTGTGGGGCTCTTGCCGATCGCAGCAGCCAGAGCGTTCTTACGCAGGCCGGCGAGATTGCGGGCGAGAGTGAGTCGGCCACCGTCGAAGAGGGTGGCGATGTCTTGGAGTCTGCTGGTCATCCCTGATCACTGGAGCGCTTTCCAGGGGAGCCTGGTGCTGGACGAAGACGCATTGGTGCGTCAGCGACCTCGCGTGGTGCGGTGGGCAGGGGCGCGAGCGGCGTGCGGGGAAGTCCGACACGGCCCTCGTCGGGGGTGGCGCCCAGCAGATCGTACAACCAGTACCAGGGAGAACTGCCTCTGGCGCCCAGGCGCGGCCTGCCGAGAAAGAGCTGGGACTGGTTTGTGGTGACGTCCAACGCTTGGGCCAGGATCAGGGTGTTGGACAGATCGATCTGGGGTGTTTCGATCTGGTCTTCCTCGGAGGGAGAGAACAGGGTGGGATGGTCGGGGCACTCCTGGGCTGCCACTTGCTGCCGGAGGTCGCTCTCCCAGCGCATGTTGTTGACTCGGCCGTACCTGAAGGTCGCACACAGCCACTGCCACTCTTCGAAGCGCCATCCGTGTGACCCCTTGAGGTTGTTGCGGTCGACTGTGCCGGGCGGCAAGAGAATGTCATCGGTCAGAGGCTCGTCCGGGTGCAGCTCCTGGTGGAGTAGGTCTCTGCCCACGGTGGGGAGGTGGGGATCGGGCGCGTAGCTGCGGCACTGGGCCACGCGATCGATGCGATCGATCAGGAGTTCGCGCTGAGCAGGGCTTCTTGTTGCATCGGTATGGAACCCCAGAGCTGGGGTGATGGTGTCCAGGGTGGTGCGTGCTGCTGAGCGATGGGCCCAGGCGAGCGCGAGGCTCACTCCACTGTTACGGAACGCTGAGATGACCTGCTGCTCTTCTGTCACAGCGCTACGTTACCAGTACCCAGTATTATCCGCCTGAAAATGAACCGCTTGGGTTGTGGTGTGTTCAGAAGTAAACCATCGTGTTGGCGCCTCCGTGTCTGGCGCAGCCCAGCGCAACCTTCGGCCGACCAAACTCTGGACTGTCGGAAACCCACTGGACCACTGCACACCTGCCTAGCATGCCCTGCGAGCCCTGCTCGCTGTGGCGCTGTTCAACCGCCACCCCGGAGGGGCCCCTCCCGCGGGCTGGCACGCCCACCGGTTGATCTTCTACACCTTTTACCTCTCACCCCGCTACGATGACCTGGTCATCTTCACCCGCCAGCCCGAGCAAGTAGCCAACTGCTTCCTCATGCAAACGGCGCCCGAAGCGGTCTTCCCCGGCTGGCGAGTCACTTGTGTCAAC
Organism: Nocardiopsis salina YIM 90010; assembly: GCF_000341025.1. Classification (GTDB taxonomy): domain Bacteria; phylum Actinomycetota; class Actinomycetes; order Streptosporangiales; family Streptosporangiaceae; genus Nocardiopsis; species Nocardiopsis salina. The sequence continues at coordinate 59,480 of NZ_ANBF01000177.1, read as the reverse complement.
GACCACCACATCCGTTTGCGCCACGTTCCCACTGGTGCATTCATGGGAGTGGAGCAGACTGGTGACCGCAGTCGGGTCGTGTGCGGACGGCCGTGCCCGAAGAGCGAACATGAGCAGTATCAAACTCATGGCCAGCCCCTTACCGACATCGAGTCCATGCAGGTAGGGCAGTCCCGCCCATGAGCGTCGATGCCCAGACCCTGCTATCGGGCCTCTTGGCCCGCTTTACCTTGACGGCTCCGGACCTGTCCTGGGCCACCGGGGGATGGCACTGCGGCCGCGGGGTGTGGGCAGCGGCGAGCACCCCATTCCGGAGCCCTCGCAGCGGCTCTGGGGAGCGCATGACCGATGGGATCTGCGCTGGGGCGGCTTCCCTGATGCTGCTTACGTCGCCGCCCTGACCGACTCCGAGATCGGACTCGCCGGCGCCACGTGCGTTGACCAAGGGCGCGAGATCACGGTCCGCTACAGGACAGCCGCCCTTGTATTGCAGGAGTCCTCCTGCGTCGGACCGGAACTGGGTCGGCCCTACCTCTGATCTGCTCTGTGTCGCCGTCTGCTGCGATCTGATGGAGATCTGCGTGGTGAAGAACCCCGAGCAGAGACTCGGCCACGGCCCCGGAAGTGACAACACCGGCCCGATAACTCACCCGACCGTCGTGTTGGCGCGGATGCTCGAGGTGGGGAAGGTTGTGCTGGTCGTGCTCTCTGCAGGGCGATCACACCCCCGGGAGTAACGCTGCGCCCTCCCGAGCCTGACCAGCCTCAGCGTGAGGAGTCGGGGGACCCGGGTACTTGTGTCCAGGCAGCTCGCAAGCACACAGCAAGAGGGAGTCGGGGCGCTGAATCGGGGGAGGCCGTCGCATGCCTGGAACTCCCTCCGTTCCTGGCATCGCCCGATGCTCGCGCTTACTACCTGCAGTCAGCCGCGTCTGGCGCTGGGGCGCCCCTACGGATTAACCCGAGCGGACCGCAGATGCCCCACCCCTGCCCCGGCTGCTCAACCCTGGTCAAACCTGGATATGTGTGGTATTGGCGCTTGGAGGCACTGGGCGGCGCTGTGGAACAGGACGCTCACTCCACCCCCGGGCGACGCTCCTCAGGGACCAGCAAGATGGGCCACTCGTTGCCGACAAACCTGCCGCGGACCGAACTCAACAGCGTCAGGCATCGACGCGGGAGACTGCAACGTCCACGCGGCGGCTCTGAGCTCTATGGCTCGCATAAATCTCAGTGGTGTAGCCAGGTGTGTGAACTCCTTTGCTAGAACCATATTGGCGAGGAAATGGCATCTGATTTCGCTTTCTGTTGTTTGGGGGTCGGGGCTCATCAGGCTCGAGAAGCAGGATGACGAGTGCTCGCTCGGGCGCGTGGCCGGAGTCGGTCACAGCCCTTGTGTGCGCGAAGATGACCTGTAAGAGTGTAAATGTTCTTCATCTGAACATCGCTGGAGTAATGGAGCCTTGCCCTCTTGTCGGGTCCTTGGTGGGAGCGCATCGGATTGAGGCGTGACGGCTCCTGGTTATGTGCTTTGACCTGCAAGGATGACGCTTTGGCGGTGCCGGTTGTCGCTGGCAATGCGAGTCCGTGTGTGGCTCGACGGCGGAGATTCATCTTTGCGTTTCTTGGGGAAGATATCGAGTCTCGCCCGGTGTGAAAATTTATCGACTTCTTGGCGTGTTTCCTATAATGGGAAGAGATGTATCTTGCTTATTAGACTTTCAGGTATTGTCACCGTCGAGCTTCAGTCCAAAAGGCCATGGCGGTTGACTAGTTCCCAGGCCCAGGCAGCATTCGCACGATTGGTCTTAGACAGAGGACGTGGGACCAGTCGGGGTCAGTTGGCGGAGACGATATGGCCCGAAACGCTACCCAAGACTTGGGCTTCGGCACTCCGCAGCGTTGTCAGTCGCGTACGCTCGTTCGTCGACGACCTCGCCCCGAACACCGGTGATGTGGCACTGACCTCCCAGGGAGGCTGTTATCTCTTGACGCTACCGCCCTGTGCCACGGTCGACCTCGAACACGCTGAGGACTCCCTGGTGCAGGCATGCGCGGAGCTGTCGGGGGGTGGGCACGAGGTGGCTTATCGGATAGCTCGTGATACTGCGGCCAGCCTTAGGGGCTCATTCCTCAGTGAACACGGGGGCGAGTGGGTGGCCAGTGTCCGGGAGCGGGTGGACGGGCTGAGGCTTGCGGCCTTGGAGATCGCCAGCCTGACCTCGTCCTCGCTCAGGAACGCGCCCAGGGCCCTCGAGCACGCCAACGAGGCCATCCGGCACTCGCCGTTCCGGGAGAGCGCTCATCAGTGCCGGATCATGGCTCACGCCGCGGCGGGCAACAGGGCCGAGGCCCTGGGCGCCTACCACGAGCTGCGACAGCTGCTCGCGGAGGAACTCGGGATCGACCCGGCCCCGGAGATCCAGGCCATGTACCTGGATCTGTTGCACGCGTCGGAGTGCCAACCCTGGGAATCAAGGATGTTGGGTGCCTATGGTTCCCTCGTGCAGGAATCGCGAGCGGTCTTCCTCAACGGCCGGGCGGCCGATCGCCTGTCCGGACTGACCTGAATCCATCGGAGTGCCAAGGGGGTGTCGCCGGACACCCCCGGCGTGCTGCCTGTCGCCTCCGCCGAGGTGCGGAGGCGACAGGCAGTTCAGACACCCTTTCTCCTCGCACGGGCCCTGCTGTGCAGGGCTAGCGCTCGGCCCAGGAAGCCGAGGGCGGCCGTACAGGTCAGCGTCCGAGCGATGTTGGCGACGGACCACGGGCCCTCGAATGCCTCACGCACAGCACGTAGGTCCGGGATCTTCTCCGGCGCCCCCGCCTGAGCCAACGCGTTGTTGAGTGGGATGTTCACGCTCATCGTGATGGTGAGCATGGCGCTGTAGCACACCAGCGCTGCCCACACCCAGCGTGCGGCGCGGCGGTTACCGATGCGTTGCTGCATCAGGGCCGCCGCGCCGGTCGCCAGGAAAGCACCGATGAAGACCAGCCCGAACAGGCCGTTCTCGATCGCGCGGTTGACGTTCTGCACCACCGTCACGAACGTCAAATCGTCGCTGGTACGCAAACCTGGCAGTACACCGACGTCGAAGGCGAAGAAGAGACCTGCCATGAGCCCGACCCCGACCGAGGCACCCGTGAGGACAACGCCCGGTGCCGGACCGTGCGGCCGGGAGAGCCCGGCGGAGTGGTGGACGTGGACATCCGTGTCATTGCTCATCAGTTCTGCTTTCCTGCGTCGGGCGGGGACGTGGGCTCCTGGCGCCGGTCGGGTCAGGGGTTCCAGACGCCGGTGGCAGCGGCCTCCCGGGCGAAGGAGCTGAAGTCCTTCGGCTCGCGGCCCAGGGCCTGCTGTACGCCGTCCATGAGGTGGGCGTTCCGTCCGTCGAGGACCATGCCGAACAGGTCCGCGATCTCCGAGGGCAGGTCGTTCTCCTTGAGGATCCCCCGGAACTCCTCGTCGGAGACCCGGACGTAGCGGATGTCGCGGCCGGTGGCCCGGTTGATCTCCGCGACCGCGTCGTCGAAGCTCAGCAGACGGGGTCCGGTCAGCTCGTAGACCTTGCCGGCGTGCCGGCTGTCGGTGAGAGCGGCCACGGCGACGTCCGCGATGTCGTCGGCATCCACGAACGGTTCCACCGCGTCTCCCGTGGGCAGCGCCAGCTCACCGCCGAGCACCGGCTCCAAGAAGAAGCTCTCGTTGAAGTTCTGGTTGAACCAGCTGCACCGGACGACGGTCCAGTCAAGTCCCGCTTCCTGGGCGGCACGCTCCCCGGCCAGGGCGCCCTCTTCCCCGCGTCCGGAAAGGATCACCAGCCGCTCTGCGCCCTTGTCGGCTGCAAGCTTGGACAGACGACCGACCGACTCCGCGGCTCCGGGGAAGGCGAGGTCGGGCTGGTAGCTGATGTACACACTGCCGACGCCCTCCAGCAGCTGCTCCCAGGTGCTCTCGTCGTCCCAGGAGAACGGGGGCGTGCCGGAGCGCGAGCCGATGCGTACCGGGAGACCGCGCGCCTCGAGGCGTTCGGCGACCCTGCGACCGGTCTTCCCGGTGCCTCCGGTGACCAGCGTTGTGCTCGTCTCAGATGCGTTCGTGTTTGTCATGTGGCCAGTCAAGCCCGGACGAACGGAGACGGACCATAGCTGCGAAGCTCAATTGCATACGTCTGCGTCTACTCACAAGGCCCTGAATCCGTGTGGTGGCTCTCCCGCTCTGAACAGAGAGGGCCCGACGGACGACCGGACCGATGTCCGCTTCGTCCCGCCAGGGAGGGGATGTNCCCCCTTGGGGGGGGGAGCCGTAGACATGCTTCGAACCGGGCCCGTCGTGCGAGCGAGGTCCGCGAGGAACCCGCTGAACCGAACGAGGAGAGCGCGTGAACCCTGTACAAGCGTGGGCGGCCCTGGAACCAAAGATGGCGGCCACGAGGCGGCGCGTGCAGTCGCTCGAGTGGGAGCCCGAGCGCCGCAACAGCTTCGTCCCTTACACGGTGGAACGCGATTCCGCGTACGCCGACCTGGAAGGGACCCGCCATCTGATGATGTCCGGCTACAGCTACCTCGGGCTGACCGGTGACCCTCGCGTCGTCAGCGCGGCCACGGCAGCGATGGAGCGCTACGGTACCGGAAACCACGGGGTTCGGGCGCTGGCCGGGTCCATTCCGCTGCACGAGGAGCTCGAAGAGGAGATCGCCCGGTTCGCCGACAGGGAGGCCGCGATGGCCTTCGGCTCCGGATACGCGGCCAACATCGGCACAGTGGGAGGACTGGTCGGCCCGGGCGACACCGTCTTCATCGACAAGTACGCCCACGCTAGCATCGTTGACGGCTGCCAGCTCAGCGGTGCCACTGTGACACGGTTCCGCCACAACGACGCGGGGCACCTGGACCGGCGCATGGCCGCGGCCTCCCCCGGCGGGGTCCGGTTGGTCGTCGTGGACAGCGTCTACTCGATGGACGGCGACATCGCTCCGCTGCCCGAGCTGCGCCGGGTGTGCGACGAACACGGCGCCCTGCTGATGGTCGACGAGGCACACGCGCTTGGCGTTATCGGTTCCACCGGCCGCGGGATCGAGGAGCACTTCGACCACGCCGTCCGAGCGGACGTAAAACTCGGCACCCTGTCGAAAGCCGTCCCCTCCATGGGCGGATGGGTCGCAGGCCCCGCGGAACTCATCGCGCACCTGCGGTACGCCGCGAGACCCTTCCTGTTCTCCGCCGCGCTGGCACCCGCCCAGAGTGCGGCGGCCCTGGAGACGTTGCGGATCCTGAATGCCGAACCCGAACGGGTCACCCATATCCAGAAAGAGTCCGCCCGGCTGCGCGAAATCCTCACGCAGGCAGGTATGCGCACCGGGGACAGTCGGACCGCCGTCATTCCTCTCATCATCGGATCCGACGAGGACACCTACGACTACGCGACCGCCTGCCGGCGATCGGGGGTCATCGGTCTTCCCGTGGTCACCCCGGCCGTGCCCAACGGTCTGGCGCGCCTGCGCATCGCCGTAACGGCCCAGCACACCAAGGCCGACATCGACCTCGCGGCCGAGGCGTTCCTGGAAGCGGCCCGCGCCTGCCGCGTCATCAGCGCTTGAACGGCGACCGAGACGACAAGGGAGCAGTCGCATGCACACTTCCTCCAGAGCCGCGGTGGCCATCACCGGCCTGGGTGCCGTCACACCGGCCGGCTGTACGCCCGGCGACCTCTGGAACGCCCTGAGGGCGGGCTGGTCGGTCGCCTCCCTCCTCACCGGCCCCGACTTCCCCGGGACCCACCTGGGCTGCCGGGTGCGCGGGCTCGACACCGGCAACACGGTCTCGGCCAAAGACGCGCGCCGCATGGACCCGTTCGTGCTGTACGGCATCACGGCGGCGCTTGCTGCCCACCGGGACGCCGGCGCCCCCGGCACCGACCCCGGACGCAACGCGATCGTCATGGGGAACGCCGTCGGGGGTCGCCACGTCAGCGACCGGGAGTCCGTCCACTTCGCCGAGTCCGGTCCGAAACGGGTCAACCCGTTGATGCCGCTGATGACGATGCCCAACGCTGCGGCCGCGCAGACCGCCATTCGGCTCGGTTGGCAGGGCCCCGCCCACACCGTCGCCACGACCTGCGCCAGCGGCGCGGACGCCGTGGGGTACGGGATGGACCTGCTCAGGTCTCACCGGGCCGACGTGGTGATCGCGGGCGGGTGCGAGGCCACACTCACACCCGTGACGCTCGCCGGGTTCGGCAACCTCAACGCCATGTCCGGGCGCACGGACGAGCCCGAGCGGGCCAGTCGGCCTTTCGACGCAGACAGGGACGGCTTCGTCATGGGCGAGGGCGCCGGGTGCGTCGTGCTGGAACGGCTCGACGACGCACGGGCACGAGGGGCGAGGCCCTACGCGGAGGTCGCCGGTTACGCGGCCACCTCCGACGCCCACCACCTCTCCATGCCGCTACCGGACGGTGCCGGGGCGGCGGGCGCGATGCAGGGCGCCGTTGCGGACGCGGGACTGGCCCCGTCCGACATCGTCCACGTGAACGCACACGGCACCTCCACGCCCCACAACGACCGGGCCGAGGCCGCCGCTCTGCGCAAGGTGTTCGGAGAGCATCACCCGCCGGTCACCGGGTCCAAGGGGGTGCTCGGCCACCTGATCGGCGCGGCCGGCGCGGTCGAACTCATCGCCGCGGTGCAGAGCATGCGCCGGTGCGAAGTGCCCCCCACGGCGAACCACGAACGCCCCGAATCCGGCCTGGAAATCGACGTGGTCCACGGCACGTCCCGTTCGGTCCCCTTGGGGGCCGCGCTTACGAACTCCTTCGGTTTCGGCGGACACAACACGAGCCTGGTGGTGAAACCCGTATGACCGTCCACCCCGTACCCCCGGCCCGGAGCGCTGTGCCCGGCCCCTCCGAACGCGCCGTGCACCACGTCGCGGCCCGGGAGGGCGCCCGCGCCCACCGCGTTGCGCTCCGCGCCGGCCTGACCGCTGACCACGACGGGTGCGCCTCCCCCGTGTACCCGTTCGTTCTCGCGCAGTCGTCGGCCGAGCAGGCACTGCGCGAACTGACAGAACGGGAGGACGAAACACCGTCCCCGGTCCACTTGGGCCAGGAGATCCGGCTCCGGCGCCTCTTCCGTCCGGACGAACGCGTCCGCGCATCCCTCGAACTGCTCGGGGTCCGCCGCGAGCAACGGGGCGTTCGCGCCGCCACACGTACCGAATTCACCGGGGAGGACGGCGAGCACGTCGCCGAGTCGATCACCAGCGTGCTCCTGGTCGGCGCCGGCACAGCCGAACCCTTCGGGAGGATCCCGGTGGGCACAGCCCCCGACCAGGAGGGGAGCGAAGGGGACCCGGTGACGGTGGGGCACACGCTGACCCGGGAGTGGACGAGCCGCTACGCCGAGGCCGGCCGCGATCCCAACCCCATCCACCTGGACGACGGTGCGGCGCGTGCGGCGGGCTTCGACGGCGCGATCGTGCACGGTATGGGGGTGCTCGGCCTGGTGTGCGAGGAAGTGATCGACCGCTGTGCCGACGGCGACGCTTCCCGGGTCCGGTCGGTCGGTGCGCGCTTTGCCGCCCCGGTCCCGGTGGACGAGCCGTTCGACACCGTCCTCAAACCGCGGACCTCGGGTCGTTCCGTCTCCTTCACCTGCCGCACCTCCCGAGGCCTCGCCATCAAGGGCGGGTGGGTGCAGATCGGCCCCGAGGGCCGGGGCGAGGGACGGGGGCGGTCGTGAACGGCGTGCCGCACCTGTGCGACCGGATCCTTGCCCGGGTCGAGGAGCAGCCGGACGCGCCCGCGCTGATCGGGGACGGCGAAGTGACGACCTATCGCGGCCTTCACACTCTGGCGGTCCGGTACCAGGAGCGGATGGCGCGCCCCGGCCTGGCACGCGGGGAGCCTGTCGCGGTCCTGGCGGANCGCCGCCCGCCGTGGCGCTGATCCTGGCGTGCCTGCTGGACGGTCGGCCGTTCCTCCTGCTGCCCACTGGGCTCCCGGACGCGCAGTCGGCGGATCTGGCGGCGCAGGCCGGTTGTCGTGCGGTCTTCGATCCCGAAGGTGAACCGCTCGCCGCTCCGCCCTTGGACGACGTGCCGACGGAGCCGCTCCCTTCCGGCACCACGTTCATGCTCACCACGTCGGGTTCCACGGGCCGACCGAAGGTCGTGCCGTTGAGCGGGGACGCCGTGGCCGCCTTCGCCGCCTGGGCGGGGCCGGCGTTCGGTCTCTGCCCCGGGGTGGGCGTACTCAACTACGCACCCCTCAACTTCGACCTGTGCCTCTTCGACATCTGGTCCTCCCTGGCCTACGGGGCCCGGGTCGTGCTGGTCGGCCCCAAACAGGCGATCCGGGGCTCGGCCCTGCTCGATCTCGTGCTGGAGCACGAGGTGAGCGTCGTGCAGGCGGTGCCGATGGCCTACCGGCTCCTGCTCGACGCGGCGCACGAGCGAGGCACGGTCCTGCGGTCAGTCCGGCACGCCGTGTTCACCGGCGACACAATGCCCGAGCACACGCTCTCCGGTATGTCCGCTCTGCTGCCGGAGGCCCGTATGTACAACGTGTACGGCTGCACGGAGACCAACGACAGCTTCATGCACGAGTACACGGCGGAGGAAGGTGCGGGAGGCGGGGATGACCCAGCGGGCCCGTCTATCGGCACCCCTCTGCCCGGGGTCGGGGCGATGGTCCTGGACGGCCGGGGCGAGCGCGTCGAGGGTCCGGGCAGCGGAGAACTGTACGTGTCCACCCCCTTCCAGTCGGAGGGCTACCTGGACCCGGCCCGCCGGGAGGGTGTCTTCACCGGCCATCCGCTGGGGTCGGATGAACGCCGGTGGTACCGCACGGGCGACCTGGTGCGCCGGGACGCCTACGGCCGGCTCCGGCTCGTCGGACGCGCCGACCACCAGGTCAAGGTGCGGGGCGTCGCGGTCAACACCGCCGAGGTGGAACGTGTCCTCCTCGCCCACCCCGACGTGCTGGAAGCGGGGGTCGCCGCCCTGCCCGACACGGTCGCCGGGCGCCGCCTGGCTGCCGGGGTGCGGCGGGCGCCCGGAACCGGGCTCAACAGCCTCACCCTGCGGGCGTACTGCGCCCAGTACCTGTCGCGCGCGGCCGTCCCCGGATCGTTCCGGATCACCGACGACGCACTGCCCACCACGTCCACCGGCAAGATCGACCGCACCGCGCTCGGGGCCACGCCTGCGGGCGCGCACAAGACGGTAACCACCTAGAACAACCGAGAGAAGGACGGCATGGATCACACCGACACCATCAAGCGGTTCATCATCGAGGAGTTCCTGCCCGACCTGTCGGTCGACGAGCTCCCGGACGACCACGACCTGCTGTCGGGCAGCGTCATCGACAGCATCGGCACCCTGAAGCTCATCGCCTGGGTCGAGAGCAGGTTCGGCGTCCAGGTCGACGACACGGAGCTGAACCCGGACAACTTCCGGAGCGTCGCCTCGATCTGCGCGTTCATCAACGAGATAGGCGGGCGCGAGCAGACGGGGACCCGAGGTGCATGAGGTTGTGACGGGCCTGCTGGGGCGGCGACCGGTGGCCGATCCGGAGATCTGGCGGTCGTTGTGGGACCTGCTCGGCGACGGCGGCCTGAACCAAGGCCAGGCCGCCGCACTGCTCGCGTCCCTGACGACCCGGACACCTGATCCGGAAACCCTGGACGCCCTGTTGGCTTCGCTCGGACGGCACCCCGCGGGCTCGGACGGCCACTGGCCCGGCACAGTCAACGTGGTGGGCACCGGAGGCGGCCCTTCGACCTTCAACGTCTCCACGGCCGCGGCGTTCGTCGCCGCGGGCGCAGGTGTCCGGGTCGTCAAGACCGGGTCGCGGGCCTACGCCAGCGCCCTGGGATCCCACGACCTGCTGGAACACCTCGGCGTGCGGCTTACCGCGTCTTCCCAACAAACCGCCGACACCCTCGAACACCACGGCATTGCGTTCGCCGGCCCGTACGTGTATCCCGTGGAACTGGCCCGGTTGGCCCGGACCCTGGCACCGATCAGCATGCGGCCCTTCGGCCGCTTCCTGAACACGGTCGGCCCGTTCTTGGCGAACCTGCCCGTGACCGCGCAGGTCACGGGGGTTTCGGACAGAATGCCGCTGGAAGCTCTGCGCGGCTTGGCCGCGCGGGCGACCGGCCGGAAGGTCTGGCTGTGCCACAACCTCTCCGGGGCCGACGAACTGCTGCCCTTCAGCGAGAACACCATCGAGTCCAACGGATCGGACCTCAGCGGCGGGCGGCTGGTTTTGCACATGGGCGATCCGGTTCCCGTGGAAGGCGGTATCGACGATCTGCGCGGCCCTGAGGACCCCGCGGAGGCCGTACGCCATTTCCTGGGCGTGCTGTCGGGCGGCGCAGGGGAGACGGCCGTTCGGACCGTCTGCCTCAACGCTGCGGCTCTTGCGGTTGCCTCCGGACACACCCCCTCCTGGAGGGAGGCCTGCCGTGCGGCCAGGGAATCGATCGACAGCGGTGCGGCCAGGGCTGTCGCCGAGCGGATGCGGAGCGACACGGGAGACGGCCACGCTTCCCCGAGGAGATCGGCGGTGGCCCATGGCTGACTTCTTCACACCGGGGTCCTCGCACGAGCCGGCCCTAGTGCTCTTCCTTAACTCGGGCGACCCGCCGTTGGACGAGCTCGAGGAGACCGTCCTCATGCTCGACGAGGAAGGCGTCGGCTGTCTGGAGCTGGCAGTGCCCTTCCCGGACTCGATCACCGACGGCCCGGTGGTGAGGCGCTCCGCGCGCCGGGCCCTCGACCGGGGGGTAGATCTCGACGACGTGCTTGGGTTCGTGGGGCGTGTCCGTCCCGGGCTCCAGCACCTGCGCATCGCGGTGCTCGTGGACTGGAGCCACTCGCTCAAGCACCGCCGGCTGAGCACGGCCGTCGGGGACGTGGCCGCTTCGGGCGCCGACGCTCTGCTCACCCACGCTCTGCCGCCCCGGCTGAACGAGGAGTACTACGCAGCGGTCCACGAGGCTCGCATGCCGGTCGTGACCACGTGCTACCCGCAGACCCCGCGGGAGACCGCGGTTGCCGCCGGGGCCCGCGCGACCGCCTTCCTGTACCTCGTCGCCCGGTACGGGCGCAGCGGTACCGGACCGAGCGGGGGCCACGCCGAGCTGGCCCCGACGGTGGCACGCCTGCGCACTCTCACCGAGGCCCCCATCGCCATCGGGTTCGGGGTGCGCACCGGCGAGGACGTTGCGGCGGTGGGTGCCGCGGGAGCGGACGCGGCGATCGTCGGATCGGCGGGCGTCGCGCGCATAGAGACGGCCCGTGAGGAGGGCGGGGACGCGACGGCCGCCCTGCGAGGGCTCGTCCGTTCTTGCCGCGCTTCCTGAACGAACGAGAACTGCAGAGAACCAGAGAGAACCACAAGGAACAGGAGTCCAGCATGATCATCCGCGACCTCGAGAGCGTGAAGACCGTCGACTGGGGGAACGGGACGAGCCGACGTTTCCTGGTCGAGTCGGACGGCCTGGGATACAGCGTCACCGACACCGTCGTGCGAGCGGGGACGAAGTCCCGGCTCGAGTACAGGAACCACTTGGAGTCCTGCTACTGCATCGAGGGCTCGGGGGAGGTCATCGACATGGACGGAACCTCCTATCCCATCATCCCCGGTCGGCTGTACTCCCTCGACCAGTACGACGCACACTTCCTGGTGGCGAGCCCGCACGAGGACCTGCGGCTGGTGTGCGTCTTCTCCCCGGCGTTGCAGGGGGACGAGAGGCACCGGCTGGACGACCACGTCTCCTCGATGTATTGAGGGGGCCGACGTGATCGAGTGGACAGCAGAACAGACGGAGCTGCGGAAAGGGCTGGCGCGCTGGGGCGAGGAACTCAGCGAGGGGCACCTCGAACGGGATGGCGCCGCCCGGTTCTCCTGGGACAAATGGCGTCTGATATGTGCGAGCGGCCTGATTAGCCTGCCCTTCCCTCAGCGGTGGGGCGGGCTCGGCCAGTCCCTGACCACCACCATGTACGCGCTCGAAGGGCTCGGAGAGCACTGCCGCGACTCGGGGCTCAACTTCTCCGTGACCACGACCATGGCCAGCACGGGCATCCCCCTGGAACACTTCGGCACCGAGTCCCAGAAGAAGAAGTACCTCCCGCGCGTGTGCTCGGGTGAGATGATCGGCGCGCACGCCATCACCGAACCGGGGAATGGGTCCGACGCACTGGGCATGGCCACCCGGGCCGATCGGGACGGCGACCATTTCGTCCTGAACGGCAGCAAGGCCTTCGTCTCCAACGGACCCGTCGCGGACGTGTTCGTGGTCTACGCACGGACCCGCCCGGACGGGGGAGCGCTCGGCGTGACCGCGTTCCTGGTGGACCGTGCCACGCCCGGGCTGAGCGTCGGGGAACCGACGGAGAAGATGGGCCTGCGCTCCTCGCCCCTCGGCGAGCTCTTCCTCGACGACTGCCGGGTCCCCGCGCACCAGGTGCTCGGGCGGGTCGGCGGAGGGTTCCTCGTGCTCGACTTCGTGATGAAACGGGAGATCCTGCTGTCCTTCGTGGTCAACACGGGGGAGATGAGCCACCGCCTGGCCCGGTGCGTGGACTACGCCAGGAGCCGGAAGGCCTTCGGCTGTCCCATCGGTTCGTACCAGTCGGTCTCCAACAAGATCGTCGACATGAAGATCCGGTTGGAGACGTCCCGCAAATGGCTTTTCGACACCGGCGAACGGCTCGAAGCGGGGGAGGATGTGACGGCCGACCTGGCGATCGCCAAGCTCGTAACGAGCGAGAGCAACGTGGCCTCCAGCCTCGACGCCGTGAGCATCTTCGGTGGTTACGGATACATGGCCGAGTACGGGCTCGAGAAGGACGTACGCGACGCCGTGGGCGGGACCATCTACTCGGGGACCAACGACATCCAGTACAACCGTATCGCTTCGACGTTGGGGCTGAACCCGTGACCTCCACCGCCCGTACCCGGCCGCCGACGCCGACGGGCCGGTTGCTGAAAGTCTGCGGGGCCACGTCCGCCCGGGACGTCGACGTGCTGGCGTCGTCCGGGGCGGACTGCGTGGGACTGTGGCACGGCGTGCCCGGCGGACGCGCCGAACTGACGGCCGACTGGCTCGTGTCCCTGGCCGGGGCGGCCAGGAGGACCGGACGGCTCGAACCGGTACTGGTCACGTTCCTGGGCGACCCCCGAGCACTCGCGGACACCGCCCGCAGTGCCGGCATGCGGTGGATCCAACTGCACGCCTACCAGTCCCCTCCGGTGGTGCGGTCCCTGCGCACAGCCCTCCCGGAAGCCGTGATCGTCAAGGTGCTGCACCTCGATCAGGGAGGGAGTTGCCCGGAACTTCCCCTGATCGACTCCTACGCCCGGGCGGGGACCGACCTGTTCCTGCTCGACACCGTTGCCGACGGCGGCCGGATCGGTAGCACGGGGCGCTCCTCGGCCGAGTGGGCGGTCATGGACGTCGTGTCCCGCACGACCGTCCCGTTCCTCCTGGCCGGAGGGATCACCCCGCAGAGCACGGCCGACTACCCCCGCGTGGTCAGGCAGCCCGCCTTCCGCGGCGTCGACGTCGACACCGCGGCGCGCGACACCGACGGACGCATCTGCGCGCACGCCGTCGACGACCTCGTCCGCGCTTGGAGGAACGACCCGCAGGAGGCCCACGTATGACAGGACGTTTCGCCGAGGCCTTGACGACAGCCGACCGGCCCGTCATCGCCGAGGTCAAGCGGCGCGACGCCCACGGCAGGGACCTGTTCGCCGACCGCTCCCCCGAGGAGATCGCCGCCGCCTACGAAGCCGCGGGGGCGCCGTGCCTGTCGGTCGTCACCGGCCGGTGGTTCGGCGGAACCCCGGAGCTGTTGCCGAGGGTGGCCGCCGCGACCGGCCTGCCGGTCCTGCAGAAAGACTTCATCACCACACGCGCCCAGCTGGCCCGGGCCGTGGAGTACGGAGCCTCGGCCGTACTGCTCACCGCCGCGGTCCTGCCCGGGGAGGTCCTGGAGACCCTGGTCCCCCGTTGCCTGAACCTCGGGCTCACCCCGTTCGTGGAGGTGACCACGGAGGAGGAGGTGCGGAGCGTGCCGCGGCCCGACCGGTGCGTGATCGCGGTGAACAACAAGGACATCCGGGACCGGGAACGTGGCCCGGGCGACCTCGGCCGCAGCCGTGCCCTGCTGTCCGCGCTCATCACGGCCGGTACGTCGTGCCCGGTCAGCGCCAGCGCCATCGACACACCGCAGGCGGCCGCTCGGCTCCTCGACGCCGGGTTCGCGGGGCTGCTGGTCGGTACGGCGCTGCTGAGCGAGGGCTCGCCCGAGGGGTGGCTCGCCGATCTGGACCGGTCCAGGAACACCGAACAGGAAGAGCGGATCCCCCCATGGTGAAGAGGCGTGTGAACACGGACGGTACGGTCAGGGAGCCCGGAGGAGCGAGCGTACGCGACATCACGCTGGACGCCGACGGCGTCGAACTCTCCGGTCTGATCGCCCGACCGGCCGGGTGGGAGAACGCCGTGCCCCCCGCGGTGATCGTGGCCCTCCACGGCCGCTCCATGCGGGCCGGATACTTCCACGGTCAGGCACATCCCGACGTGTCACTGTTGGACCTGGCATCCTGCCTCGGCCACACCGTGCTCGCGTTGGACCGGCCCGGCTACGGCCGCTCGGCGGGCAACCTGCCTGAGGGGCAGACCCTGGCGGAGCAGTCGGCCACCCTGCACGCGGCGCTGCGCGCGTTCTCCCGCGACAACGACACGGGTGCGGGGTACTTCGTGGTCGCTCACTCCTACGGTGGGAAGGTCGCTCTGCAATTGGCGGCGGACGACACCGGCGGTGCGCTGATCGGCCTGGACATCTCCGGTTGCGGCATGGAGTACAGCGCCGACGGGAGGAACCCGCCCGGCACCGTCCACGGGTCGGCTCGCTTGAACTGGGGCGATCTGCAGCTGTACCCGCCCGGGACCTTCAAGCACAGCCGCGGTCTGCTCTCTCCGGTCCCCGCGCGGGAGGAATCGGAGTGGCCGTCCTGGCCGCGCCGTTACCAGGGTGTCGCCGCGCAGGTCGAGACGTCGGTGCGGTTGACGTTCGCCGAGCACGAGGCCTGGTGGCGTGTCGACGACGCGGCGATCGGCGCCATGGTGGGGCACCTGTCTGCTTCCCCCGCAGTCGGTGTGCACCGGCAGCCTGGGGCAGGCCACAACCTCAGCCTCGGCTGGGCCGCGCGCAGCTATCACCTGCGGGTTCTGGAGTTCCTCGCCGAGTGCTTGCCCGTGCGTTCTGACCGGCCCTCGGACGGGTGCTCCTGAACGCAGGACGCCGGAAGACGGGCGCGGCCCGTCCGGCCCCGGACGAAAGGGAACCACGGACGGTGATTCCGGTCGGTGCCCCAGGTTTCGGGGTGCGGATCTCTCGTTTCAGGTGGGGCCGATGACCGGGGATCCGTTTTTTCGGTCCTCGGTTTTTTGCAAGACCGGGGGCGGGCCGAAAAACGGGCCGAGAGAAGTGTCTTCTCCGGTGGGTTTTCGGGGTTTTCGGGCGTGCCGACGTTCGGCCGGCGCGCCCGAACGCCTCAGTACAGCAGCAGCGCGTACACGAGGCAGATCAGTGCCCCGGTGGACAACAGCGTGCGCACGATGTTCCACCTGACCCAGGGGCCCTCGAAGCTTCGGCGCACGGCGTCGGGCCGAGCGATCCGGTCGGCAGGGCCGGCCTCGGCCAGCTCGTTGTTCAACCTGATGTTGAACGCCCTAGTCACGAACACCATCGCCACGTACAGGGCCAGTGCGGACAGGATCCGGACGAGGACGGGACGATCGTCACCCAGGTGGAGGCCCGCAGCCAGTGCCGTCGACAGCAGGGCACCGCCGAACCCCAGCGCGAACCACCCGTTGAGGATCGCCGTGTTGATCCGCTGCATCACGTCGATGAACGTCCGGTCCCCGACCTGCCGCAGTGCGAGCATCACCGAGCAGGAATACGCATAGAACAGGCCCGCCACCAGGCCTGTCGTCGTGGTCGCCAATGCCAGGGACAAAATTCGCAGTGTCTCCATGCCCACCGCCCTCTCGTTCCGTGTCCTGTTTGCTCATGAAAAGGTGGAAAATCTGCACCCGCAGTCTATAATGGGTGCATGAATGCGCTGACAGATCTTCTGGAAGGCCCGAAAGCTCGCGGTGCCTTTCTTCTCCGTTCGGTCTTCAATCCACCGTGGTCCCTGAGGATCGAGGACAGAGCTCCGGTGTCCGTGGTGACCGTCGTGCGCGGGGAGGCCTGGTTGATGACCGCCCATGGCACCCCCACACACCTCATTCCGGGCGACGTCGCGGCGATCCGGGGCCCGGAGCCGTACACGCTCGCCGATACCCCGGACACACCCGAACAGATCACCGTGGGACCGGAACAGCGCTGCACCACCAGCGCGGGGGCGGACGTCACCGAACAGATGTCGCTGGGCCTGCGGACCTGGGGCGAGGACATCGGCGACGGCTCCACCGTGATCCTCAGCGGCACGTACCAGGCCTCCCTTGAGATCGGACGCCACCTCCTGGTCTCCATGCCGGAGCTGTTGGTCCAACCCGTCGGCACCGGCGGCAGCGACGCCCTGGTCGCGATGCTCACGGAGGAGATCGACAAGGAGGACCTCGGCCAGGAACTCATGCTCGACCGGCTCCTCGATCTCTTGCTGGTAAACGTGCTGCGGAACTGGTTGGCCTCCGGAGGCCCCGAGTCCCCAGCGTGGTATCGGGCACGCACCGACGACGTGGTCGGGCCCGCGCTGGAGCTCATCCACGAGGAGCCTGCCCGCCCGTGGACGGTGGCGACGCTCGCCGCAGAGGTCGGCGTCTCCCGTGCCGGACTCGCCCGCCGGTTCAACACGCTGGTGGAACAACCGCCGATGGCCTACCTCACGAGTTGGAGACTGACGCTCGCCGCCGACCTGATGCGGGAACCGGACGCCACCGTGAATTCGGTGTCCCGAAAGGTCGGCTACGGCAGTGCTTTTGCGTTCAGCACGGCGTTCAAACGGCTCTACGGGATGAGCCCGCAGGAGTACCGCACCGGGGGCGCGGACACGCGCCCGTCCCTGCCGCCCGTCACCGCCCCCTACACCCTGGTGCTCAGTCAATGACGGTCTCGGGCGGCAGGCCGGGCGCATCGGCCGGACACAGGACCGCCGTGACGAGCAGGCCCGCGTGCAGCAGCCACCGGCCCTCGTACCCGGCACCCTCCGGGCAGAGGGTCGGCGGCACCGCGGTGAAGGTACCTCCGGCGCCGAGCTGCACGGAGACGTCGCGCAGAGCGCACCACCGGCGCGCCTGCGGGAACCAGGCCTTGTAGGCCGCCTCTTTGGCGGAGAACAGCAGCCGGTCCCAGGGGACGCGGGGCTCCCTCGCCCCGAGGCGGGCGAGGGACGCAGCTTCCCGGGGCGAGGCGACAAGGGACCGGACGCCCTCCGGAAGAGGGAGCCCGGGCTCGGCGTCGATCCCCACCGCCGCTGCCTCCCCGGACCGGGCCACCACCGCGGCCCGGTAACCGTCGCAGTGCGTGATGCTGCCGACCACCCCGGCCGGCCAACGGGGTTCGCCGTGGCGGCCGGGGAGGATCGGCGCGGACTGCACCCCGAGGTCGGACAGCGCCCGCCGCGCGCACGCGCGGGACGTCGCGAACTGGCGCCGCCGCCGGGGCTGCCGCCCCGCCATGAGCGTCTCCTCCTCGGGGAACAACGGGGCGTGCGCGCCGTCGTCGAAGGCCTCGGCGGAGGCCGCGAAACCCGGCAACAGATCCCGGATCACCTCGCGGGGGCCCTAAGGCCGAAGACCTCCGACGCCAGTTCGCGCACAGCGCCAGCAACCCGGACCGGCGCCTCCAAGGGCAGCATGTGGCCCGTACCGGGCACCGATTCGAATCGGGCCCGGGGCAGTGTCTCGGCGATCGTCCGGCCCAGGTCCGGGGAGATCACACGGTCTTCGGAACCGGCCAGGACCGTCGTCGGGAGGATCACCGAAGGCAGGGCACCCCGCAGGTCCATGCCGCCCGAGCACCCGAAGCAGTCGGCCCGCACCCGGGCCGGGGTGGCAGCGAACATCTGCCGGTTGACCTCCAGTGCGCGCGGGTCGGCTCGGCGGCCCATGGTGTGCCGGAGCAGGCGCCGACCGAGCCGGGGCGCGGCCAGCGCACGGGAGAACAGGCGGCTGCCCATCATGCGGACCTCGCCGTCACCGTTGCCCGCGCCGTGGGCGGCGCTGTTGACCAGGACCAATCCGCCCAGGCGCCGCGCGGCGGCCTCCGGGGCGGCCGTGGCGTGGGCCAGGGCGGCGAACCCTCCGCCCGAGTGCGCGACGGCGATCGCGTCCACGGCGTCCATGGCCTCCAGTACAGCCGTCAGGTCCCGGCCGAGCCGTTCGACACCGATCGGATCGCTGCCCGGTTCGGAGAAGCCGTGGCCGCGTTGGTCGTAGAGCACCACCCGGTGACCGGAACGGAGCAGCCTGTCGGCGACCGTCCCCCACACACGGCGGCTCGCCGCCCAGCCGTGGGCCAGTACGACGGTGGCCGCACCCGTGCCGTCGGGGGCTGGGGCCAGGGGAGTGAGGTCGGTGACGGCGATCCGGGCACCGTCGTCGGTCCGGACGATCGTCTCGGCGGTGGCCCCTATGGTCGGTGCGCTCACCGTCCACCCCCGGGGAGCGCGTGATCCTCGGAGAGGATCCGTGCCAGCGAGGAGAAGGCCGCACGCGTGGCCCGGGAGTGTTCGACGTCAATCGGGGCCATCCGCGCCAGCGGCTTCAGCCAGCCGTGCGGCCGCGCACGGAAGTGCATACCGAGCCGAGTCCTGCGTCCGCCGTCCAGCGGGTCCAGCACGAACTCGCTGGGGCCCCGGAAGACGCCGTGGACGTACTCCACACCGAGCAGCCGGCCGGGTTCGCAGACCAGCGTCCGGGAGACGAACTTCAGTGTCGGCCCGGTGCGGTCCGCGCCGCGCAGGTGCACCGTCACCCGCACCGTGCCGCCCACCCGGTCCGGCGATCCGGAGAGGGGCGCGAAGGTGTTGTGCGGCACCCACCACCGGCCGGCGCCGCGCAGCTCCTCGATGAGCGAGTCCCAGACGGTATCGTGGTCGGCGTCGATCACTGCTTCGTCGATGAGGTCGTAGTTCTTCAAACTGATCCTCCCTGGGCAACAGCGGTGGAAACGAGACGGGAAGAAGGGGCGCAGCACCGGCCGTCTCTCGGACGCGGGGTCGGGGCGTCCGGGGCGCTGCGCCCCTGGCCTCAGCCGAAGAAGGCCTGTCCGGGGGTCAGGATCCCGTCGGGGTCGTGGCGCTCCTTCTGCTCACGGAAGGTGGTCCACCGGTTGCCGAAGTGCTCCTGCCAGTCCTCCACGGTCATCTCGGGGACGGCGCCCACCAGGTAGCGCTTGCCCCCCAGTTCGACACCACGGTCGTGCAAGCGGCGGTTCTGCTCGAGCATCCTGCCGCTGTCAGGGCCATCGGGCGCGGGGAATCGGAGCAGGTCGAAGAGGTAGCCCACCGGTTCGCCCGGCTGCATGACCAGCGGACGGGTGGACTTGCCGGTGTGGTACGGGTAGCAGAGCAGGAAGCCGGCGCCGAGGTCGTCCTGGGTCAGGTCCGCCAGCGCCTCCTCCAGGAACTGCTTCGTGCTGGAGGCTGGCATGAACATGCTCAGCCACGGCTTGGGCTGGGTCCAGAAACCGCCCTCCTTCAGCTCCGACTCGAAGGCGTCCAACCGGAACGCGTAGTCGCGGTAGGGCATTCCGACGATCTCGGCGGAGGAGCGGTCGTCGTTGAAGCCGCTCAGGAGTTCGTCCTGGTCGGGCGGTGAACCGGCCGGGTGGAAGGCGATGCCTTCGAGCTTGTACACCCAGCCCGAGCCGTCCGGGGAAGGCCCGGCTTCGCCCGCCTGGGCGTCGAACCGGCCCTCCTCCAGGGCTTTCTCCTGGTCGGCCATGTAGACGTCCAGGTCGTCGTAGACGAGGCTGCAGACGAGGACCTCATCGGGCGCCGGCACGAGGTCGACTGTAGCCCGGACGATAACGCCGCACTGGCCGCCGCCGCTGAGTACGGCCTCGAACAGGTCGCTGCTCTGCGTGGGGGATGCTGTCACCAGCTCGCCCTCGCCCGTGACCACGTCGACCGAGGTGACCGTGTCGACCTGGAAGCCGTAGCGGTGCACGGTGCTCCCGACGCCGCCGATGCTCAGGGTGCCGCCGATCGACAGGTGCAGGTAGTCGGTCAGGGCGGGGGGCGTCGCACCGACTTCCAGGGCCGCTTCGGTGAGCGTGGCCCAGGTGACCCCCGGTTCGACCACCGCGGAATCGGAGTCGATGCTGATGATCCTGGACAGGCCGCGGGCGTCGATGGAGATGCCGCCGGGGACCAGGGCCTGCCCGAAGCTCGAGTGCGATTCGAGGTCGTCGCCCGTGCCGCTACGGCCGTTCATGGCGATGTGGAGGCCGTTAGAGCGCGCGTAGTCGATCATCTTGACGATGTCGTCGACGGAGCCCGGGCGCAGAACGGCCCAGGGGTCGCTGTCCACCATCCGGCCGAAGTCGTGCCCGAAGCCGGACACCGCCTCGGTCTCGAGCGTGCCGTCCAGCGACGGAAGCTCGACGAGGTCCGGGTCGGTGGTCCCGGCGACGGCCCAGGACTGGGTGGAGATGCTCCACCCGGCGACGAGCACGGAGGCGGTCGCGCCCCTCAGCGCCTGGCGTCGTGACAGTGTGTTGCTCATCGGTTGTGGTTGCCTTTCAGGAACGGCCGTGAACGGCTTGGGGGATGTTCACAGTGCTGGCCAGCCGGTATTCGCTGGGGTCGAATCGCTTGGTCTCGCGGCGGAACCGCCACGTGTAGGTGGGCCAGATGGAGGGATTGCGGCCGTGCTCGTCGAGGTACCAGCTCCTGCAGTTGCCGGCGTCCCACACGGTGCCGTCGAGGCGCTTCGCCAGCCGGGTGTTCCACGCTTCCTGGGCCTCAGGGCGGACCTCGACGCTGTCCAGGTCGCGCTGGTCCATGTGGGCGAGGGCATCCAGCACGTAGGCGATCTGCGCCTCGATCATTACCACCTGGGAGGAGTGGCCGAGCGTGGTGTTGGGGCCGAGCAGCATGAACAGGTTGGGGAACCCGGAGACCGTGGTGCCGCGGTGCGCGGACACGCCCTCGTCCTTCCACGCGTCGCGCAGCCGGACCCCGTCGCGGCCGTGGATCCGCCGGGCGATTGGTTGGTCGGTGGCCGTGAAGCCTGTGCCCAGGATGATGGTGTCGATCTCGCGTTCGCGGCCGTCCGCGGTCACGATGGAGTCGGGCCGCACGTGGTCGATGCCGTCGGTGAACAGGTCCACGTTGGGCTGCTGGATCGCGGGATAGTAGTTGTTGGAGAACAACAACCGTTTGCACGCCATGACGTAGTCGGGGGTCAGGCGTGCGCGCAGTTCCGGGTCGGGCACGCTCTTCTCGAGGTGGTCGCTGGCCATCTTTTGCATCTTTGCCGCGGCCTTCGGGCGGGCCATGACGAAGGCCAGGATCTCCCGGCCCCACATGTTGAAGTTGCGCCGGAAGGACTGGTAACCGGGCACGTTGTGTAGGAGCCACGACTGCAGCGGGGTGGTGGTCTTGTCCGGCTTCGGGCCGATCCACGGCGGGGTGCGCTGGTACAGGTCCAGCCGGCCCACGCTCGGCTGGATCTGCGGGACGAACTGGATTGCGGAGGCTCCGGTGCCGATGACGGCGACGTTCCTCCCCTCCAGGTCGTGCTCGTGGTTCCAGCGGGAGGAGTGGAAGACGGTGCCCTCGAACCCGTCCAGCCCGGGCAGAGCGGGGATCGCCGGTTCGTTCAGGTACCCGCTGCCGGTGACGAGTACCTGGGCCGTGTACTCGCCCTGGGACGTCTCGATGTGCCAGCGGCGGATGCCCTCGTCCCAACGCGCCGCGAGCAGTTCGTGCCCGAAACGCACGTAGGGCCGGACACCGAACCGGTCGGCGACGTCGCGCAGGTAGTCGAAGAGCTCCTGCTGCCGGCCGAACGTGCTCTTCCACCCCGGGTTCTGCGCGAACGAGAAGGAGTACAGGTGGGACATGACATCGCACTGGCACCCTGGGTAGGTGTTGTCGCGCCAGGTGCCCCCCACCTCGTTCTCGCGCTCGAAGACGAGGAAGTCGTCGATCCCCTGGCCGAGCAGGCGGATGGCCATGCCGAGCCCGGAGAACCCGCTGCCGATCACGGCGACACGCAGGTCCCGCCGGGGTTCCCCGCCCGAGTCGCCGCCCGGGTGCGGGGAAGTGCTGTGCGCCCCGCTGCTGTGAGCGGGCGTGGTGGCACTGGTCATGTTTGTCTCCTCAGGCGCGGCGCGTGAGCGTGAGGCGGAAGTTGTTGAAGAACCGGTCCTCGAGCGTGTACGCGAAGATGTCCAGGTAGCGCTCGAAGCGGGCGACCACGTCCTCGCCCTCGGCTGCGACCGCCTGCTCGCGGTCGGCCGCCAGGCGCTCCAGCCATGCGCGGCACGCCATGGCGAAGGACTCCCGCTCGTTCACGATCTCCACGATGTCGAAGAGCCCCTCCATGCCCAGCGCCAGCTCGTGCAGGTGCGGGATGTGGCAGCCCTCGAACTCCGAACGCTGGAGGAACTTCAGGTCGGACAGGAGTGCCCGGTTCATCGGCAGCGCCTCGGCCGTCATGGTGTGCAGCACGAACCCCGCGCCCGGGCGCAGCAGGGAGTGCACCTGGCCGAAGAAGGTCCGGTACTGCTTCGTGCGTTCACGCGGAGGGAGGCTGGAGTGCACGAAGTGCTCCAGCGAGTTGACGCAGAACGCCGCGTCGTAGGGCTCCTCCGTCGTGTGGTCCGCCCAGCTCTCCACCCGCGTCTCGATCAGCGGGTTGCCGAGCGCGGAGATGAACTCCTCCTGCGTCCGGCTCAGGGTGAGCCCCACACCGTGCTGGACGTTGTGGACGGTGGTGAGCCTGTCGAGCAGCGCCCCCCACCCGCAGCCGATGTCCAGGACACGGCGGGCGTTCGCCGCCCTGCCCAGGTGCGCGAAGGCGTCGAGCTTGCGCTCCTGGGCCTGGTCCAGGGCCTCCACCAGGTCCTCGCCCGGTTCCCAGTAACCACCGGAATACATCATGCTCGTGCCCAGTAGGAGGCTGTAGAAGTCGTTGCCGACCTCGTAGTGGTGCCGAATCGCGTCGACATCCGGGTTGGCCGCCCCCGGGCTGTCCGTGCTCTTTTCCGAGGCAGTCGTCGTCATGCCCGCATCCTTCGTCGCTCGAGGCTCAGAAAGTCATCCGGAACGAGCAAAGTCCCCGCGCGCAACAGAGGTGCAAGACATCGCGGACCCCTTGTTGCGCGGCGCTTGCGTGCTCGGGGGTTCCATGCTTCACGGAATACGCAAGCCCCCGGAGAGAGGATCCGATCCATGTTGATTCCCACGGTCGAGGAACTGGCCGGACAACTCGCTGCAGTTTCGGGAGCGGAGAAAATTGACCCAGACCACCCGATCCAGCACATCACGGACGTCGACTCGCTCGACCTGATGGAATGGTTGTACGGGTTCCAGAACGACTATCCGCACATTCCTGCCGACGAGTCGCTCTTCGCCGACATCGACGACACCACGACGCTGCGGGCCGTGCACGAGCGCATCCGTGGTCTCGTGCCGGACCAGGTCTGAAGAGGCTCACATGAGTGGATTTAGCATCACCGGGTGGGGAGTGTCCGTCCCCGAGTACATCGTCTCCAGCAAAGAACTCGCCCGGCGCTTCGACGTCGATGAGGACTGGATCACCAGCCGATGCGGCATCCGTGAGAGGCGGGCGGTCTCCCCCGGGCAGACGACGGCGTCGCTGGCCGTGGAGGCCGGGCGCGCCGCGCTCGAGCGGGCCGGCCTCAACGGCGTTGACATCGCCCACCTGATCGTCGCCACGGCCACACCGGAGCAGCCTTCCCCGGCGACGTCCGCGTTCGTTCACCACGAACTGGGCATCGCCGGGAGTGCGCACGACGTCAACTCTGAGTGCGCCGGGTTCATCTACGGGCTCGTCTCCGCCATGGCCCTTATGGTCCTCGACCCGCGACCCGTCCTGCTGATCGGGTCCGACACGCACACCCTGACGACCGACCCTGATGACCGCGATCTGAGCATCCTGGTGGGTGACGGGGCCGGCGCGGTCGTGCTGACACCGCCCTCCGACGGCGGCCGTGTGCGGGCGTGGGACCTCGGGGCCGACGGTTCGTGCACCGGAAGCCTCAAGGTGCCAGCCGGGGGCAGCCGGATGCCCGCGACCGAGGAAACCGTGCGGCAAGGGCTGCACAACGCGCAGATCAACGGCAACGAGATCTACCTGAACGCGGTCCGCTACACGGTCCGCACGGTCCGCAAGACCCTGGAGACGGCCGGGGTCGACCCGTCCGAGGTCAAACACGTCATCCCCCACCAGGCCAACATCCGGATCATCGACTCGATCCTCAATCACACCGGGCTCCGCCAGGAATCCCTGGTGACGAACCTGGAGCGCTACGGGAACACGGCCTCGGCCTCGGTCCCGATCGCACTGGCGGAGGCGCTCGACGAAGGGCGGATCGAGGAGGGCGACATGGTGCTGTTCGCAGGCTTCGGCGCGGGGATGACGTGGGGGTCGATCCTCCTGGAGTGGGAAGGGCGGACCCCATGAGCGCCGCGAAGGACCGGTCCGGCACCCGTCCGGAGTCCCCGGTGGCCCTGGTGACCGGGGCGTCCGGAGGGCTGGGCCGGGAACTGGCGATCGAACTGGACGCCCTCGGCTGCCGGGTGGCCGTGCACTACAACTCCTCCGAGGACGCGGCCCTGGCCGTGCAGGGCAAACTGCACAACGAATCGGTCGTGGTGACCGGCGACGTCGGCCATTACGAAGCGGTCACCGGCTTCTTCGGGGAGATCACCGAACGGCTGGGACCCGTGGATGTGCTGGTGAACAACAGCGCGATCCGCAAAGACGCACTAATGGCGATGCAGTCACCGGACGACTGGGCCCAGGTCGTCCGGACGAACCTGGTCGGCTCCTTCCACACTTCGCGCGTGGCTGTACCCGCCATGCTCAGGAAGCGTTGGGGCCGCGTCGTCAATGTCGTGTCGCCCTCCGGGATTATCGCCACAGCCGGGCAGACGGCCTACTCTGCGTCCAAGGCGGGGCTCATCGGTTTCACCCGCACCCTGGCCGCGGAGTGCGGCCGCCGTGGGGTGACCGTCAACGCCCTATCGCCGGGCTTTATGGCCACGTCCATGACGGAGAAGCTGTCGACGAGCGTGGTGGAGGGCATCCGGGACCAGGCACCCGTTCCCCGCTTCGTCTCCCCGGCAGAAGTGGCCTCCAGCATGAACCTGTTCCTGGATCAGGAATGTATGACGGGCCAGGTCATCAGTATCGACAGCGGCGTCTCCATCACATGAGGAGAGCCTTGCGACCTGCGGCGGTCCGGGACGAGCGGTGAGTCGGCCCCGGGCCGCCGACGCGTAGGGGCCGTGAGGGGGGAGGGCTGTGCGCTATCCCTCGGCCGAACCAGTCCTCGTTAGTCTGCCACTCTGCCACACAATTCGCCGAACCCGGTCGAGCGGCCGCTGTTGGCTTGCTTTCACTGCTGACCCGAGGGCCGGGGCCGCGCGTCATCGTGCCCGGCAGGAGTGTGATCCAGGAGCGCGAAGACTGCTTCGGCGGCTTGGCGGTCGTTGTGGGGCATCACGTTCGTGTAGAAGTCAGCGGTGAAGGAGTGGCTGCTGTGCCCGAGTGTCTCGGAGATGATCTTCAAATCTATGCCCGAGGCCAGTGCGAGGCTGGCGGCGCAGTGGCGAAGGTCGTGGAACCGGATCGGCGGCAGGCCGGCCTCGCCTGTCAGGTGGATGAATCGCTCCCTCAAGGTGTGTCGGCTGACCTGTCGGCCGCACTGGTCGGTGAAGACCAGGCCGCTGTGCGTCCACGGCAGGGCGCTGTTGTCCCGTTCGCGCCGCTGGGAGCGGCGCCAGTGGCCCAGGGCTACGACGTTGGCCTGGCCCAGGTGGATGGTGCGGCGGCTGCGCGGCGTTTTCGTGCCGCGGATGGTGAAGGAACCCGGTGCGGTGAGGTCGATGTCGGTCCACCGCAGGTTGAGTAGCTCGCCGGATCGAAGGCCGCGGGTCATCGCCAGTTGGTACAGCGCGACGTAGCGTTCACGGGTCGCGGCCAGGTGGCGCAGGAAGCTCGCGCACTGCTCGGGTGTCCACACCATGACCTTGGCCGGCTTCTCCCCGGTTTCCCTCCAGGCTTCGATTCGAGCCTGAGTCCATACCAGCGGGGGTTCCTTCACTACCGCAGGCAGGCCGGCGTGGGTAGCGGGGTTGTTGACGAGCAGTCCCCTGTCGCAGGCCTCCGTCAGTACTGAGCTGATGACCGCGTGCACTTTGTGGATGCGTTTGGCGCTCAGGGGGTACTGCCAGGTCCCCTTGAGCTTGCGGGCGCCGTGGTGGGCCCTGGCGGGGGCGAGGCGTTCGGTGACGGTGGGGACTAGCTCGTTGGCCACCACGCTCTGTGAACCCAGAACCCGGTACAGGGCACGCAGGTGGTGGGGCAGCAACTTGACGAGTTGGAGGTGGCCCAAGGCCGGAACGAGCAGGTTGTTGATGATGCGTTCGTAGTCCTCGAACGAGGTCGGGGCCAGTCTCGGCTTGTTGCGCACCAGCCAGTCCTGGACGTATTCGTTCACGGTGACCTTGTAGGCGCAGGGCATGCCGCCGAGGCTGGTGCGCAGGATCTCGGCTCGGACTGCTGCCTCAGCCTCGGCTCGGGTGCGGAAGGGCCCGATCCTGGGTTGGCGACGCTTACCGCCGGTGCTGGGCGCGTCGTAGCGTCCGTACCACTGGGCGTGCCCGGGCTTCTTGTATTTCGGGCACGCACCTTTCCGGTAGGGCTTCTTCGTCTCCGGGTTCTTACAGAAACACATTCGGGTGAAGCTCCCGTTGATGGCGTGACCTCCGGCGAATGGGGGGGGTTTCTGTATCTTGTGTTCCCGATATTCCAGCCGTGCAACGTCTTTCTTTGGTCCCGTCGGGAGTAACCCTTTTTATTGGAGTTATCCTAAAATGTGCCCTGATCGGCTGCTGTCCTAGGGCAGGCTGAGAGCGATGGCTCCATCTTTCGGAGCGCGGAACCCAGGAGCAGATAAGCAAGCCATGGGGGCAGGGTCGAAGGTTCGGGTTTCACAAGTCGAGCACCAGCAGTCCCCCGGCCCCGAACGCAACTCTCGCCCGTGTGTCTGCAAAAATCAATTTCTGTCGACACAATCCAACAGTCACACTCCAGGACGGAGGGCGTGGGATGCGCGGAAGCGTCAACCGCCAATGCTGGTGTACAGACCCTGAGACAAAGCGTGCCTATCGGCTGGGGCAGTGCCCGAAGTGGGCCGACCCCGGGCACGGAAAGTGGTATGCACGCTACGACCTGCCCCTGGAAGCAGGGGAACGCTGCCAAGACAGGCTGGGCCCCTTCGACACCCGACGGCAAGCGCAAGCAGCAGTCAGTGCCGCCATCGCCCGGACCAGGATCGGGCTGGTGCCTCAGGTGCCCCGCCAGAGCGTCGCTGAACACGTCCAGGGATGGGTGGAGAGCAACAAGGCCCGCTGGACGGTGAGCACCTACAAGGATTACGAGACCATCTGGCGCCGGTTCATCGAACCAGCCCTGGGCAAGGTCAGACTGAGCGAGCTCACCCGTGAGCACCTGAACCGCCTGTATGCGGCGATGGGCAGCACGGACACCTGTGCCCTGGACACCTACGCACGCAAGCTGAGGCGGCGTCTCCAGGAGGCTCGGGGAAAGACCGCGGGCGAGGCATGGCAGCCATCGAGTCCAGGGCGTATCCACAAGGTCAACGCGACCATCAAGTCGGCCCTGACCCAGGCTTGCAAGGCCGGGCTGCTGATTCACAACCCTGCCCGGTACGCGACCCTGCCGCGGGTGCCCTACCGGCGCGCTCTGGTCTGGACCCCGGAGCGCGCCGAAAGCTGGCGCCGTACCGGTGAAAAGCCGTCCACGGTCATGTCCTGGACTGAAGAGCAGGCCGGGCGATTCCTCGACCTGTCCCAAGAAACTGACGAGCGTGATCACTGCCTGTTCCATCTGGCGATCACCCGTGGGCCGCGCGCCCAGGAGATGCTCAACCTCAAATGGCGTGATCTGAGCTTGGAAGGCACGGGGATGGTAACGATTCACGGAACAAAAACCCCGCGGAGCCAGCGCACCATCAGTTTGGGGACAAAGAACGTTGCGCTCCTACGTCATTGGCGTCGGACTCAGCGGAGTGAGTGTGAAAAACCTGGAAAGCAGTGGACGGAGTCAGATTATGTATTCGCTGATAAGAATGGCACTAAAATGACACGGTACCAACTGTGGGAGAAGTTGGGCGAGTTGGCCCGTGAGGCAGGCTTGCCGCCCATCAGAGTGCACGATCTTCGGCATTGCGCGGCGAGCTTTTCCTTGTCCGCCGGGACGGACATGAAGGTGATCTCGAGGATGCTCGGCCACCGGAATTACCATTTCACCGCCGACACCTACGTCCATGTGATGCCCAAGCAGGACGAGGCGGCTGCTGAAGCGGTGACCAGAGTGATTCCACGCCGTGCGGCTTGACGCTCTGAAGCCTGGAGTGCCCTCACGGAACGCCTAGGTTCACCTCTTTGCCGAGTCCGGGCGACAATTCAATGCGCAGGCGAGGCGTCCAGCCCACGCGCTCTGGTGCGCTCGGCCTGCCCAGTGCCGGCCCAACCGTTGCAGCGACACGTCCTGGCGGCCGGAGGCGTCGGTGACCCACTTCTGTGCCGCGCTAGCGCAGGTGCTCTGAGTCATGCCCTTTGCCGTCGCACGCTCTCGGCGTACCCGCGGACTCACGCACTCAGGCCGAAGATCGTTGTCCCAGCTCATAGTCCTGCAGGGGCAGGATGCCAGGCGGGTCCACGCCCGAGTCCGCTTCGAAGGCGGTGGGTCGGGCTGGCGCCGGGGCTGGAGTAACTCTCTGTAGCGCCTGACCCGGGGCTCAGAAGGCGCTACTGCTGAAAGCCACGAGAGATAACCGTGAAAATGTGATGCGCGTCACGCCCACTTGGTACAACCACGGCAGGCTCTGACCCCCGGTTCAGGGCGCTGGCGCGCGGGAGTTCACCACATGCCTTTAGCGGCTCTCTCCAGTCTGCGCTCTCCGGGGGTCCCGCGCGCGCAGCTCAGCGGCCAGGCCGTGGGCCCTGTAGCTGGCTGGCGTGCGGGACTGACACGGATGCTGTGTCAGTAGGGTCCTGAACATGAAGAGGCCTGGGGCTCCTCTCACTTCCGTGATGCGAGAAGCCCCAGGCCAGAGCGCGGAGGATATGGGATTTGAACCCATGAGGGGGTTGCCCCCCAACCGCATTAGCAGTGCGGCGCCCTAGGCCTCTAGGCGAATCCTCCTGGATGCGGACCAGCCTACAGGTCGCCGAGGGGGCGCGCAAAACGGTTGTCCTGGTCGGGGCGGCCCTGTGGTGCGGGTCACGGTCCGGGTCGTCGCTCGTGTCCGTAACGCGATGTCGTGCCCGTTGTGTCAGGCCAATGCGGTCGGGAGAGAATGCGCGCGAATTCCGCTGTGCGGGCCTTCGGTTTCTGCGTTTGCGCAGCGCAATGGCGTCGGGGGAGCTCCGGGTGCGAACGTGCCTCCGCGCCTGGCCCTGGGTGAGCCCCCGTCGGTCACGTCAAGGCCGTGGTCGCCGGCCCGGTTGCGTGGGCCCTGCGTCCGGGGGCTCAACTGGTCGTGCGCTCGATGATGAGGTCGGCGTCGTGGCGGAGCTTCTCGGTGGCGCGGGAGAGTGTGCTCTTGACCGTCCCGAGGGTGACGCCGAGGCGTTCGGCGATCTGGGCCTCGGTGAGGTCGTCGTAGAAGCGCAGTACCACGGTGGCGCGCTGTCTCTCGGGGAGGCGGTCCACGGAGCGTGCCACGACGTCGGCGAGGTCGCTGCGCCACGTGGGGTCGTCCACCCGCTGCTCGGGGATCTCGTCGGTGGGGTAGACGTCCAGTCGGCTGCGGCGCCACTCGGAGATCTGGGTGTTGACCATCGCCCGCCGCACGTAGCCGTCCAGAGCCCGCGGGTTGGTGATGCGGTCCCAGGACAAGAAGGTCTTGACCAGGGCCGCCTGCAGTAGGTCCTCGGCGTCCGCGTGGCTGTTGGTGAGGTTGCGGGCCATGCGCAGGAGTGCCGGCCCGCGTTCGGCCACGTATCCGCTGAAGTCTTCGAACCTGGGGCTCTGGGCGGTACCCGCCACGGCGCTCACCGACCCTCTCCGTGACGTTATGTTCTTTCTGTCCTGTTTCTTCTCTTCACTGTCACACAGGGTGAGCAAAAGCTCGGGAATTGGCACTCCATGTGATCGCAAATCGCCGTCGGAGCAGTCCACTGCATCGACACGAACCGGTGCGTAGCGGCGTGTAACCGGAGCTCGGCGGGCCACGTCGGCAGAATGGGCACGGAGGACGAGTCGGGCTACAGGGGGGCGCAAGCGACATGTCAGTGACGACCGAGAGCGGAGCGGACCGGGCGCGGTTCACGGCCGCTGTGCTCGGCCCCGACACGGCACCCGTGCCCACGCCGCTCGGGACCCGTGTGGCACGCGGTGTGGTGGTCGGCGTGACCTCCTACATGCTGTGCCTGGCCACCGAACGCGGTGAGGAACGGTTCCTGTTCGAACGCATCACCACGTTCTGGCGCGGCGGAGAGGTCGGTCCCGAGGACCTGAGGGTGGGTGACGACGTCGTGGTGCGCTGTTCCCACGACGGGCGCCTGGTGGCCGAACGGGTCTGGGCCCGGTTGGCCCGGGCCACGGGTGTGATCGTCTCCCGGCAGGGGGAGTCGGTCGAGATCGACCCCGGGCACGGGAAACCGCACCGGAACGTGGTGCTGCCCTACCGAACCTCCGGACGTATCTCCGTCCGGCACCCGCGGCTGGAACCCGGCTACGTGTTCGACGCCGTCGGGGTGTGGCGCGACGGGGACATCTGGGCGGCCCGCCCGGCCACCACCCAGCCGCCGTACCCGTTGCGCTCCACGCCGCGCCGACCGCCGGTGCGCACGCACACGGACACACTCAACGGCATCGCGACCTGGTACGACCCGGCTTGGGGCCGTGCCACCCACCTCGACCCGCGGGCTCTGGCCACCGGTGCGGCCTACCCCGCACTGGACCGGGACAGCCATTCAGCGGGGTGCGACGCTCGTACCCCGTGTGTGCCTCTGCCCCAGGTGTCGGTGGGTGCGCGTATGACCCTGCGCAACGATTGCACCCGCGAGACGGGCGTGCTGGAGATTCTCGGTTGCGCCGCGGCCGACAGCTGGCTGTGCGACCTGTGCCCGGCTTGCGGGGGCCAGGGCGCAGGGCGCGTCGCCTCCCTCACGCTGGCTTCCTTCGTCGCCCTCGGCGGGCGCCCGGAGGAAGGATGCTTCAACGCCACCGTGACCGTAGCGAGCGGGGAGGGATGAGCATGCCCGCCGAGCTGAACCAGATCATCGAGGCCGTCAGGGAGGTCCAGCTGCCGCTCCTGGCGGTGCTGCTGTTCCTCGGGGCCGCCGCCAAACTCGTGCCGGGCCGATCAGGGGGCGGACTCGGCGTCCTGCTGCCCGAAAGGTTGAGGACCCCGGCCACTGCTGCCGTCGGTCTGCTGGAAGCGGTCCTGGCGGTCGGTCTCGTCTTGTACAGCGGTGTCCTGGGCGAGACCGCCCGGGCCCTGACCGTGGCCCTGTTCGCCGGGGCCGTGGCGGTGCTCCTGCTCGTGCGCCGCCGTGACCCGGAGGCCGGGTGCGGGTGCCTCGGCGGACTCAGCCGTGAACCCGTCGGGTGGCGTACTCTCACCCGGGCGGGCGTGCTCGCCGCGGGAGCCGCGGCCACGATCGGCCTGGCCCCCGCGGGGTGGGAGGTGGCGGCCTCGTTCACCTGGACCCACGCAGCCGTCCTGGGCCTGCAACTCCTCGTGCTCGCCGCGCTCAGCCCCGAGCTGCGCGGCCTGGCCGCGCGGTACCTGCGCAAGGAACCGTGCGAGCTGCGCCGCCACCCGGGCCGCCGGGCGCGGCGCCGCCTGTTCCGGAGCCAGGTGTGGCGGACCACCCGGCACGTGCTCCTGACCGAGGAGCCGGAGGACCAGTGGCGGTACGGCTGCTGGAGGTTCCTGCGCTACGACGGCCTGCGGTACGGACGCAGGGTCGACGTCGTCTTCGCGGTCCGCTCGGGCGGCAAGCGCCGCACCGCGGTGCGCGCATCCGTCGTGGACCGCGAGAGCCAGGACGTGGTGGCCACCTACGGGGCCGTCTCGAAACGGCCCCTGCCCGGCCCGCCCCGCAAACTCCCGGCCCCACGCCGTGCTGCACGCGAGGAGGCGGCGCTCCGCGACGACGCCAAGGCCGAGCGCACGCTGCATGAGGCCGTGGAGAACCGGTCCGGCGAGCCCTGGACGGACCTGGACACGGGCCGGCCGGTCTGAGTACGGGGAGGGCACACCTCGCTAGAGGGTCTGGTTCTGCCGCTCGACGGCGGCTTCGGTGAAGCCGACCAGCATCTCTTCGTAACCTGCGAGGTCGCCCTCCCCCATCACGGTGGTCGTGCCGAGCACGTCGCCGTTGCGGTACAGCAGGCTGAGCATGGTGCTCGTCTCGCCCTCGGACTCGACCTCGATCGCGTGGGCGCGCGACTCGTCTCCCTGGCCCTGCACGTCGAGGTCGTCGATGCTGTAGTCGGAGCTCGTGCCGTCCTCGTAGGTGGCGGTGTACTGCCCGCACTCCGCCGGAGGCTCTTCCGCCAGTGCGTCGGAGGCCTGCTCGGGGTCCATCTGCAGCAGCATGCTGGAGACAGCCCCCTCCTCCCACTCGTAGTTGGCCACGGAGGTCGGGGCGTCCTGGACCGTGTCGAGGCCGGACCAGCGGTTGGTGGCGTCGACGCACTCGGGTTTGTCGAGTTCGGTGGCGTCCCGGACCTCCGCGCTGTACTGGACGGTGGTCAGTTCGGAGTAGGTACCGGCCTCACCCCCGTCCGCCACCTGGGTGACGTCCTGGAACTGCAGGAGCTGGGCCTCGTGCAGTTCTTCGGCGGAACCCTGTTCCTCGGCACCCCCGCCGCCGCACGCGGTGAGCCCCAGAGCCAGGACCGCAGCGGCCGCCGCGTGCACCCCTCGCGGTTGCTGGGCGGATGACCGGATGTCTACACGGTGTCCCTTGTGACCAGCGTCGACCTGGTGGGAGTGTGGGGGGCGATGACGTGAACGCATGGTGTTATCTCCTCGTCTGTGCAATATTGCCGCTGGGAGCGGTGACCGACCCCAGTCGCTCAGCGTGATTCGGGGTTAGCACAAAGTATTGAGGAAGGACGAAGGTGTCGGAGTCGAAACCGCCATATCTGCGGTCCGTATTGGAGAGCATCCCGGCTTACAAGCCCGGGAAGAAGGTCGTCGGTCCTGACGGGCGCTCGATCAAACTGTCCTCCAACGAGAGCCCCCACGGCCCGCTCCCGTCGGTACGCGAGGCCATAACGCGCGCCTCCGCCGAGCTCAACCGGTATCCCGACCCCGGGGCAGCTGAACTCACCTCGGCCCTGGCCGGGCGCCTGGGTGTCCCCGAGGACCACCTTGCGCTGGGCGCCGGATCGGTCGGCCTGCTCCAGCAGCTCCTCGAGGCCGTCGGCGAACCCGGCGCGGAACTCGTCTACGCCTGGCGCTCCTTCGAGGCCTACCCGCTGCTCGCAGAGCTCTCCGGTGTGGCCTCCGTCAGGGTTCCCCTGCGGGGCGAGACCCACGACCTCGACGCCATGGCCGAGGCGATCACCGAGCGGACCCGTATGGTCCTGGTCTGCAACCCGAACAACCCCACCGGCACCACCGTGGGCGAGGAAGAGCTCGCCGCCTTCCTCGACCGCGTGCCCGACCACGTCCTGGTCGTCCTCGACGAGGCCTACCGCGAGTACGTCCGCGACCCCTCCGTGCCCGATGGTCTCGATCTCTACCGCGACCGGCCCAACGTGGCGGTCCTGCGCACCTTCTCCAAGGCCTACGGCCTGGCCGCGGTCCGCCTGGGCTTCCTCGTCGCACACCCGCACGTCGCCGCCGCCGTCGGCAAGACCCTGGTCCCGTTCGCGGTCAACCATCTCGCCCAGGCCGCAGGCGTGGCCTCTCTCGCTGCCGAGGACGAGCTCCTGGAGCGTGTGGCCGCCACCGTCAAGGAACGCGACCGAGTGCGCGACGCCCTCCTCGACGCCGGATGGACCGTGCCTCCGACCGAGGCCAACTTCGTCTGGCTGCGGCTGGACGGCGACACCCTCGACTTCGCCGCGGCGTGCGCCGAGGTCGGCGTCTCCGTGCGCCCCTTCGACGGCGAGGGCGCCCGCGTCAGCATCGGAACGCCGGAGGAGAACGACATCCTGCTGTCCGTGGCCACCCAGTACCCCAAGCGGCGCTGAGGGACCGGACGCAGACGTCCCGGACGACAGAGGGGGTGCCTCCGCTCGGGAGGCACCCCCTACGTGTGTGGCCGGGAGCGGCCGGCTACTTGCCCGCCGCGTCCTTGTCCAGCTTCTCGATGATCAGCCGGTACAGCTGGCGCGGACGCCCCGGCTGCAACGTGCGGTTGGGCGGCAGGGGCCAGGCGAGGCCCTCCTCCACCAGCGTGCGCAACAGACGCCGGGCGGTGCGCGAGGTGACCCCGAGCATGCGTCCGGCGTTCTCGGCATCCACGACGAGCGGTCCGTCCTCCTCGGCGATCTTCTCCGACAACCGCATCAGGGTTTCGCGGCCCTTTGTGCGCAGCGGCTCCGAGGACTGCCGTGCGGGCGCGCGCTGGGCCGGGACCAGGGAACGCCCCTCGCGGTCCACTGCGAAGCTCTGACGCGACGCCTGAGCGCGGTTCAGGGCGGCTCGTGCGTGGGTCTCGGCGTCCTGGGTGGTGCGGCCCATGCCGATACCGACCTCGATCGCGATCCCCAGCTCGGCCTTGATGCGTTCGACGAACGGCGGCTGGCGGAAACCCTCGGTCGCCGTCACCAAGGAACCACGGGTCGCCGTGATCATGAACGAGTGGTCGTCCAACCGGTGTGCGGTCGCGTTGATGCGGTGCGCCTCCTGCAGCAGCAGGCGGTGCAGCGACAGGCGCAGCTCCTCGCGCCAGTAACGCGGGGTCGAACGCCGGGAGGAGTCGCGCAGCGTGGGCACGTCGACCACGACCACCCCGAGCTGGGCCTCCTCCAGGCGGTGGTGCGCTCCCAACAGACCAGCGGTCTGCAGGGCGCTGCGCACACCGGCGTTGGTGGGACGCAGACGGATCACCGGCACACCGATGGCCTCCAGGCGCTCGGCGACCCCGCGCACGCACGTGATCGCCATCTTCGTGGCCTTACGGCGCCACAGCCCCTCGTGGAACGAGGTCAGCTGCGCGGTGTTGGTGAGTTCCTCGTGGACGTGGATGCCGTCGACCGGTAGATCGACCTCGGAGTAGGCCTCGACCACGTCCGCGCGACCGAGCACGTCGAGGCTGGCTCTGGTCGGGTCGAAGCGGTCGTCCAAGGTCGCTCGGAGCAGGGCCTCGTGCAGGCTGGCTCCGCCGAGCGGCACGAAGGTCGCCGGCATCGTCAGGACGCCGGCCTTCCGTGCGAACTCGTACGGCACAGGGCTGGCGAACAGGTACGCGTCGATCGCCGAACCCAGCCTGACGACCTTGTCCGTCGCCTCTTGCTCGTCTCGGTACGCGGCGGCGATGAGTCTGGCGTTGAGGGGTCCCGTGGACCCCGGACCCATGAGCATGACGCGCTCGACCACCTCATGGGGTCCTATGACGCCGATCGTCAAATCGCCAGTACGCTGGGCACTCACCTCGGGCTGCTCCCCGCTACCATTCCACGCTCTTCACTATGTGCGCCCACTGGTTTTCCCGACCCGATCTCTGTCACGGCATGATTGCCGAGATCGTACCCATTGTGCGGGGCCCAGGAAGATCGTTTTCCACAACAACGCCGAAAGCCCGGGTGGGAGGGGACCTCCCACCCCGGCTTGATCTGCGCTTACGACCTAGGAGACGTTCACGCGCTCCACGTCCGCTCCGAGAGCGGCCAGGCGTGTCGCGAACTGGGCGTGGCCGCGGTCCACCAGATAACCGGGCGCAACGATTGTCTCACCTTCGGCGACCAGTCCGGCGAGGACCAGGGCCGCACCGGTGCGGAGGTCGTGTGCTATGACCTCGGCACCGCGCAGCTCGCTCAAGCCGTGCACGATCGCGCGGGTGCCCTCGACCTCGATCTTGGCGCCCATCTTGTTGAGCTCGTCGGCCAGGGCGAACCGGCCGTCGTAGATCGCCTCGTGGATGTAACTCTCACCGTCGGCCATCGTGGCCAGGGCCATCAGCGGCGACTGGAGGTCCGTGGCGAAGCCGGGGAACGGCGACGTGACTGCGTTGATCGGGCGCAGCGGCACGGACGGGTCGCGCTGAACGTGCAGGACCGCGCCCTCCTGGGAGAAGCCCACGCCCATCTGCTCGAGTTTCCAGCGGGCCACACCCAGGTGGTCCAGGTGCGCGCCGACAAGGCTGACATCGCCACCGGTGGCGGCCACGGTCATGGCGAACACACCGGCGTCGATGCGGTCGGACATGATCGTGTGCTCGACAGCGGTGAGCTCGTCGACACCCTCGACGGTGATGAGGCCGGTGCCGCCGCCGCTGATCTTCGCGCCCATGGCGGTGAGGAAGTCGATGACGTCGAGGACCTCGGGCTCCAGGGCCGCGTGCTCGATGACGGTGGTGCCCGGAGCGAGCACGGCCGCCATGAGGAGGTTCTCGGTACCCGTGTGCGACGGGGTGTCGAGGTAGAGGCGGCCACCGCGGAGGTTGGAGGCCTCCACGTTGATGTGGTTGCGCTCGGCGTCCTCGGTCACTTCGGCGCCCAGACGGGCGAAGCCGCGGTAGTGGAAGTCCAGGTTGCGGCTGCCGAGGTTGCAGCCGCCCACACCCTCGATACGGGCCGAGCCGGTGCGGTGCATCAGCGCGGGGACGAAGAGGACGGAGCCTCGGAACTTGGCCGCGATGTCCGCCGGAAGGACAGCGCGCTCGGGATCGTTGAGCTGCGACGCGTCGATGACGACGGTGCGCTCCTCCTCGTGGAAAGCCACCTTGGCGCCGATGTGCTCAGCGAGCTCCAGGGCGCGGTAGACGTCCTCGATGACGGGGACGTTCCGCAGCACGGTGCGACCCTTGGCCGCGAGGAGCGCGGCCCCGATCATCGGCAGGACGGCGTTCTTCGCGCCTTGGATGAACGCTGTTCCGCTGAGGGGGCGCCCGCCGCGGACGCGGTAACGAACCTCCTGGCCCATGCTCATGTGCTCCTTCGTCAGGCAGATGTGGTGAAAGGTCCACCCTCGTCGGGTTTCGCCTATGTCCGTTGAGACGCGGGTTTCCCCTGGAACGTTGCGACCATCTTGCGCTTGACCTGCGCGGCCAGTGAGCCGGTGACTCACGATGACCCTATAGCAACGGATCGCGTGTGACAGACCCAGAACGTGGTATACCCGCGGAACGCGGATAGAGTCCCGGCAAACGCTCAAAGTGGTATTCGTCTGACGGGAAAGACCAGGGATGCCGAACGCGTGGCTGCCGACCGGGGGTCGGCGCGCACGACGCACACCACCATACGCGGTCTCGAAAGTGAAACGGCGCCCTCGTGCGCTGAATCACTGACCCAAGACGGCTCACAGAGAGGGTGCTTCGCCGGTCAACCGCCGGTGGATCTCGGTGTAGCGGTCCAGAGTGCGCTCCACCACGTGGTCGGGCAGCGCGGGCGGCGGGGTCTCCGACGCGCGGTCCCAGCCGGAGGCGTCCGAGGTGAGCCAGTCGCGCAGGACCTGCTTGTCGAAGGAGGGCTGCGGCTTGCCCGGCACCCACTCGTCGGCCGGCCAGTAGCGCGAGGAGTCGGGGGTCAGGACCTCGTCGCCCAGCACCAGGGAACCGTCCTGGCCGCGGCCGAACTCGAACTTGGTGTCGGCGAGGATCACACCGCGGTCCGCGGCGATCTCCCGGCCCCGTTCGTACAGGCGCAGCGTGATGTCGCGCAGCTCCGAGGCCAGGGCCGTTCCGTGCACGGACGCCACGGCGTCGAAGGAGACGTTCTCGTCGTGCTCGCCCACCTCGGCCTTGACCGCGGGCGTGAAGACAGGTGCGGGCAGCAGGGACCCGTCGGTGAGTCCGTCCGGGAGCGGGACCCCGCACACTGTGCCGTCGTCCCGGTACTCGGCCAGACCGGAGCCTGCCAGGTGTCCCCGGGCCACACACTCGACCGGCACCATCTCCAGGGGTCTGCACACCAGGGTGCGGCCCGCCCAGTCGGCGGGTGCACCCTCGGGAGGGACGTCGGAGACCACATGGTTCGGAACCAGGTCGCCCAAGCGTTCGAACCACCACAGTGACAGTTGCGTCAGGATGCGCCCCTTGCCGGGGATCTCGGTGGGAAGCACCCAGTCGTAGGCCGAGATGCGGTCACTGGCCACCATGACCAGGAGGCCGTCAGAGGTGGAATAGAGGTCGCGCACCTTGCCGGTGTGCAGATGTGTGAGGCCCTCGACCCGGACGGGCTCCGGTCTGACCACGAAACCGCTCATGGTGCCCCCTTCAGTCCTGCAGCTCTGCGGCGGCGCGTTCGGCGATGTCGGTGCGGTGGAACGACCCGCGCAGCTCGATGCGCGAGGCCGCCTCATAGGCTCGGTCGCGGGCCTGGCGCAGGTCCGCGCCGGTGCCCACCACGTTCAGGACGCGGCCGCCGTTGGACTTCACCCCGCCGTCGGGCGCCCAGGACGTGCCCGCGTGCAGCACGTAGGCGCCCTCGAGCGCGTTGGCGGCGTGCAGGCCGTGCACGAGGTCGCCCTTGACCGGGGCGCCCGGATAGTTCTCGGCTGCGACCACCACGGTCACGGCCGCACCCGGCTTCCAGTTGAGCGAACCGATCGCGCCGAGCCCGGCGGTGTCGGTGGCCTGGAGGACCGCGCCGACCGGAGTGGACAGGCGGTCCAGGATCACCTGCGTCTCCGGGTCGCCGAAGCGCGCGTTGAACTCGACCACACGCGGGCCCTTCGACGTCAGGGCCAGCCCCACGTACAGCAGCCCCTGGTAGCGGGCGCCGCGGCGGTTCATCTCCACGAGCGTGGGACGAACGACCGAGCCCATCACCTCGTCGGTGAGCCCGGGCGGGGCCGACGGCACCGGGGCGTATGCGCCCATGCCGCCGGTGTTGGGGCCCAGATCTCCGTCGTGGGCGCGCTTGAAGTCCTGGGCGGGCAGCAGCGGGAGCGCGTGCTTGCCGTCGCTCAGCACGAACAGCGACACCTCGGGCCCGTCGAGGAACTCCTCCACGACCACCCGGCCACCGCACTCGCGGGCGTGCAGCTCGGCGGCCGCGCGGTCCTCGGTGACCACGACGCCCTTGCCCGCGGCCAGGCCGTCGTCCTTGACCACGTAGGGCGGGCCGAAGGCGTCGAGAGCCTCGGCGACCTGGCCGGCGTTACGGCACACCCGCGCCCTGGCGGTGGGCACGCCCGCGGCTTCCATGACCTCCTTGGCGAAGGCTTTGGAACCCTCCAGGCGGGCAGCGTCGCGGTCGGGGCCGAACACCGGGATACCGCGGTCGCGCAGGGCGTCGGCCACCCCCGACACCAGCGGCGCCTCCGGCCCGATGACGACCAGCTCGGCGCGGATCCGCGCGGCCAGTTCGGTCACGGCGAGGCCGTCGGTCACGTTGATGACGTGGTTCTCGGCCAGTTCGGAGATGCCCGGGTTGCCGGGGGCACTGTGCAGGTCGGTGATGCCCGGGTCCAGGGACAGGGCTCGGACGAGTGCGTGCTCGCGGCCTCCGCCGCCGAGAACGAGGGCTTTCACTGGGGGCCTCTTCGTGCTGGAGGGACTGGTGCGGACTGGGGACGGCCGGGGCTCAGACGAGAGGACGCAGCTGGAGCGTCTCGTCGCGGCCGGGGCCGACACCGATGGCGGAAATGGGCGCCCCCGCCATCTCTTCCAGAGTACGCACGTACGCCTGCGCGTTCTTGGGGAGTTCGTCGAATTCGCGGGCGCCCGTGATGTCCTCGGTCCATCCGTCGAGGTACTCGTACACCGGGGTCGCGTGGTGGAAGTCGGTCTGGGTCATCGGGATGTCGTCGTGGTGCACCCCGTCGACCTCGTAGCCCACGCACACCGGGATGCGGTCGAGACCGGTGAGCACGTCGAGCTTGGTGAGGAAGAAGTCGGTGACGCCGTTGACGCGGGTCGCGTAGCGGGCGATCGGGGCGTCGAACCAGCCGCAACGGCGATCGCGTCCGGTGGTCACGCCGTACTCCCCACCGTGGGTGCGCAGCCACTCGCCCTCCTCGCCGAGCAGCTCGGTGGGGAAGGGGCCGGAGCCCACGCGGGTCGTGTAGGCCTTGAGGATGCCCACGACCTTGGTGATGCGGGTGGGGCCGATGCCGGAACCGGCGGCGGCACCTCCCGAGGTCGGGGAGGAGGACGTCACGAACGGGTACGTGCCGTGGTCGATGTCCAGCAGCGTGCCCTGGGAGCCCTCCAGGTAGACCGTCTTGCCCTCGTCCAGCGCCTTGTTGAGGATCAGCGAGGTGTCGGCGACGTGGGGACGCAGCTCCTCGGCGTAGGCCAGGTACTCCTCGATGATGGGCTCGGCGTCGAGGCCGCGGCGGTTGTAG
The DNA here is from genome assembly GCF_000341025.1 of Nocardiopsis salina YIM 90010. Taxonomy (GTDB): domain Bacteria; phylum Actinomycetota; class Actinomycetes; order Streptosporangiales; family Streptosporangiaceae; genus Nocardiopsis; species Nocardiopsis salina. The sequence goes on along the minus strand of NZ_ANBF01000177.1, from coordinate 18,737 downwards.
ACCTTCGTGAGGAGCTGGTTCTTGTCGTTGAGGGCCAGCTCGATCTTCTTGCGCAGGATCTTCGGGTCGAACATGTCCTGCACGCGCACGCCCTGGCGCGAGACCTTGTCGGCGTAGGTGGGGCCGATACCGCGGCCCGTGGTGCCGATGCGGCCCTTGCCGAGGAAGCGCTCGCTGACCTTGTCGAGGGCCCGGTGGTAGGGCATGATCAGGTGCGCGTTCGCGGAGATGAGCAGGTTGGAGGTGTCGACCCCGCGCTCCTTGAGGCCGTTGAGCTCCTCCAGCAGAACGCCCGGGTCGATGACCACGCCGTTGGCGATGACCGGGACGACGTTCGGGGACAGGATGCCCGACGGCAGAAGGTGCAGGGCGTACTTCTGGTCGCCGATGACCACCGTGTGGCCGGCGTTGTTGCCGCCCTGGTAGCGGACCACGTAATCGACCTGGTCGCCCACCAGGTCTGTCGCCTTGCCCTTACCCTCGTCGCCCCACTGGGCACCCACGAGCGTGATCGCCGGCATTGGTTCTACCTCTTCGCTCGACACCGGAGCCGGGGTGCAACAGGCCCCGAACATGGATGAACCCCTGGCGCAAGGCAGCGACAGGGGCCGTTGCGTATTGAGCGTACACGACCTGCGGTTCCCGGTTAAGAGGAGGTCTGTCCGCCTCTTGCCGCAGGGCACGTGGGATGTGGCACGCTCACGCGGAGGTCTCAGCTGTTGAGCGCCTTGTCGGCCTCGGCGCTGGACTCGCGCAGGAACGTGGAGCAGCGGTCGGCCTCGTCGGTGTCCCCGATCCGCTCGGAGGCCTGGGCGAGGGCGTGCAGGGCGCGCAGGAAACCGCGGTTGGGCTCGTGGTCCCACGGGATCGGGCCGTGGCCCTTCCACCCGGAGCCGCGCAGCTGGTCGAGCCNGGTGTTAGCCGGTCCGCGCGTAGGCGTAGGCGGTGACCGGCTGGTTGTCGGCCAGGGCGAGCTCGGCCAGGCGGGCCCACGCGGCCGAGTAGGCGGGGAAGCGGCCGGCGACCGTCGTGGGGTCGTCGGCGGCCTCGAGGGCCTCGCGCGCCTCCGGGTCGTCGGGCAGGCGCGTCTCGGGCGGCTCGTTCAGCAGGTTCTGGTGCAGGTTCATGCCTTCCATCCTGCCACCGGGCCGGAGCCGCACACACGGACGCCCGGCGGCCGGGCGGCCGCCGGGCGTCGGGAGGACGTGATCGCCCAGGGCGGTCTAGCGCAGCTTGGTGCCTGCGGACTTGAGGTGCTGGGCGGCCTCGACGACGCGGGCGGCCATGCCGGCCTCGGCGACCTTGCCGTAGGCGCGGGGGTCGTAGGCCTTCTTGTTGCCGATCTCGCCGTCGATCTTCAGCACGCCGTCGTAGTTCTTCATGATGTGGTCGACGACCGGACGCGTGTAGGCGTACTGGGTGTCGGTGTCGACGTTCATCTTCACGACGCCGTAGTCGATGGCCTCGTGGATCTCTTCCATGGTGGAGCCGGAGCCCCCGTGGAAGACGAAGTCGAACGCCTTGGCCCTGCCGTGCTTCTCGGCGACGGCGTCCTGGGCGTTCTTGAGGACCTCGGGGCGCAGCTTCACGAAGCCGGGCTTGTAGGAGCCGTGCACGTTCCCGAAGGTCAGTGCGGTCATGTAGTAGCCCTTCTCGCCCAGGCCGAGCACCTCGGCGGTGCGCAGTGCGTCCTGGGGCGTGGTGTAGAGCTTCTCGTTGATCTCGCCGACGATGCCGTCCTCCTCGCCGCCGACCACGCCGACCTCGATCTCCAGGATCGTGTTGGCGGCCTTGGACGCGGCCAGGAGCTCCTCGGCGATCTGCAGGTTCTCCTCGAGCTCCACGGCCGAGCCGTCCCACATGTGGGACTGGAACAGCGGCTCCTGGCCCTTGGCGACGCGCTCCTTGGAGATGTCGAGGAGGGGGCGCACGAACCCGTCGAGCTTGTCCTTGGGGCAGTGGTCGGTGTGCAGGGCGACGTTGACCGAGTACTTCTCGGCGGCCACACGTGCGAACTCGGCGAACGCGACGGAGCCGGTCACCATGTCCTTGACCGAAGCGCCGGACAGGAACTCCGCGCCCCCGGTCGAGATCTGGATGATGCCGTCGCTCTCGGCCTCCGCGAAGCCGCGCAGGGCGGCGTGCAGCGTCTGGCTGGAGGTCACGTTGATCGCCGGGTAGGCGAAACCCTCGGTCTTGGCGCGCTGGAGCATCTCGGCGTAGACGTCGGGGCTGGCGATGGGCATGACTTTGCCTCCCTGGGTTCGGCGGTGTCGTCCAAGTATCGCGAATCCGCGGAGCCGTTGAAAAGGTCTAGACCAAAGTGCCCGGCCTTGTCGGGTTCACGTGAGGTGCGGGGTGTCCGTTCCCTGCGGTTCTTTCGGAAGGGGCAGGGGGCGGGATGATCTGTGAAGATGTGACCGAATTGTGTGATCGGTGGGGCTACTGGTCGACTGCTGTCGCTTTTTGCCGTGATACACGCTACATTCGACGCCGTGGGAAGGCATAGGAACGATCCTCGAGGCGTTGGTCAGGTGATGGCCATCGTCGTGGCCGTCGTGCTGTTGGTCGGCATGGTCGGCCTGGGCGTGTTCTTCTTCTACCGGTCGCTGCCGTCGGCCGAGACCAGTGTGAACGCGAACGCCTCCGAGGCATCCGTCGAGGAAGAACGGCCCGAGAACCTGGGAGCCCTCTACATCCAGGTGACCGGGGAATCCAGCAACGTCCACGTCCGGGAGCCCGGCGGCGACGTCCTCCTCGACTACGAACTCAGACAGGGCCAGTCGGTGAACTACTCGAGCGCCGAGGGCGGGCTCGAGGTCACCGTCGAGGACCCGGCCGCCGTGGAGGTCTTCGTGCACGGCGAGCAGCGCGACATCTCCGACCGCGACCCGGAGTTCAGCTTCAGCATCGACGGCTGACCCCGGGCCACGGAACACCCCCGAACCCCAGTGACGGGCCCCTCAGACGTCCAGGTCGGAGACCCCGTAGACCGACCGGTACTCCAGACCCTGCGCAGCGACCGCCTCACGTGCGCCCCGGTCCAGGATCAGCGCCACGGCGACGACCTCGGCGCCTTCCTCGCGCAGCGCCTCGATCGCGGTCATCACCGAGCCCCCTGTCGTCGAGGTGTCCTCCAGCGCCAGGACTCTGCGGCCCCGCACGTCCGGACCCTCGATGCGCCGCTGCAACCCGTGCGCCTTGCCGGACTTGCGCACCACGAAGGCGTCCAGCTTCCGGCCGCGGGCGTGTGCCGCGTGCATCATGGCTGTCGCCACCGGGTCGGCGCCCAGCGTGAGGCCGCCGACCGCGTCGAATTCCAGGTCGGCGACATTGTCCAGCATCACCGAACCCACCAGGGGCGCCGATTCCCCGTCCAGGGTCACCCGGCGCAGGTCCACGTAGTAGTCGGCCTCCTGCCCCGAGGACAGGGTCACCTTCCCGCGTACGACCGCCTTATCGTTGATCTGACGCAGGAGTTCATCACGTTCGCTCATGATGAGTGAGCCTAGAACACCGAGATCCCGGAACGACGCCGGGATCCCAGGTCGTAAGGGGTGACCATGACGAAGGCCGGTGACACCGTCCGTGCCGAAGGCACCGTGCGGGTCGAGACCACCGTCGACACCGAGGACGGCGCCCAGCGCGTCGCCCGCGCGGTGATCGAACACCAGGTCGGCGCTTGTGCACAGATCAGCGGTCCCATCACCAGCTACTACCGCTGGGAGGGCGAGGTGCAGAACGACCCCGAGTGGATCGTGGTGATCAAGACCACCGCCGACCGCCTGGAGACGCTCACCGCCCGCATCCTCGACGTGCACCCCTACGACGTCCCCGAGATCGTCGCGGTCCCCGTCGTCGGCGGCAATCCCGCCTACCTCGACTGGGTGCGGGACGAGACCCGGGCGGGCGGCACGGCGTGATCGCCATCTGCCTCCCCCCGCCCCTGGGCGCCCCCGGGCGCCTGCCCGCGCTCGCGCCCGAACTGGCCGAACGCGGCCTTGACCCGGCCGTGGTCGAGGTGGCCGACGACGACCGTGCCCCCTACGCCGCGCGTTACGTCGCCCGCGCAAGCCTGGAGACCGGCCGGGCCGTGCCGGCAGACGACCCCCGTGCGCCCCTCGCCCTCGTCGCCGAGGGCGGCGCGGGCCCCCTTCTCGGCGCCGTGGGCGCCGCCCAACGCGCCGCACACCGCCCCGTGTACGCCTACGTGCTCGTCGACGCGTGGCTGCCGCAGCCGGGCAGCCCCACCCGCACCGATATCGCCGCACGCCAGAGCCCCGAGGGCGCGGCACCCGAGCTGCCCGACGCCCCCGACGGCTACCTCACCGAGCACCTCCCCACCGTCGCCGACTGGCCCGACGCACCCTGCGGTTACCTGTGCGTGGACCCGGCCTTCACGCACGTGGCCAAGCTCGCCGGGATGCGCGGGTGGACCGTGCGCGAGGCCCGCCCCGAGGACGCCGGCGCGGCCCTCGCCGAGCTGATCGACGCGCTGCGCTGACCCTGCCGTGCGGGACCTCGGGGCGGGGCTCAGCCCTCGCCGCGCGCCTGCGCGAGCGTACGGGCGAGCCACTCGGGGATGTGCTCCTCGGTGCGGGGGAAGCGCTCCAGGTCCTGGACGAAGGCGGCCGGGGGGAAAGGGGCGTCGAACCCGGGCTCTTGGTCGTACTCGAAGTCCACGCCGTAGGACCCGGGCGGGTTGATGGTGTAGCGCATCGTGAACCAGGTCCCCGTGTCCTCCTTGTACATGCCGTTGCGCAGGCGGCGGGCCTCCTCGATCGCCTCGCCCGGGGCGTCCAGGGAACGCTCCGAACCGTCGTCGCCCCGGCGGACCAGGTCCACGGACTCGTGGCCCGCGACGGCCGCGTAGCGCAGGACCACCTGGCTCCAGTCGGGGTCGACCACGGCCAGGCAGGCCTTGCCGAGCTCGACGAGGGACTGGCTTTCGTCGATGGGGGTCATGCCGCCGATCGGCTCCTGAGACATGCTGGGCTCCTCTTCTTCCCTACGGGGGTCGGTTCGCTGCCGGGCTGCTGGGATGCCGCCCGGGGTCGTGCGGAGACTACTGGGGCTGGGGATGCGTGTGGTGCGTGCGTGGGTGCGGTACCGGCATCAGACGCCGGCGTTCCGATGGTCCCGGGCCAGGTGGCCGAGGAGAGCGCGGTGGGTCTCCCACTGCTGTCGGGGTTCCTCGCCGGAGAGTGTGTACCGGAGCGCGGGTGACCAGCGGGCCCCGATGCGCTCGGGGACCACTGGTGCGGCGAGCGCGTGGTCGATCCCGATCTCCGCGACGGTCTCCGGGCCCAGGACGAGTTCTGTGGGGAGTGCGACGCCGCTGGAGACCGGCCTGTGCAGGGTGTCGTGGGCCTCGGGCACGCGCCGGACCGTCATCGAGCGCAGGTGCTCGGACAGCTGCGCGATCAGGTCGGGGAACGCCTCGGGGACCTCGTGGCCGGGGACGGCCAGGCTCACGCTCTGCTTCACGCCCTCCTGAGCGCGCGTCACGCGCAGGCTCGCGCTGAAGGACGGGCCGGAGACGAGGGTGTGGGTGGGTGACGGCGCGCGTTTGCGGCACAGGTCGGTGAGGGCCTGCAGGTCCCACGCGGAGACGACGGGTTCCTCGGTGCCCCAAGCGGTGGGTTCCTCCCCGCACAGGGTGTGGACGACGACTGCGAGGTCGTCCCCCAGGAGGAGGTCGGCCGAGGCGGGACGGACCGTGTGCAGATTCACCACGAACCCGGCAGGTTTGTTGGCGCGAGCGAGTGCGGGGAGAGAGCCGCTGCGGTCGACGACGAAGCCGGAAACCCCGTCCCACACGAGCGGAGCGCCGCTGATGCCGTCGTGGTGTCCGCCTTCCGGGCCCTCGACGACCCACCGGCACTTCTGAGTGGTGAGGATCTGCCGCAGGGGATGGGAGAGCGCGGTCGTTGCAGGCGTGAGCAGGTGGAGGCCGAGGCCGTCCCGTGCCGAAGCAGCCATCGCATCGGCGACGGCCGCCGAGAAGGTGGCGACCGGGGCGTCGACGGCCATGAGGCGGATCTCGTCGGTCTCCACGAGGGCAGAGGGGTGGTTCGCCGTTCCCTGCGGCAGGGGTTCTTGCCAGGTGTGCCGGGGTTCGGCCGGCCAGGCGCGACCGCCGTGGTCGGTGACCAGGGAGTCCGCGAAACGGTGCGCCGCGACGATGGCTTCCGGGTGGTCGTCAGGGGCGCGCACGTCCGTCCACCAGGCGTTGTGGGTGAGTGCGGAGGCTGCCTCGTGGCCGAGCAGGCGTGCGACCTCGTGCGGGCTGTCGATCGCCTGCGGCGGTTCCACGGACACGAACGGGCGACCGTCCGCGTCACGCAGCCGCACGATCGCGCCCCTGGACGCGCTCCGGATCGTAAGGTCCGGGTGGGCCGCTGCCAGGGCCCGGATCATCGGGCGGACCCGGGGGAGTTCTTCGGTCAGCGCCGTCACGGTGTAGGTCACGGTGGGCCTTCGGTGTGGGGATCGCGGGTCAGGTGTCGTTGTTGGCTTGGTCGATTTGCTCCTGGAGCCAGGTGGGAATGTGTTCGGGGTCGCGGGGGAAGTAGTGGAGATCGTCGACGTAGGCGTGGGGTGAGGCGGGGATGAGGAAGTCGGGTGGGTTGTCGTAGTTGAAGGTGACGTCGTATCGGGTGGGTGGGGTGATGGTGTAGTGCATGGAGTACCAGGTGCCGCGGCCTTGTTTGTACATCCCAGCTCGCAGGCGCTTAACGGTCAACTTGGCCGAGTTGGGGATATCGAATCGCTCTTCTCTGTCATCCGAATTATAGAGAAAAATGCCGTAGGTTGAGTAGGGGGCAAGTCCGTGGAAGCGATAATAGATCTTTGTCCACTCTTTCGGTGCTGCAGACATCAGATCTCGCCCGAATTCGATGAGTGCATCTGATTCTTCCTCGGGGGTCATTCTTCCGATGGGGTCGAGGATCAAGGTTTGGGTCCCTTCGGGATGTTCGGATAATCGATTTGGTCCTGGACTACGCCGTTGACTGTCCAGTTGACTTCGATGGAAGTGGGGGGTGGGTAAATCGTCTTCCCGTCAACTTTAATGGGCTTGAGATTTGAGTCATCAATCATGTTGATTGTAGTTTCGATTTTTGGTGGCCTGGGCCCTGCTTCCAGTGCAGGTCCGAGTTTTTCCATGACTTTATCGTGTCCCTTTCCGAGGATCTCGGGGAGTCGGTGCTCTTCGCCGTTGAGTAGCGCGTCCCACGTCATCTCTGCGTTTCTGAAGCTGCCGCCGATCCCTTCGTTTTTTGCACGCCTCTGGTTGACCTCCTTGATCATGGCCACCTGATTGAGGCGCTCACCGGGTCCGAAGAATTCACTTGAGCCGTAGAGGTGGCCGCCGTTCCAGAGTCCTTTGCCGGTCTGCCATAGTTGAACTTCGCCTGGGCGTGGGTATCTTCCGTGGTCGGCCTTGAAGTCATCTTTGATTCGCTTATTGAGCTCATCGAAGTATACTTTGGCCTCAGTGTTTACCTTTTTCTGCTCGCCTTCATTGCGGTCGTGCGACCCAGGGGTGAGTTCGCCTTCGGCTCGGACTGTCCGACGGTTGGAGTCGGTGTAGTAGGTGTATTCTGTGGAATTTGCTCGGACAACGTATTTGGCGTCTGGTCGGGGCTGTTTCAGTTCCGGATGATCAGAGCCCTGCGGTCGAGCATCGGTGTGGATCTCGTTGATCGTGCCATGGCCATTGGTGAAGTACGTGCTCGATCGTCCCTGGGCATCGGTGATCTCGTACCTTGTGTTGGGATCCAGGTCGATGCCGTCGCCGAAGCGCTCCTTGGGGCCAGGCATGAGCGGGTCGTCGGGGCCGATGTGGACGGGCGCCGCGGGGTCATTGCCCGAGCCGCCTCCGCCAGGGCCGGCGCCGGGAGGCGGCGGGCCGAGGTCGCCGCCCGTGCTGCTGGTACCCCCACCACCGATGACGGGGCCTGCGGATCCGCCGGAACCACCGCCGGGTGTGGGGCCGCTGCTCGCCGCGCCCTGACCCGGGCCGCCGAGGTCGCCGCCGCTCGAGGTTCCGCCACCGCCACCACCGGCCGCGAATCCGGACCCCGTGCCGCCGCCGAGGTCCCCGCCGGCATTGGTGAAGCCCGGGCTGTCGGAACCCCCGGCCGTGACGCCTGCGAGTGCGGGCTCCCTCCGGTCGCCGAACAGTTGAGGACCTGGAACTCGGCGTCGCGGTCGTGCGCGTTACGGCGCACGTGGTCCTCCACCCCTTCGATAGCCGGTTCACGTCGTCCGGGGTGGCACCGGTGTCGATCTCGTCGGACTCTCGGCCGCGGCTCCGGTCAGTGCCGTTGTTCGTACCGTCGCCGGACTCCGGCCCCCGCGGAGGGGAGGCAGCCGGGTCGGCGGGCCCGTGTCCCTGGCCCAGGCGCCCGACCGAACTCTGCAGATCCCCGATCAAGCCGGAGAACCACGCTCCGACGCCCGTGGTCGGTACGGCGCCACCGCCAGGCACAGAACCGGAACTGGGTATTCCGGGCAGCCGTGAGACGTCCGCACCGGGCGTGCGGAGGTCCGGCACGTCGTAGCTACCCGAGCCCGCGTCGTTGAGTGCGGAGATACGGTTGCGCATACCGAGACCAGCCATGGGCGCGCCGACCACGGCCCCCGCCCCGGTGAAGGACAGGACCACCCCGCCGGCGATGAGGCCGATGTTGATGGCCCCCTGCGTGATGGTGTACCGGGGCGGTCGTCCCACTCGTCGGTGGGCACGATGCCTTGGCCGACCTCCCGCAGGGGTGGGAGGACGTTGTCCACCCACTCGCCGAAGCTACTGACGCCCCACTGGTCGCCCTCGTCCTTCGCTGGGTCGTAGAACCCGGTGAGCAGGGCCAGGCCCTCGAGGGTCTCCGACATGTAGGCGGTCCGGTTCTCCTGGCCCTGGGCTCCGAAGAACGGATTGGCCCACGTGCCGTCGTGCCAGATGCCGGTGAGGCCTCCGAAGTCCTGGACGACACCGGTCGCGATGTCCGCTCCTGCGTGCCAGGCGTCGACGTACCAGGGTTCGTCGACCTCGGCCGCGCCGCCCCGGGGCATGTGCTGACCTTCGGGGATCTCGCTGAAGCCGTAGGGGATCTGGCTGCCGTCGTGGCCGTCCCCGTCCATCTCGTCGACCGTGACGAACTCGGGACGGCGCGGTGATCTCGTTGGCAGCGTCCAGTTGGGCGTTGTCCCAGCCGCCCTGGGCGGACTGCACACGCAGGAGGAGCGCGTTGTGTTCCTCGACGAGGTCCTCGTCGTCGCGCCAGTCCTCGTCGGTGTCGATGACCTTGCGCATCTCCACGGCCTCGTCGCGCAGACCGCTGAGGCGCGTCTTGTAGTGCCGGACCGTTTCGGCGAAGTCCTCCAGGGCGCTCGCCAGGCCGCTGGTCCCGGTGGCGACCGACTCCCCGTCGGTCTCGACCGGGTCGACGGCCTCGAGCAGCGCCTCGGATTCCGGGGCCTGGTAGACGCCGGACAGCCCGCCCCAGGAAGTGACGATGTCCTCGTCGGCGGTCCCGATGTCGCATCCGGCGCGCCGGATGTCGCCCGCGTACTCCTCGAGCGCGTCGGCGTCGATGTAGGGGATCAGGATATTGGCCGGGTTGATGAACCCGTCGTCGTAGCACGAGCCGGGGTCGGCGTCGGTGAAGAACTCGTCCTCGAGGGCGTTGTCGGGCATACGGCCTTCTCAGGGGGCGGGGGATTCGGGGGCGGGTGGGGGCCAGAGGTTCGGAGGCAGGTCGTCCTCGGTGACCGGTGCCTCGAGGTTGTTGCGCTGTGCGGTCTCGGCCATCTCCAGGTCGACTTCCGAACACGCAGTGACGGCCGACCCCGTGCGGCGCACCATCTGGCCGCACAGGGGGCCGTAGTGGGACATGAAGAGTCCGAGTGCGGTCTCGACGGGGAAGCTGTCGCCGCACTCCTCGGCCGCGCTCTGCACGGCGGTGTCCATGGTCTGGATGCTTCCGGACAGCCCCTCGGTGGCGTCCTCGTCGCCGAGGTGGCCGAGGACCGTGGTCAGCACGCCTGAGACGGCGTCGATCTGGATACTCCATCCGGACATGGGTGACTCCTCGGTGGGGGCAGGCGCATGGAGGGCCGGTCACTGTGTGTGGTTGATCCATCGTGCCCGAAGGTTCGGACATTTCGGTGTTCCAGCGGCCACAGGAGGTCAGGGACGGCGGTGCTCCTGGGTGTCGCGCACGGCGGTCTGCACCAACTGCGTCGACCCGGTGCGCGAGACCCACAGACCCCGGCCCGAGGGCTGCGGGGAGGCATGCACGCGCGGCAGGATCTGCCCCTCGGACCGGTCGCCCGACATCACCAGCGCCGTCGTGCCGATCTCCCGCATGGCCTGCACCAGGGGCTCGAACTGGCCCCGGCTCGCGCCTGCGACGCGACGCGCCACCACGAAGTGCAGCCCGATGTCGCGGCCGCTGGATACGAACGGCACGAACGGGGCCAGGGGCTTCTGCCCGGCTGTCGTGAGCACGTCGTAGTCGTCGGCGATCACCACGATGCGAGGCCCGGAGAAGGTCGGCACGTCCAGGGAGTCGGGGTCGCCGTCGTCCGGCAAGCGCTCCTCGAGCTCCTTGGCGACACCGGCGGACAGGCTCCCGCACACGCGCGGGCTGCTCGCGTAGCCGCCCATGTACTCGTTGGGCACGAGGTTGCGGAGCGAGCGCCGGGGGTCCATGACCGCGAACACGACGTCCTTCGGCGTGTACCTGTCCACGAGGCCCTCGGCGAGCAGGCGCAAGAAGTTGGTCTTGCCGCACTCGCCGTCGCCGAACAGCAGCATGTTCTGGTCCCGCTCGAACAGGTCCAGCGACACCGGCGACAGCGAACGTTCGTCCACACCCACCGGGACGTTCTCGGGCTCGCTCTCCCAGGAGGGCAGCGAGGACACCGACAGTGATGTCGGCAGCACCCGCACCTCGGGGGCACGCTTGCCCGGCCACGCACGGTCGATCTCGCGCACTGTCGCCTCCACGACCGTGCCCAGGTCCTCGTCGGAGGCCTCGCCGTCGAAGCGGGGCAGCGCAGTCTGGGCGAACAGCTTTCCGGGGATCAGGGCACGGCCCGCCACGCCTTCGGGGAAGGTGTCGGCGAGCTTGCGGTCGATCGTCGACTCCGTCGCGTCGTTGAGGTGGAGCTCGACCTTCTGCCCGAAGTTGGACTGAGTGGCGATACGCACGTCGTTCCAGCGCAGCATGCCTGCCACGACGTGGATGCCGTAACCGCCGCCGCGCTGGAGGAGGTCGGTGACGATGCCCTCGATCTCGGAGAAGTCGTTGCGCAGCGCCCCGTAACCGTCGATGCACAGGATGACGTCGGCGCTGGCGAGCTCGGGAACGTCGCCGCGGGCGTGCATGCGCCGCAGCTGGGACACGGAGTCGATGCCGCGGTCGCGGAAGACCTCCTGGCGGTGCTCGAGCATTCCGCGCATCTCCTCGGCGGTGCGCCGCACACGCTCGGTGTCGGTGCGCAGCGCCACGCCGCCCACGTGCGGCAGCTTCTTGAGCGCCTGGAGCCCGCCGCCGACCAGGTCGAGGCCGTAGACGACGGCCTGCTCGGCGGTGTGGGTGAGCGCGAGCGAGGTCACGAGGGTGCGCAGCAGGGTGGTCTTGCCGCTCTGGGGTCCGCCGATGACCGCCACGTGCCCGCCGGATGCGGTGAGGTCGATCTCCCAGACGTCCTGCCACTGGCGGGAGGGGTCGTCGAACGTGCCGACGGGCAGGCGGAGGGCCGGGCGTTCACCGGGCAGGCGCAGCCCGTGCTCGGTGGCCTCGGGTTCCCCGGCGGCCTGGTCGAGGGTGAGCGCGGACGGCAGCGGCGGGAGCCAGATGGCGCGGGTGCGGTCACCGTGCTGGTTGAACTGGCCGACCATGACGTCCAGGAGGGTGGGGCCGGTGCTGCGGGACGGCATGGAGGGGCCGGTGTCCTTGGCCTTCTCCTGGCGCTCTTCCTCCTCGGGGTCCGGGTTGAACGCAGTGTAGCGGCGCACGCCGGGCCGCTGCTCCTCGTTGCTTTCCTCCTCGGCCACCGGGCCGCGGTAGGGGCCGGACACGTACCCGGCCTTGAACTGCTGGTAGACGGTCGTGTCGACCTTGAGGTAGCCGAACCCGGGCAGGGCGGGCAGGTGGAAGGCGTCCGGGGTGTTGAGGACCGTGCGGCTCTCCTCCTCGGAGAAGGTGCGCAGTCCCAAGCGGTAGGACAGGTAGGTGTCGAGGCCGCGCAGCTTGCCGCCCTCGATGCGCTGGCTGGACAGCAGCAGGTGCACGCCGATGCTGCGCCCGATCCGTCCGATCGACAGGAACAGCTGGATGAAGTCGGGGCGTGCGGTGAGCAGCTCGCCGAACTCGTCGATGATGACCAGCAGGTGCGGCAGCGGGGGCAGGCTCGGGTCCTGTTCGCGCTTGTACTGGTAGTCGCCGATGTTGGACACGTTCCCGGCGTCGCGCAGCACCTGCTGGCGCCGCTGGACCTCGCCGGACAGGCTCGCGTACACACGCTCGATGAGGGCGGCGTCGTCCTCGAGGTTGGTGATGACGCCGGCCACGTGCGGCATCTCCTCGAAGGGGGCGAAGGTCGCGCCGCCCTTGTAGTCGACCAGCACCATGCTCACCCGGTCGGGCGGGTGGGAACCGGCGAGAGCGAGCACGAGCGTGCGCAGCATCTCGCTCTTACCGGATCCGGTGGCGCCCACGCAGAGGCCGTGCGGGCCCATACCGAGCTGTGCGGACTCCTTCAGGTCCAGCACCACGGGGTTGCCCATGTCGTCCACGCCGATGGGCACACGCAGGAACGCACGTTCGCTTCTGGGCGCCCACATGCGGGGCACGTCCATGTCGCCGGGGTCGTGCACGCCGAGCATGGACGGGAAGTCGATGCTGCCGCCCTCCTGCGCGGACTCCTCCACCGACTCGGGGGACAGGCGCAGAGGCGCGAGCATGCGGGCGAGGCCGGTGAGGGTCGCCGGGGTGACATGGTCGACGGTGCCGCTGGAGACCACCGGGTCGGTGCCGCGCAGGTCCTCGACCACGGCCTCGTCGCCGTTGACGGTCACGCGCAGGTTGACGTCGCTGGGCTCGTCGACCTGGCGCGCGACCAGATGGAGCACGGTCAGGCCGAGGTCTGCGGGGTCGACGGCGTGGTCGGGGCGGACGAGTTCGGTGGCGACCTCGCCGTGGGTGTCGTGCACGACGACGAGGCGCCGGAGCATGCGGTAGGCCTCGCGGCGGCCCATGCCGCGGCGGACCTCGGAGGCGAAGTCGGTTCGTGCGCGCAGCTCGTCGGCGAGCAGGCCGCCCAGTTCACGCGGGTCGGGTGCGATGAGGCGGGTGGCGACACCGTTCTCGCGGCGCTGCGGGTCGAGGGCCTGCGGGAACCACGGGAGCCAGGCCCACGCCTCGGCCCGGTCCTCCGGGTGGGCAACGGCCAGGCCGGCGTCCTCGGGGGCGTGGAACGCGCCGAACTGCGCGACGAGGGCACGCACGAGACGCATCAGGTCCTCGTGCTCACCGACCACGCTGATGTTGCCGACCATGTCCAGCGGGAGCCGGAGCGGCATGTCCGGGATGGCCCCGAAGCGGTCGATGAGGGCGCGGGCCTCGGACTGCATGAAGGGGTCGGTGGGGGTGAGGGCGGTGCCCTGCTCGGCGAGCTGCAGGGGACGTCCGGAGGTCATGCCCGTAGCGATCCGCACGTCGAGGAAGTCGCGGTCGCGGCGGCGGCGCTCCCAGAGCCGGGTGGGGTCGCGGATGATGTCGTACAGCGACTCGGGCGGGGGATCGAGGAGGCGTGCGTGGGACCGGGTGCCGTTCTCCCATTCGCTGAGTTCCTCGCGCAGCTCCTCCAGGTACTCCAGGTACAGCTCGCGCTGGTTGCGGCGCTGGCGGCCGACCTGGCCCCTCCGGGAGAAGAGCATGACCACGGCACCGACGAGGGCCACGCACATGAGGACGGCGCCGATGGCCATGAAGGCCGGGTTGCGCATGACCATCATGATCGACAGGGAGGCCATCATCCCGATCATGGGCAGCATGGTCATCAGCGGGTTGGGCTGCGACTTGCCGTCGGGCAGGGTCGGTGGCGCCTCCACCTCGCGCGGCTGCTGTGCCGGGGCCGGGTAGACGATGCGTGTCGGCCGGTGCACGACCCTCAGCGTCATCGGCGTTCCTCTCGGGGTCGGGGGAGGCGGGCCGGGCAGGCGCGGAGGAAGCCTACCGAAACGGGCCCGCGGCCTCACCGTGGGAGGCCCGGGCGTACGGGCGATCAGGGGTGGGATGGTGGACGCGCGTGTCCGGTTCGCGAGGATGGCCGCCGAGTTCTTCACTGTTCGCGGCCATTTATGTCATTTCGATTAAAATTTCGGGGGTGCACTCCGGGGGTCGTGATCCGAGAAGGTGCCGGTGAGGGCTCGTGTTCGTCCGGATCCACACAGGTGAACCCGGGTCCTGGGGAGGGACCGGGGTGCCGGAGGCGAGGTCGGGGCGCCCGACGGTCTGTCTGCGCCGCCTGACATGATTTGTGGTCGACGAACGGTGCGGAGGCCCCTCACGACCCCGTTCTCCGCACACCGTCGTCGGAGACCGCTTCTGCCGCCCCCTAACTGAGCAGGTGAACCATGTCTCGGTGGAGCTTCAACGAAGAGACCGTGCCGGTCCTCCAGAAGAACACCAGCTCGTCCGGTGAAGAACTGGAGGGCCTGATCAAGGACCTCATCTCCGCGGCCGAACCCCTGGAGGGCAAGTTCGACGGCGAGGGCAAGGCCGCCTTCGCTTCGTTCAAGGCCAACTCCGAGATGATCGCGGCCGACCTCAAGTCGGGGCTGGGCCGCATCAACGAGGGCCAGCAGGAGATGGACACGGCGTTCCGCACCGGTGACGAGACCATGGCCGACGACGCCAACAACGACATGGGCAAGGCCAACTTCGACGCCGCGAAGTTCAAGTGACCCCCGCCGTCGCGCCCAGCCCCGGCGCGCCGACGGCACACCCCCGGCCCCTGTGCAGTGAGGAGATGCGATGAGCTCGGGACAGAAGGCCTACGACGACGGTGCCTCGTCCGAGGTGCAGAGCAACATCGAACGGATCGCCTCCCGGTTGGAGGAGATCATCGGCGAGCGTGATGTGGACGTCAACAGCGCCATGGCCGACTTCGAGGCCGACGGGGTCGACGAGGCCTACCGCGAGGTCGAGCAGAAGTGGAACACCTGCGGCAACGAGGTCCGTGCAATCATCCGTCTGCTGCGCGAGACCATGGAGAAGAACGACTCCACGGCCCAGGACACCCTCACCCGGGCCAACACTGCCGTCAGCAGCATCTGACCACCCCCTAGGACGACCACCCCAGTACGAGACCGAGACGAGGAGCGCCGGTGGGCCGCGACTACGACAACCAGTTGTTGGAGTCCGTCGCGGTCCGANGGCCCCCCCGCCGACGCCTCGACGAGAACATCGGCAAGGTCGCCCTCAGTGCCTGCCTCGCCGCGGTCGGGTGCGCCGGAAGCGTGGGTTGGTCCTTCATCACCACCACCCTCAGCGACCAGCAGCTCGAACAGGAGCAGGCCGAGTCGGGCCCCGCGGAGAACGCGGTCCCGCCCGTGCCCGGTGACTGGGTCGGCGAAGAGGTCACCCTGGACATGCTCGGCGACGAGCTGGAGGCGGCCGGGGTCGAGGAGCACCTGTACGTCCTGCCCGGCGACCCGAGGCCCGAGCCCGGCAGCATCAGCAGCTACTACCTCATCACCCAGGACCCCGAGGGCCACCTCGAGGCCTCCGTCATGGACTTCGACCAGGGCCGGCCCAACGAGGAGTTCGGCACCGAGGACGAGGCCGCACGCTGGCTCTTCCAGGAGCTCGCCACGACCGAGGCCGACCCCGCCGCGCTCACCCCGGAAGAGGAAGAGGAGGCTGTCGAGGGCACCGAAGAGCTCGTGGAAGAGGTACACGAGGGCCTCGAGGAGCGCAGCGGCGACTCCTACCTGCACGAACTCGAACCCGGTGACCACATCGACGCCTTCGGTCCCGAGGCCGGGCGCCACTTGTACCCCGACGGCGCCCCCTACGAGGAACGCGGGCTGCCCGAACACGTGCGCACCGGCGCAGGCGACGAGGAGCTCTACCACCGGTACCGGGTCGTGCACCCCTTCCAGGTGACCGCAGCCATCGCCCCGGCGGAGGGCGACAACCCCGGCGGCGGGGTCCGCTTCACGCTCGATACCGCAGGCTTCCCGGACGTGCCGCCCGCCCCCACGCTCCGCTGGCTCGTGGCCTACGGCTACGTCGAGCGCGTCGCGGTCAACGACGTACCCCAGTGATCCCCGCCGCCGGGAACCCGACGGCCCAGCACGACCACGACACAGCAACAGCAGGAGCAATCGACCATGACCGCTTGGAGCCGGGTGACGCTCGTCGGCGAGGAACGCAGGGTCGACGCCGTCCTGCCCGCCGACGAACCCGTCGGTGCTCTCATGCCCGAGGTGCTCGACCTCCTCGGTGACAAGCCGGCGGACCCGGCCAGGCTCCGGCACCTGGTCACCGCCTCGGGGGCCGTCCTCGACGGCGAGGTCAGCCTGGAGGACCGCCAGATCACCGACGGCGCCGTGCTCCGGCTGGTCCGTGCCGAGGAACCGGTGCCGGCGCCCGTCGTGCACGAGGTCCCCGAAGCGGTCTCGCGGGCGCTGGACGAGCACTGGGCCCGGTGGACCCCGCTCGCCGCGCGTTGGACCGCCACGGTCTCCCTGATCGCGCTGTTCCTGGCCATCGGCCACCTCGCCCAGGGGCACCTCGGCGGGGTCTCGGCCCTGGTGTGGACGGCGGTACTCGCGGGGGTCCTCGTGGCGGCCGGCGCCGCCGTCGGCGTGCTCTGGCGCGAGGCACTCGGTACCGCCCTGGCGATGAGCGGGACCGCGGTCGGGGGCCTGTCCCTGTGGGTGGCCTGCGACCACTTCGGATGGCCCGAGTGGGTGCGGTGGGGTGCTCTGGCCGCGCTCGCCTCCGGCCTCGTCCTGCTGCTCGGCCTGACCTCGGGGCTCGGCCGCGGGGGCCTGACCGGCGGCGGTGTGGGGGCCGCGCTCACCGCCGTCTGGGTGGCCGGGGCCGCCTTCGGGCTGCCCCAGGAACAGGTCGCCGTCATCATGTCGGTGGCCTGCGTGATCCTGCTCAGCGTGCTCCTGCGCCTGGCCCTGATCTTCTCCGGCCTGTCGGTGCTGGACGACGAGCGGACCGAGGGGGACGAGGTCGCCCGCACCGACGTCCTCGACTCCGTGGCGGGCGCCCATCGCAGCCTGGTCATCGCCACGTTCGCCGTCGCCGTGGCCTCGTGCGTGGCCGGCGTCGTCCTGGCCGCGAACTACAGCCTGTGGACGGCAGGGCTCTCAGCGGTGCTCGCCGTGGTCGTGGCCGGTCGCTCACGCCTGTTCCCGCTGATCGCACAGAAGGCCACACTCATCGCTGCGAGCCTCGTCGTCCTTGCGGCGTTCCT
The DNA here is from genome assembly GCF_000341025.1 of Nocardiopsis salina YIM 90010. GTDB lineage: Bacteria > Actinomycetota > Actinomycetes > Streptosporangiales > Streptosporangiaceae > Nocardiopsis > Nocardiopsis salina. The sequence goes on along the minus strand of NZ_ANBF01000177.1, from coordinate 1,226 downwards.
GTTCAGCTGGGCCGAGGCCGAGACCTGGGGTGTCTGGCCGGCCCTCGGGATCGCCGCCGCCGTCGCCTCGATCCCCTTCGTCGTGCTCTCGGCCGAACCCCCCGAGCACGTGCGCGCCCGTCTGCGCAACATCGCGGGCCGTGTGGAGGTCGTGGCCGTGATCGTGTTGGTGCCCCTGGCCGTGGGCGCCTTCGACACCTACCAGCGACTGATCGACACCTTCTGACCGGGGAGCGACGATGACCGCGACACCCACGTCGACACCGTCCGACCCCCGCCCCGTCTCCGGGGACAGTTGGGGGCGCAGGGCCGGGCGTGCCCTGCTCAGGCCCTTCCGCCCGGTCGACGAGGTCGCCGAGGCCATCACCGTGGCGCGGGGACTGCAGCGGTCCTCCGCGACCGGGCGCCGCATCGTCGTCGAGCACCTCGACGGGACCGAGAGCGCCGGGGCGGCCGCGCTCATGGCCCGGGCGCTGGCCCACTACCGGTGGGACCGCGTGCTGGCGGTGGGCGCGTCGCCCCACGAACCGACGCTGGCGCGCCGACTGGGCACGGACGCGCCCGGAAGCCTCGGTACAGGGCTCGACACCACTTCCTTCGAGGCAGTGGAGAAGAGCGTCGGCAGGGTCGGGAACCGCCTGTGGACCGTGGGGACCGACCCCGGGGACGAGGAGGCGCACCTGCGCGGCCTCCTGCCGTTGTCCCGTTTCTTCGGGGTGACGCTCGTGGAGGGGCCGCAGGAGGCACCGTTCGTGGCCGCTGCTTGCACGGACGCCCATGCGCGTGTGCTCGTCGCCCGCTCCACCCGTGTGGGCGCACTTGCCGTGGGCCGTTTCCTGGACGGGGTCGACGGCACCGGACTGTCCGTCGCCGGCGGCCGCGACGAGGAGTTGGCCCGGACGGTCGTGCTGCTGTCCGAGGAGGAACAGGGAGAGGACCCGGGCTTCGACGCCGCCCGGACCGAGCGGCTCATCGCCGAGAGCGGTGCTGGGGTTCTGAGGCTGGCACACGACCGACACGTGGCCCAGGGGTCGGCCGTGCGCGCCCGGCGGATCCGGGAAGCGACTCAGGACACCGTCCTGGAAGCCGCAGCGCAGGCGCTGGCGCGCGCGATCGACGGACGACCCCGCCAGGACGGGGAGGGGAGGCAGGAACATGGCCTCTGAGGACGAGGCACCCCGTCGGCGCGGCCCGGCAGGGTTGTGGCACGGGAAGACCGGCGGTGG